>JBHIAG010000029.1:0-21723 GCA_046758465.1 Terriglobia bacterium | reverse complement strand
TTCGCCCGCTTGCACCACCACCCCTACCCCAAGTAAAGTGGCTCGTTTCGCTGGCGGGGATTGCGTGCAGGGGACTCCCCGTGGCAGGTGCCCCCGCCGAAAAATACGGGGCAGGCACGGGGCTCGGTGCGGATGGCTCAGATGGCTGAAGAGAAGAAAAAGGGATTGGTTATCGTGCATACCGGGGCGGGCAAGGGGAAGACCACGGCGGCGCTGGGGCTGGCGTTGCGGGCCGTGGGCAGCGGCCTGCGGGTGCTGATGGTGCAGTTCATCAAAGGCTCCTGGCACTACGGCGAACTCGACGCGGCCAAGCTGCTGGGCGAAGACAAGTTCACCATCAAGCCCATGGGGCGGGGCTTCGTCAAGCTGGGCGGCGAGATTGACCCGGCCGACAAGCAGGCCGCCGAGGAAGCCTGGGCCTTCGCCCGCGAGAAGATTTTCTCCGGCGAATACGATATGATTATCCTCGACGAAATCAACTACGCCATCAGCTACGGGCTGATTGGGGTCGCGCCCGTCGTCGAAGCCCTGGAGAAGAAGCCGGAGGCGGTGCACCTGATCTTGACTGGGCGCAACGCCGCGCGCGAGCTCGTCGCGCGGGCCGACCTGGTCACGGAGATGCGCGAGGTCAAGCATCCCTACCAGCAGGGTATCGTCGCGCAGCGCGGCATCGAATACTGATAGCTGAACGCTGAGAGCTTCCTATGGTTTGGTTTCGCCGCGAGAAGAAGGGCATCGAGGCGCCGCCACCCGCGCTGGAGCGTGGGGTCAAGGCCGAAGGTCTGTGGCAGAAGTGTGACGGCTGCCGCCGCACGGTCTGGAAGAAAGACCTCGAGGCCAACCTGAACGTCTGCCCGCACTGCCAACACCACTACCGCATCAGCGCCCGCGAGCGGCTCAAGCTGCTGTTCGATAACGGCGACTGGAGCGAACACGACGCCGCGCTCGCCTCGAATGACCCGCTGAAGTTCGTTGACATCAAGCCCTACGGCGAACGGCTGCGCACCGCGCGCCAGGGCACCGGGCTCGCCGACGCCATCATCTTCGGCGAAGGCAGGCTCGCGGGCCACCCGCTCCAGATCGGGGCGATGGAGTTCGGCTTCATCGGCGGCTCGATGGGGGCGGTGGTGGGAGAGAAAGTGACGCGGGCGGTCGAACGCGCCTGCGAGAAGCGCCGGCCGCTCATCATCGTCTCCTGCTCGGGCGGCGCGCGCATGATGGAGGGCGTCATCAGCCTGATGCAGATGGTGAAAATCTCCGCAGCGCTGGCGCGGCTGGACGCGGCCCGCGTCCCCTACCTCAGCGTGCTCACCAACCCCACCACCGGCGGCGTCACCGCCTGCTACGCCATGCTGGGCGACCTGAACATCGCCGAGCCGGGCGCCCTCATCGGCTTTGCCGGCCCGCGCGTCATCGAGCAGACCATCCGCCAGAAACTCCCCCAGGGCTTCCAGCGTACCGAGTTCCTGCTGGAACACGGCTTCCTCGACGCCGTCGTCCACCGCAAGGAGTTGAAGAATTACCTGACGCACGCCCTGGACTTTTGTGCGCCGCCACCGGCTCCGGCCAAGCCCGCCCGCCCGGGCCGCGAGGCCCCACCCGGCCCCGCCTTGCCCTGACCGTCTTTCCCATGCCGTTTACCTACGAGGATGCGGTGCAGCACCTGCTGTGGCTCGGGCACGAAGGCCGTCCCGAACGTTCGGGACTGAAGTGGGACCTGAACAATATCCGCGCCGTCCTCGGACGGCTCAGCCATCCCGAGCGGAGTTTTGCGAGCGTCCATATCGCCGGCACCAACGGCAAGGGCTCGGTGGCGGCGCTGCTGGCCTCGCTTCTGCGCGCGGCGGGCTATCGCACCGGCCTCTACACCTCGCCGCATCTGGTGCGCATGAACGAGCGCATCCAGGTCAACGGCGCCCAGATTGCCGACCCCGACTTTGCGGCCGCCTTTACTGCTGTCGAGCGAGAAGGGGAAGCCCTGCTCGCCCGCGGCGCCCTGCCTGACCATCCCAGCTACTTCGAGACCCTGACGGCGATGGCCTTCTGGCACTTTCAGCAGGCCGGAGTTGAGGTGGCGGTGCTGGAAGCGGGGATGGGGGGACGGCTCGATGCCACCAACGTCGTCACACCGCGGGTTGCGGTCATCACGCAGATTGACTTTGACCACGAACGCTTCCTCGGCCATTCCCTCGAACAGATTGCGGGCGAGAAGGCGGGCATCCTCAAGCCGGGTGTGCCGGTGGTGTCGGCGGCCGAGCATCGCGTAGCGCAACGCATCATCCGCGCGCGCGCCGCCGAGGTGGGAGCTCCGCTGGTCGAGCTCGACGCTACCTGTTGCGTCGAAAAGCTCCGAGCGGTTGATCTGGGTCGCTATGAGTTTGAGCTCGTCGCTGACGCCGGGTTTCGCTTGTGGCTCGCCCCGGCCTTGCGCGGGCGCGTGCAAGTCCGCAATGCCGCTACGGCGGTGGCGGCGGCGCGGCTGCTCACCACGCAGGGCATGCACGTGCCGCCCGCAGCCATCGCCCGCGGCATCGCCGAAGTCAACTGGCCCGGACGGCTGGAGCATGTGGCGCGCGCGCCGGAGGTTTTTCTCGACGGCGCCCACAATCCCGCGGCCATGCGCGAGCTGCTGCGGTTCTGGGACGAGCACTGCCGCGGGCGAAACATCCACCTGGTCTTCGCCAGCATGCGGGACAAAGCGATCGAGGAAATCGCCGACCTGATTTTCCCTCGCGCCGCCTCCCTCATCCTCACCCAGGTCCGCTCGCCCCGTGCGGCCAGTGCCGCCGCGCTCGCCCGCTTGGCGCGGACGCTCCATGCGAATGTCGTGGTTGAGCCGGAGCCGGAGCGCGCCTTGGCCCGCGCCTGCGCCCTCGCCCGCTCCGGGCCCGCTGACATGGTCTTCGTCACCGGCTCGCTCTATCTGGTCGGCGAAATGAAACGGGCACTGGCGGCCCGCGAGCTGGCACCGGTGGAGGCAGCGCGGGTCGTCGCAGCCAGCGAGCCATCTTCGCTCTGATCTCGTTGCTCTCGGGCTCACGGGTGTAGCGGGGCCGATTCCATTTTGGGAAAGATTCTCAAAATTCTCACGGTGTTCAGCATTCTCACGGTGTGCAAAATGTTCATCGTTCTTAGACACAGGGGGCGAAATGCGGTAAGGAATTGGGGGCCGGGAGGAAGGCTAGGTAGCTGGGGGATTAGTCAAGGAAGGAATATGCTGAATTTTCAATAACTTAGCTTGACTAGTCGCGACTAGTCTAAAGCGATAAGATGCGTATTTTCAATAAATTATGCGGCTTGCGCTACCCCCCCGGGGGGTGACCTTGTGTGCCAGGAGAAAAGGCTTGAGGAGGGGCGATGATTAGCCTAGCAGGGCAGGTAGCGGTCGTAACCGGCGGCTCGCGCGGCATCGGTGCCGCCACCGTCAAACTCTTTGCCGCCGCCGGCGCCCACGTTGTCTTCAGCTACCACCGCCAGCGCCGTGCCGCCCAAGCGGTGGCCCGGCAGGCGTCCCGCCAGCCCGCCCAGGGGGCGCGCGGGATCGAGGTCATCGCCGTCCGCGCCGACTTGAGTCGCCTGGCCGATGCCCGGCATCTCATCCAGAGGGCGCTCCGCCGCTTCCGCCGCCTGGACATCCTGGTGGCCAACGCCGGCATCTGGAACGTCGAGGACATCCCGATTGAGAAGCTGAGCGAGCGCGACTGGGATGAGATGATGGCCGTCAACCTGAAGAGTGTTTACAGCGTCATCCGCTATGCCGTGCCCGCAATGAAGCGGCAGTTTCGGCGCTTCCGCCGCCCCGCCCGCATCATTGCCCTCTCTTCCACCGCCGGGCAGCGCGGCGAGGCCTTCCACGACCACTACGCCGCCAGCAAGGGTGCTATCATCAGCCTGGTCAAGGGGCTCTCGACAGAACTTGCGCCCTATCATATTCTGGTGAACTGCGTGGCCCCGGGCTGGGTGGACACGGAGATGTCGCGCCCCCTACTGCGCCGGGCGGCCGAGCGGCGCTGGGTGCGGGGGCAGATTCCGCTGAGGCGCGTGGCGCGGCCGGAGGAAATTGCCGGGCCGATCTTGTTTCTCGCTTCCGACCTGGCCACGTTTATGACGGGCGAGATAGTCAACGTCAACGGCGGCGCGGTGCTGGTGGGATAAGCGAGGTAGGGCCAGGGCGTGCCCCTGGCCGCATAAGGCGGCTTGCCCTACCTTAATCCTCAGACGTGAGCGGCCAATGGTGAAGATCGAAACATTGCCCAAGCAGGCAGCGGAAATCGCGCTGGCGACGCTTCTATTTGTGGCGAGCGCCCTGCTCTGCGGGGCCCAGGAAGCCAAAGCCCCACCGCCCAACAAGGGTCGCGCACTCATCGAACAGGCCATCGAGGCGCTGGGCGGGCAAGCCTTCCTCGACGTCACCGAAATCGTGCGCGAGGGGCGCATCTACGGCTTCAGTCGCGGGCAGCTCGCCAGCCCGGGTCAGGTCTTTATCGAGTACTTCAAGCTGCCCGACAAGTGGCGGCGCGAGTATGGCAAGCGGCGCAACATCATCTACGTCAACAACGGCGAGGAGGGCTGGGAACTTGACCCGCAGGGCATCCGCGAACAAACGCCCCAGTCCATCACCGATTTCCACGAGAGCCTCAAGCATGACATTGACATTCTTCTCCGGCGGCGCCGCACCGAGCCTGGTGTTCAATTCTACTATCTGGGCTCGGAGTTCATCAGCAACCGCCGCGTGGACATTGTCGAGATGGTAGATGCCGAGAACGAGAGCTACATCTTCTACCTCGACGCCCAGACCCACCTGCCGGCCCAGCTCCGCTACCGCGAACGCGACGAGTTGACCGGGGAAGTGGTGCCGGTAACCGAATACTACGGCACCTACCTCAACATCCAGGGCGTGCGCACCGCGCGCCAGATTACCGGCGAACGTGCTGGTCGCCGTACCTTCGAGGCCTTTCTGAGCAAGGTGGAATACAACAGCAACATCTCCGAGGAATTGTACACGCGCGAGTCGCTGGAAGACATCTGGCGCAAAATTGCCAAGAAACAGAAAAAGAAGAAAAAGAAAAAGGACGACCAGGATTGAACGCCCCCCGCGGTAGCACCCGCCCCCTTTATGCTTGACATCTCTTCTTAACTGAGGCTAATCTATTATATTAACTATAGTTAACTTCACAATGAACCCGGGGACCACTGGCATGGATAGGAGGAAAAAGGTCGCGGTTGGACTGCTGGCGCAACTTGCCATCTTCTGGGCTCCTCTCTTCTTCGGTTGAGGCCTGGATGATCTGGGCAGCTTTTTCGCCCAGCCGGCGCGGGCCGGGCTGGTTGCGGTGGGTGTGCTGGGTGGCGTGGTCGCCCTGGTGTGCTTGCCGGACCTGCAGTTTTTTCGCAAAGGGCAACGGCCGGTAGGCCGGCAGCGCTGGCTGCTGCCCGTACTCATGCCACTCATGCTGTTTGTGGTTTGGTTCCTGCCCTATGGCGACCGCCGGGGAATGTTGGTCTTCGCCGAGGCCGATGCCCTGCGCTATGCCGGCCTGGTGCTCCACGTAGCCGGCTCCACGGTGCGGCTGGTGGCGTTGCGGACGCTGGGCAAGCAGTTCAGCGGCTACATCACCCTGCAGGAAAATCACCAACTCGTCCAGAGCGGCATGTACAGCCTCGTCCGCCACCCCCTCTACCTGGGGGGGCATGCTCGCCATGTCGGGCGTGGCCTTGGTATTTCGCAGTTGGCTCACGGTTCCGTTGGTTGTCCTCGGCACCATCTTTGTGCTGGCGCGGATTCGGCAGGAGGAGAAGTTGCTGGGCGAGCACTTCGGGGCGGAGTTTGACGTCTACCGCCGCCGCACCTGGCGCCTCTTCCCCTACCTTTACTGAAGTACGGGCTCCGTACGAGCGAGATGCTATAATCACCGGCGGGAGTAGAACCAGTGAGGAAATCTCGCCAGACGTCCCACGGCACCACCGTCCTTTGCGTGCGGCGCGACGTCAAAGTCGTCTTTGCTGGTGACGGCCAGGTCAGCATCGGCGACACCATCTTCAAGCAGGGCGCCAAAAAGATTCGCCGGCTGTACAACGACAAAATCCTGGCCGGTTTTGCCGGCGCCACCGCCGACGCCCTGTCGCTGTTTGCGCGCTTCGAGGGCAAGCTCCAGGAGTACCACGGCAACCTGCCGCGCGCCGCCGTCGAGTTGGCTAAGGAGTGGCGCACCGACCGCGTCCTGCGCCACCTGGATGCCCTGCTCGTGGTCGCCGATACCAAAAACACCTTCCTGCTTTCCGGCAACGGCGACATCATCGAGCCCGACGACGGTCTCTGCGCTATCGGCTCCGGCGGGCCCTATGCCCTGGCCGCCGCCCGGGCGCTGGCCAAGCACACCAAGCTCTCCGCCCGCGACATCGCCCAGGAGGCCATGCAAATCGCGGCCAACATCTGCGTCTTCACCAACACCAACTTCGTCATCGAAGAACTCTAACCACGGCCACGGCAGACGAGCGTGCTATAATCGGTTCGAGGCGGCGGAGGCCGCCTTGACCTTCTGGGCCTGCCTGCGGACGGGCAGGCAGGTAGGTGACAGGGACGATGACCATCTACCTTCCCGGGAAAGTGGGCGAGCCGGAGCCGGAGATTGCGGCGCCGGCGGCGCTCGCCGGTGAGCTGACGCCCCGCCAGATCGTCGCCGAACTCGACAAGTACATCATCAGCCAGCAGCAGGCCAAGCGCGCCGTCGCTATCGCCTTGCGCAACCGCATCCGCCGCCAGAAACTCGACCCCGAAATCGGCGAGGAAGTCCTGCCCAAAAACATCCTGATGATCGGTCCCACCGGGGTGGGCAAGACCGAGATAGCGCGGCGGCTGGCACGGCTGGCGGGCGCCCCGTTCCTGAAAGTCGAAGCTTCCAAGTACACCGAGGTGGGCTACGTCGGCCGCGATGTCGAGTCGATGATCCGCGACCTGCTCGACGTCGCCATCGAAATGGTGCGCGAGGAAAAACTCGAGGAAGTCGCCGAACGCGCGGAGATGAACGCCGAGGAGCGCTTGCTCGACTTGCTGCTGCCCGCGGCGCCCCCACCTCCCTCCGAACAGGATTACTCCCAGCAGCTTGAGCAGTTCAACCGCACTCGAGAAAAGCTCCGCGCTCAGTTGCGCGAAGGGCGCCTGGACGACAAGCTGGTGGAGGTCGAGGTACGCGAGCGCAGCTTCCCCGCCTTCGAGATCATCTCCTCGGCCGGCGTGGAGGAGATGGATGTCAACATCAAGGACGTCCTCCCTGGGCTCTTCGGCCAGCAGAAAAAGAAGCGCCGCATGAAGGTTTCTGAGGCGTGGGAGTATCTCGTGCAGGAAGAAGAGAACCGCCTGATCGACATGGAGCAAGTGAACCGCACCGCCATCAGCCGCGTCGAGCAGTCGGGCATCGTCTTCATCGACGAGATCGACAAGATTGCGGGGCGGGAGTCCGGCCACGGGCCCGACGTCAGCCGCGAAGGGGTGCAGCGCGACATCCTGCCCATCGTGGAAGGCACCAGCGTCAATACGCGTCACGGCATGGTGCGCACCGACCACATCCTGTTCATCGCCGCCGGCGCCTTCCACGTCACCAAGCCCTCTGACCTCATCCCGGAATTGCAGGGCCGCTTCCCCATCCGCGTGGAGCTGCACTCGCTGGGCGCTGCAGAGTTCGTGCGCATCCTGCGTGAGCCGAAGAACGCTCTGGTGCGCCAGTACATGGCGCTGCTGGAAACCGAGGGGATCCGGCTCACCTTTAGCGATGAGGCCATCGACGAGATCGCCGGCTATGCCGCCAGCGTCAACGAGAGCACCGAGAACATCGGCGCCCGGCGGCTGTTCACCGTGATGGAAAAGCTGCTGGACGAACTTTCCTTTGAGGCCCCTGACCTGAAACGCAAGCACGTCAAGATTGACGCCGCCTACGTGCACAAGATGCTGGCCGACATCGCCAAAGATCAAGACCTGAGCCGCTACATCCTCTAGTGCCGTTCCCACATTTCCGAGCTCGAGGCACCCAGTCCGTGCACGAGAGGTCATTGAGCATGAATTCGATTGCGCCTAGCCATAACCAGTTGGAACGGCACTAGCCTGCGGAGCCTTGGTTGTCTTCGCCGCCCTCACGTGCTCCTTCTCTGACTCGCCGCCGACGCTGGGTAGTGTCCTGTTTTCTGTTTTCCGTTCTCCTTTCCTCCTGCGGCGTTCCGGGACCGCCGGTTCCTCCGACGCCGAAGATTCCAGCCCCCGCGCGCGATCTCGTGGCCGAACAGCGAGGCGAGCGGGTGGTATTGCGCTGGTCGCTACCGGTGCTGAATAGCGACGGCACGCGCATCACTGGCCGCCAGCGCGCCCAGGTCTTCCGCTGGTTCACCGATAGCCTCGGGCAGTTGCCCGAGCGGTTCGCAGCGGAAGCCCGCTCCGCTCATCAGATTCCCGAAGACGTGCTCGCCAGCGTCGCGCCCGACGGCATGGTCGAGTTTGTTGACCTGCTCGGGCCCCAGCGCCTGGCTGAGCACGCCGGCCGTTATGCGGTCTACGGCGTGAAGGCCTTGAACCGGAAGGAGCAGGCCGCCGGGTTTTCCAACCTGGTGGCCCTGCGCGTTCACCCCGTGCCTGAGCCCATCGCACAGCTTGAAGCGCGCGTCACGGAGCGCGCCATTGAACTGCTCTGGGCTGCGCCCACCCGCACCACCAGCGGCACCCCGCTGGCTTCGATCGCCGGCTACCACATCTATCGCCGCGCGGGTGCCGCCGAGAATTTCCAGCTCATCGGCACCGCCCCGACCACCCGCTACAACGACGCTGACGTCCGCTTCGGAGAGACCTACCACTACCGCGTGCGCACCCTGGCCCGGTTTGGCACCGATAGGGTCGAGGGCGATGACTCGGCTACCGTCAGCGTTACCCCACGCGACGTCTTCCCGCCCCTGACACCTACCGAACTCGTCGCCATCGCCACCCCGGGCCGCGTGGCTCTCACCTGGGACGCCAGCCCGGCGGCTGACCTGGCCGGTTACCTCATCTATCGGAGTGAACAGGCGGGCGAAGGCTACGCGCGGCTAACGCCGGCAGCGATTCCTGTGCAGACTTTTTCCGACGCCAAGGTGGCTGCAGGCAAGACGTACTATTACGTCGTCACCGCCGTTGACCAGGAGGGGAATGAGAGCGCGTTTTCGGAGCCGGTGGCGGCCGCGCTGCCGCCGGGGTAGAAGGTGGCACGGTTCTACTCGCTCGGCCCCTGATTGCGACCGAGCTTGACCCTGCGTATCTAATCGTTGAGACGCGCGTTAACGGTGCGCGGCGACAGCGCGCCTGCAGTCAGCGGTTTGTAGCAAGCTGTCCCCCAGGCAGGTGCCCTTCGACCCCGAAGCTTCGGGGCTCAGGACAAGCCTGGGGGGTCGGCGTGAAATTAGGGCACGACGTAGCCGGGAGATGATTTTCCCGCTCGATGCTATAATAGGTTTTGTCGCTTCCGTGATGACCCTGGAGCCGGGCGACGGGGCCAGCCGACGCGCTTGGCAAGGAGGAGGAAAATGAAGTTTTTCCTGGACACGGGCAATGTGGAGGAGATTCGCCGGGCGTCGGCGCTGGGTGTAGTTGACGGCGTCACCACCAATCCCACCCTGTTGGCCAAAGAGGGCAAAGCGTTCCGCGAGGCCTTGCTGGAGATGTGCTCGCTGGTGGAGGTTGTCAACGGCGAGGTGGTGGCGACCGATGCCGACGGGATGATCGCCGAGGGGCGTGAACTCGCTGCGCTGCACCCCAACATCGTGGTCAAGATTCCGATGGTGCCGGAGGGCTTCAAGGCCATCAAGGTGCTGCGGCGCGAAGGCATTCGCATCAACGTCACACTGGTCTTCAGTCCGGCGCAGGCGTTGCTGGTGGCCAAGGCGGGTGCCTACTTCGTCAGCCCGTTCCTGGGTCGGGTGGACGACATCGGCAGCGACGGCCTGAAGCTGTTGCGCGACATCATCGAGGTCTATCGGCCCTACAAGTTTGAGACTCAGGTGCTGGCTGCCAGCCTGCGCCACCCGATGCACGTGGTGGAAGTCGCCAAGTTGGGCGCCGACATCGCCACCATGCCCTACAAAGTCTTCGAACAGCTCTTCAAGCACCCACTCACCGACCGCGGCCTCGACGCCTTCATCAAAGACTGGGAGAAAGCACGCGCCGTGCTCGGCGACATCCTCCCGGCCGAGGTCAAGACAGGCAGGAAGTGACCGGGTCGCTCCGGCTGCTGAGCTACGCACTGGCGGGCACAGCCCTTCTCCTCTTCGGGCTCTGGCTCTATCTGTGGTGGAAGTCGCGGCGGAAAGACCCGGTCGAACTGGAGCGTTACCGCCGCTGCCACGTCAACCGCATCGGGCGCCTGGCCGACGGCCGTGTGATCGAACTGCTCGACTCCGCCGCGGGCATTGACCCCGACGGACCGGCGCATCTGATCATGTATCGCTACCGGGTGCGCGGCGTGGAGTACGAGGCCGCCCAGGACATTACCTTCCTCGGGGCTGAAGCCGCGGCCCTCGACCTGCGCCGCATCGCCTCCGGCCAGCCTGTCAGCGTCAAGTACGACCCCAAGAACCCCTCGAACTCCATCATCCTCTGCGAAGGTTGGAGCGGGCTGTAGGCCTGGTGCAGTCCTCGCTTAGAGGGCCACCCGGTGGCGGGTACCACCGGGCTCGGCGTTGGGGTTCAGAGCGAAGGTTGGAGCGGGCTGTAGGCCGTACCCTGTACTCGGTACTGTACACCTGTACACCTTGCACTCGTTGCCAGGTACAAGGTACAAAGTACAAGGTACCAAGTACAAAGTACATGAGCCCACAACAAAAGCGCACACAAGAGCAAACCGAGGCGCGTTTGGAGGAGCTGCGGCGGCGCGACCGAACCGCCGAGCAAGGCGGCGGGCCGGAGCGGCAGAAGCGCCAGCACGAGGCCGGCAAGCTGAGCACCCGGGAACGGGTTGACCTGCTGCTCGACCCCGACACGTTCGAAGAGCTCGATAAGTTCGTCGTCCACCGCTGCGCCGAATTCGACATGGAGAAGCAGCGGCTGCCGGGCGACGCCATCGTCTCCGGCTACGGCCGCATTGAGGGCCGCCTGGTCTACGTCTTTGCCCAGGACTTCACCGTGTTTGGCGGTTCGCTGAGCGAGGCGAACGCGGAGAAAATCTGCAAGGTGATGGATCTGGCGATGCGCAACGGCGCCCCCATCATCGGGTTGAACGATTCGGGCGGCGCGCGCATCCAGGAAGGCGTGATGTCGCTCAAGGGCTATGCGGACGTCTTTCTCCGCAACACGCTGGCCAGCGGTGTCATCCCGCAGATTTCCGCCATCATGGGCCCCTGTGCCGGTGGCGCGGTGTATTCGCCCGCCATCACCGACTTCATCTTCATGACCAAAGACACCAGCTACATGTTCGTCACCGGGCCGGACGTCATCAAGACGGTGACGCACGAGGAAGTGACGAAAGAGGAGCTGGGCGGGCCGCTTACGCACAATACCACTAGCGGTGTCGCCCACTTCATCGCCAACAACGACGCCGAGTGCCTGGCGATGATTCGCGAGCTCGTCTCCTTCCTGCCCGCGAACAACACTGACGACCCGCCGCGGCAGCCCGTCAGCGATCCCGCCGAGCGCGCCGAAGAGCGGCTCAACAGTATCGTGCCCGCCGACCCGCTGCAGCCCTATGACATCAAGGAAGTCATCCGGCTGGTGGTAGACGACAGCTACTTCTTCGAGGTGCAGGAGCACTTCGCCAAGAACATCGTCGTGGGCTTTGCCCGGCTGGCGGGCCAACCGGTGGGCATCGTCGCCAACCAGCCGGCGGTGCTGGCGGGCGTGCTGGACATCAACGCCTCGGACAAGGGGGCGCGCTTCGTTCGCTTCTGCGACTGCTTCAACATTCCGCTCATCACCTTCGAGGACGTGCCCGGGTTTCTTCCCGGCACGCAGCAGGAATTCGGCGGCATCATCCGCCACGGCGCCAAGCTGCTTTACGCCTTTGCCGAAGCCACCGTGCCGAAGATAACCGTCATCACGCGCAAGGCCTACGGCGGGGCCTATTGCGTCATGGCCTCCAAGCACATTCGCACCGACGTCAACTACGCCTGGCCCACGGCCGAGATTGCGGTGATGGGCCCGGAAGGTGCGGTCAACATCGCCTATCGACGCGAGCTAGCGGCGGCGAAAGACCGCGACGCCGAGCGGGCCCGTAAGGTCGAGGAGTTCCGCGAGCACTTCGCCAATCCCTGGATTGCCGCCGAGCGCGGCTGGATTGACGCCGTCATCGAACCCAAACTCACCCGGCCCAAACTCATCGCCGCCCTCCACATGCTCGAAAACAAACGCGACACCAACCCACCCAAGAAACACGGCAACATTCCTCTCTAGTGCGTTGCGGCGACGGCCGCTCCACCCTGTTATTCCGAGGAATCTGCTGTTCCGGACGCTTGGTGTTGTGGCCAGAGCAAATATCCGCCTTGGGCGGAACACCAACCCACCTCAGCAGCATGGCAACATCCCACTGTAAGAGGCGGCCCGCGACCGGGGAGCGGAGCAGTCTAGCAACCCTTTTTGGCGGGTCGGGGCTTCAGCTCCGACATTTATGGGTCTGGTTCGAATTTCCTACCTCACTGCCGTAGGCTGTCGCGGAGGTCGCCAGACCGCAGTGACATCCTGAAAGGAGTTGTTGCTCCGTCCATTCGGACTGCGCAACGGCCTGCGGCAGCAAGGTAGATTGATTTTTCAGCATTGTAATGTCGCGGTTGAAACCGCGACCTGCCAAAACAGCCTCAGGGGCTAAAGCCTCCCTATGTTTTTTGTTGCGTGACGGCATGGCTGAAGCCGTGCCCTACCGAAGAGGTTACGGCAGAGAGGCCGGCGAGGAATCTAAGCTACACCCCAAACAGGTTCCTCGCCGCTACCCAGCACTATCCCACCGAAGAAACAAGGCTCCGGCCTGGTCAGGGTGGGTGCTGGTTTGGGGTGTGGCAGGCAAGCGCACTTGCCGCGCCAGTGCGACGCCGTCCTCCCCGATAAGTACGCGATCCACCGCCATGCACACACCATTGGGGTCTGCTGCTGTAGCGCCTCTGGCAGCGGCGCTGTGTTAGAATCGCTCGCGTCCCGAATCCCGATCCCGAAGCATCGGGATTCGGGATCGGGATGGGTGTGATGTTCAAGAAAATTCTGATTGCCAACCGGGGTGAAATCGCTGTCCGCATCATCCGTGCCTGCCGTGAGTTAGGGGTGCGCGCGGTGGCGGTCTATTCGGACGTGGATCGCGCGGCGCTGCATGTGCGCATGGCCGACGAAGCCTATCCCATCGGCCCCGCAGCGGCGACCGAGAGCTACCTGCGCATCGACAAGTTGATGGACGTCGCCCAGCGCAGCCATGCCGAGGCGCTCCACCCAGGCTACGGTTTCCTGGCGGAAAATCCCGCGCTCGAGCGCGCCTGCCGCGGCACGGGTATTGTCTTTATCGGCCCGCCCGCCGAAGCGATGGAACTGATGGGCAGCAAGACCCAGTCCCGGCAGGCCGCCGAACGCGCGGGCGTGCCGGTAGTGCCGGGGACACGCGCGCCGCTCGCCTCGCTGGCGGAGGCCGAGGCGCGCGCGGCCGAGTATGGCTACCCGGTAGTGCTGAAAGCGATCGCCGGCGGCGGCGGCAAGGGGATGCGGCTGGTGCGCGCGCGGGGGGCGTTGCCCGGAGCGTGGCGCGACGCGCAGTCCGAGGCGCAAAACGCCTTCGGCGATCCCTCGCTCTACATGGAAAAATATCTGGAGCGGTCGCGCCACGTCGAAATCCAGATTCTCGCCGACCAGCACGGCCACATCCTGCATCTGGGCGAGCGCGAGTGCTCCTTGCAGCGGCGGCACCAGAAAGTGGTCGAAGAGTCGCCCTCGCCGGTCATGCTGGAGGCGCCCGAGCTGCGCGTGCGGATGGGCGAGGCGGCGGTGAAGATCGCGCGTGCAGCCGGCTATACGAACGCCGGGACAGTGGAATTTCTCGTCCAGAGAGATCCGAAGAGTGCACAGGGCTGGCGCTTCTGCTTCCTTGAGATGAACACGCGCTTACAGGTGGAACATCCGGTGACCGAGCAGGTCACGGGGCTTGACTTGGTCAAGTGGCAGCTTCGGATTGCTGCGGGCGAGCCGCTCGGCTTCGGCCAGCCGGAGGTCGGCTGGCGCGGGGCCGCCATCGAGTGTCGCGTCTATGCCGAAGACCCGGAAAACAATTTTTTCCCTTCGCCGGGAACGATCACGCGCCTCGAGCGGCCCTCGGGTCCTGGCGTGCGGATTGACGGTTACGTCTATGAAGGCTGGGAGGTGCCGGTCCACTACGACCCGCTGCTGGCCAAGCTCATCTGCTGGGGCAGCGACCGCGCTGAAGCTCTCGCGCGGCTGCGGCGGGCGCTGGAGGAATATTTCATCGGCGGCCTCCGCACGAACCTGCCATTTTTCCGCCGCCTGGTCGAGCAGCCGGAATTCCTGGCGGGCGCGCTGGATACGGAGTTGATCGACCGGATGCTCGCCGCGCAACCGGCCGGCGCGGTAGCCGAACCCCTGCGCGAGGTTGCCGTGGCAGCCGCCGCCCTCGCCGAATTGGCAGGGGCTACGCAGAATGGTGCGCGGCAGGCGATTCCGCAGAGCGGGACGAGCCGCTGGAAGCTCGAAGGACGCCAGCGCCTGCTCGACCGCACACCCCGCCCGCGAACCAGTTGATGTATTTCGAGGTAACGATTGCAGGCCGCACGCACCGAGTGGAGCTCCGACGCCGTGCCGAGGGCTGGGAATGTCGGCTCGACGCACGGCCGCTCGAGGCCGACATCGTGGAGGTGCGCCCCAACGTCTTCTCGATCTTGGTCGGCGGGCCCCATCCCTACGGACGGGGCGGGCAGGCCTTTGAAGTCCAGGTGGAGCGTGCGGACGACCACTACCGCGTTCACAGCCGCGGCACGGAGCTGGTGGCGACGGTAGCTGACCCGCGCCGCTGGCGACGGCGAGGTACTGCGCTTGCGGCTGAAGGCCGGCAGGAAGTGCAGGCGCCGATGGCCGGCAAGGTGATCGCGGTGCTGGTCGCAGCCGGGCAGCGTGTCGAAGCCAGGCAGGGCTTGTTGGTGGTCGAGGCGATGAAGATGCAGAATGAAATTCCCGCACCGAGGCCCGGCGTGGTGGAGCGGGTATTGGTCGCGGCCGGGGATGCCGTAGAGCACGGGCAGACGCTTGTGGTTGTCACCTAGACAGGGAGGTACGTGATGGAGCCGGTGAAAACGCAGGCTGTGACCATCCAGGAGTTCGTTCGTGGGCTCGAGCAGATTCCCGCCACGCACTTTGATCCGCAGACGGTCTACGACTACATCGCGGCGCGCCGGATCGAGCCTGCCTCGCTCCCGCCCTACCTCTACTTCAGCCGCGCGAACTATACCCGCAATCTGGTGTTCAAGAACGAGCTCTTCGAGGTGTTGGCCATCTGCTGGGAGGTGGGGCAGGTGAGCCGCATCCACAACCACCGCGACCAACACTGTTGGATGGCGGCGGCCATCGGCAAGCTCGAAAATCAAAACTACCGCGTGCGCGACCGCGACCCTCAGCGCGGGACCTGCCGGTTAGAGCCGAGCGAGACGCTGCTCATCACCCCGAGCGCCCCGCTGGCGGTCGACCCGGACGAACCCGTCCATCAGGTGTGCAACCGCCCCGAATACAGCGAGCGCGCGGTGAGCATCCACATCTACTCGCGCCCGTTTGACACCTGCGAGGTCTATTCGCTCGAACACGGCAAGTACTACGACGTCCAATTGAGCTACACCAGCGAGTACGGCACGCTCCGCCCCGGCGAAAAAGACTCTCTCGTTCAGCGCTAGCGGGAGTCGATACCGAATGCGCCGGAGGCACTACGGGAGGCCCGGCGTCTGGGGCGGCGCTAGGGCAGGGCACGGCCCGATTCGAGGACTTGACGGGCCAGGTAGTTGACCACGTGGGCTTGGTTGCGCACCGCTTCCAGGTAGGCTGCTTCCAGCAGGGCCTGCTTCTTTGCGCGCAGGTAGGTACGCACAGATTCCTGCACTTCCGGTTCGGACAGGTCGCGCTGGCCCGCCGGCTGCCGGGCGAGTAGCTTGACCAGGTGATAGCCGTTGCGGGTGCGCACCACACCCGAGGTTGACCCCGCCGCCAATGCCCGCACCGTGCGGCGCAGCTCCGGCTCGCTCTGCTCGAGCGCCGATTCGGGGAAGAAGCCCAGGTCGCCGCCCGCCAAGGCGCTGTTGGGGTCTTCGGAAACGTTGCGCGCCAGCTCGGCGAAATCCTCTCCTGCGCGCAGGCGACTGAGGAGTTGCTCGATCTTGCGTCGCGCCTGCGCTTCGCCCGCGGCGTCGTCGCCGCTGAGATTGCGAACCTCGGACTCCGCGCGCGGCGTCACCAGGATGTGTGCCACGTGGTAGACGACTTCCGGGTGGCGAAACTCCTCTTGGTGCGCCTGGTAGTAGGCCGTGACCTCGGCGTCGCTGACCTCGATGCGCGCCGCGAGTTCCTGTGCGAGTAGTTTGCGGACACTCAACTGCCGCCGCAGCTCTTCCCGCAACTCCGCCAGAGTCAGGCCACGGATTTCCAGTTGCCGCTGGAACTCCGGGTCGGTGTAAGGAGCATGCAACTCGCTGAGGGCAGCTTCTACCTCACTGTCGCTGGCCAGCGTGCCGCGCTGGGCTGCCTTCTGCAGCAGAATCTCCTGCTGGATGAGTTCGCCGAGCAAGCGCAGTTTGTGGCTCAGGGCTTCCGCCTCGGTCGGCGGGGTCGGCAGCCCGGCCAGCTCGCGGCGGAATTTCCGTTCCACCTCTGCACGCTTGATCGGCTTGCCGTTGACAAGCGCCCAAACCTCGCCTTCCGGAGGCTCCGGGACGCTGCGGCAGCCCAAGAGGAGGAGAAAAGCGAGCCCGGCGGCTTTTGCCACGCCTGTGCACATCGTAGCCGCTATTCTAGTCGGCTGCACCCAGGGCTGCAAACTGGAGGTTACACGCGGCGGGCGCTCTGCTATACTGCAGGTTCCGCTCAGGCGCAGAGTTTCTCCTGAGAGCATGACTGATGGCACAACGCTGTGAAATCTGCGGCAAAGGGCCGCTCAGCGGCAACCGCATCTCGCATGCGCACAACGTGACCCGGCGGCGGTGGAACGTCAACCTGCGGCGCGTACGGGTGCGGATCGGCGGGGTCCGAAAACGGATGCGGGTGTGCACGGCCTGTATTCGCAGCGGCCGCACCCGCCTGCCCGCTACTTGATCGGAACGACCCGCCTGGCTCTCGCTTTCCCCTAACTAAGCAGGGCGATCGCATCGATTTCCACTCGGGCGCCGCGGGGGAGTTGCTTGCACTCCACCGTGGAACGCGCGGGTGGATCTTCGGGGAAGAAGCGCGCATAGACTTCGTTCATCGCCGCGAAGTCAGTGAAGTCGGCAAGAAAGACTGTGGTCTTCACCACCCGCCGCAGCGACGAGCCCGCCTCCCACAGGATGGCTTCCAAGTTCTTCAGCACGCGCTCGGTCTGTGCGCTGATGTCGCCGGCTACCATGTTGTTCGTGGCGGGGTCGAGCGCAACCTGGCCGGAAAGGAAGAGGAAGCCGTTGGCTGCTATCGCTTGGGTGTAGGGGCCGATGGGCTTGGGTGCTTGCGGAGTAACGATGCTCTTTTTCATCACGCCCCTCCTCGGGAAGCGTTTTGGGAGCCGCACAGTTTACTCCGCGTAGGCGCGGAACAAAAGCCTCCCGGCGGGAATGTTCTTCCGCTTCAACTCGTATTCGGCGAACTGGATGCCGGTGCGGAGGTGTTTGATCGGGCCCGAGCGCTCAACCCGCCAAGTCCGCGGCAGACGCACGTCCAACCGGAGTCGCCGGAGCCTGTCGGCCGCGGCGCTCTCGGGCAGTGGGTACCAGCCGCTGGATTCGAGCCGGGCCTCCTGGTCGGACAGGTGGGCTGGCGCTGTCGAGTCCAGTCCGGCGAAGTCCAGTTCAAAGCTGACCACCACGGTGCGCCGGGCCAACGGGGCGAGCGGGCTTGCGAAGGTGACGTGGATGAGGAGAGCGTCTTTGGCCGGTTCTGTGTGCCAGGCGAGCAAGCCGGTTTCGTCCCAGACCGTCCGGATGCGCGCCCGATCGTGAAACGGAGCCGGGAACACAAGCACCAAGGTGTGGATTGGCCGCACGCGGCGGGAGACCAAAGCGAGGCTGGCCTTAGCCGCGAGCTGGGCGTCGGCCGGTTCGAGGCGGACATCAAGCTCAACCGCGTTGACCGCGAAAAAGCGAGGCGCCGGCCCGAGCGCAAGCAGCAGGGCGAGGCCAAAAGTTGCCGTTGGCACCGAATTAGAGGCGAAGCAAGCGGGTGACGTTGGCGACGCCGCGCACTGTTTTCAACTCCGCCGCAATCTGCTCCAGCTGCGGCATCCCGGTGACGTCAAAGGTGAGTTCGACCTGCGCCGAGCCGTCGGCTTTGCTGTGAGCTTCCGCGTTGCAGATGTTGGATTTGTGGTCAGCGATGACGGTGGTCAGCTCTTTGAGCAGCCCGGGACGGTCACTGGCGCGGATGAGCAACCGAACGGGATAGTTTTCATCTCTTCCGGGAGCCCACTCGACTTCGATGCGGCGCTCCGCGGCGTAGAGCAGGTTCTGGACGTTGGGGCAGGTGTGGGCGTGGACGGCGATGCCGCGGCCGCGGGTGATGTAGCCGATGACGGGCTCGCCGCGGATCGGGTTGCAGCAGCGTGCCCGGTGCATGAGTAGTTCCTGTTCGCCCAGGGCCATCGCATCGCCGCGCAGGCGAAAGAGGCGGCGCACCGTCCGGCCCAGGGCCCTGAGCGCGGTCGAGCCGCGCGGGGCTTCGGCGAAGCGTTCGGGCGCGAGCTTGGCCAGAATCTGCCGCGGTGCGAACTTGCCGTAGCCGATGCGGGCGTAGAGTTGGTCACGCTTCGCGGCGCTGTGCTGTTGGGCCACCCGCAACCAGGCCTCGTCAGCAATCTTCTTCAGATTCACACCCGCGCGGCGGGCCTCCTTCTCCAGCAGACGGCGGCCCAGCTCGGTCGCCTGCTGGCGCTCGCGGACGTTGAGCCAATGCTTGATTTTGTTCCGCGCATACGAGGTGCGAATGAAGCTCAGCCAGTCGCGGCTGGGCGTATGCCCGGGCTGCGTGAGGATTTCCACGATGTCGCCGTTCGCGAGAGGAGTGCGCAGTGGCACCAGGCGCCCGTTGACCCTGGCGCCGACGCAGCCATGGCCCACTTCGGTGTGGATGGCGTAGCCGAAATCGACGGGTGTGGCCTCCCGCGGCAGCACAATGACCTTGCCCTTGGGGGTGAAGGTGTAGACCTCTTCGGGATAGAGGTCGAGCTTGAGCGTGGAGAGGAATTCGCTCGGCTCTTCGATTTCTTTGGCCCACTCGAGGAGGTGGCGCAGCCAAGCGATGTGCTGGTCGTCGCTGGGGGTGGTGTCGCCGGCATCCTTGTACTTCCAGTGGGCGGCGATGCCTTCTTCGGCGACGCGGTGCATCGACTCGGTGCGGATTTGTACTTCGAAGGGCTGCCCCTGGTGGAGCACCGAGGAGTGGAGCGATTGATAGAAGTTGGGGCTGGGCATCGCGATGTAGTCTTTGAAGCGGCCGGGCACGGGACGCCAGAGCTGGTGCACCACGCCGAGCGCGGCGTAGCAATTTTTGACCGAGTCGGTGATGACCCGCAGGGCGAGCAAATCGTAGAGTTGATCCAGGGTCAGGTTTTGCCGGGTGAGCTTCTGGTGGATGGAATAGGGCCGTTTGATGCGGCCTTCGACCCGACCCGGGATGCGATTGTTGTTGAGTTCCGCCGCCAGCGCGTTGCGCACGGTTTCGAGGAAGCTTTCATTCAGGCGGCGCTGGCCTTCGAGTCGCTGCTGGAGTTGCTGGCAGCGCTCCGGGTCCAGCGCCTGGAAGGCGAGCGCTTCGAGTTCGCCGCGGATTTTCCCCATCCCGAGCCGGTGCGCAATGGGGGCGTAAATCTCGAGGGTTTCACGGGCGATGCGCTGGCGCTTTTCCGGGGGGAGAAACCCGAGGGTGCGCATGTTGTGGAGGCGGTCGGCGAGCTTGATGACCACGACGCGCACGTCGTCGGTCATCGCCAGCAGCATCTTGCGCAGGCTTTCCGCCCGGCGGGCCTCGTGGGTGGAGAAGTCGAGGCGGCTGAGTTTGGTGACGCCGGCCACGAGCCGGGCAACGTCGGCGCCGAACTCGGCCGCAATCGTCTCCAAGCTGACGCGAGTATCCTCGACGATGTCGTGCAGGAGCGCGGCGCAGAGCGCGGTACCGTCGAGCCGCAGCTCGGCCAGCAGCTCCGCCACGGCCAGCGGATGCGACAGGAAGGCCTCACCGGAGGCGCGTGTTTGGCGGGCGTGTTCACGGGCAGAAAATTCGTAGGCGTGCCGCAGCCGCGCGGGGTCATCGTGGGGACGGTACTGCTGGACTTTCTCGGCCAACTCCGCGAAACGCGGATGCACCAGCTGGCTGGTTCGGTCAGGCACTGTGGATTCGGATGCGCGCATCGCTGGCTCCCTCCAAAAAAACCAGCCCGCCGTGCTTTTCGGGCACGGATTCTATTCTAACAGAAAGCCAGCTTGTCGTTGGGAGGCCTACCGGCTGCCGGAGGGTCTAGCGGGCCGCCGCGGGCGTAGCGGGCTGCTGTTTGAGTTGCTGCGCACGTTCGGCGAGTTCGTCGGCTTGCTGCAGCAGTTGTTCTCGCTCGTCGCCGTCGGCGACGAGGTCGGCCTTTTCGCGGTAGAGCAGGTTCAGGTAAACCATGGCATCGGCGTAGTCGGGCTTGATCTCGAGGGCCTTCTGGAGCATCTCAATGCCTTCTTCGACCAGAGCGCTGTTCTGGATCGCCAGGGCTTCCCGTTGCCGCCGCGGCAGAGGTTGTACGGGATCGGTCAGGCGAAGGCGATTGCGCAGTTCTTGCCGCACGGGGTAGGTGAGGGTCCAGTTGATGACCGCGACCATGTAGGGATGCTCGGGGTTGTCAGAATCCAACTCGATCAGGCGGCGGCGATACTCCTTGGCCTTGTCAAACTCTTCCAGGCCAAAGTAGAGGCCGGCGATCCAGGCGGTGCTGTCCACGTTGGTGGGGTCGACTTCGAGCACCTCTTCGAAGGCCTGGATGGCGGTCTTCCCCAGGCGCTTGTTTTCTTCCGCGGGGGAGCCCGGGATGAATTGGCTGGCGTAGGCGACGGCCAGGTAGACGCGGGCGTTGATCAGTTGCGGGTCGAGTTTGATGGCCCGCTGGAAGTGTTCGATGGCGGTGTCGAATTGGGCGGCCTTGTAAGCCCGCACACCTTTGTTGAGTTGATCGCGGGCCTTCAATTTGTTGCAGCCCGCGAGAGTTAGCAGGGCGAGCGCGAGCGACAGCGCCACAGCCGTCAGGCGCCAACGTGGCATAGAGCGATTCCTTCCCCCTGGCCTGCCGAAGCCCCGAACCGCCTGGGGCAGGCCTACGTCTTATTCACCCGCCTCCATCTTGGCGGTGATCAGCCCGATCTTCTCCAGCCCGGCACCCTTGGCAATGTCGATGGCGCGGGCGGCATCTTGGAACTTGAGGTTATCCTCGCCCTTGACGAAGGCGATTTTTTCGGCCCGGGTCTTGAAAATCTCATTCAGGCGCGGCCCCAGGGTGTCCCAGGTCACCACATCCTGGTTGATCTTGACTCGGGTACCCA
>JBHIAG010000028.1:0-21958 GCA_046758465.1 Terriglobia bacterium | reverse complement strand
TTGAGAAGAGGGCCAGATGGTAGAGCGGCAAGTTCTTTTCATCAGATCGTACTTCTTTCATCTCGTACATTGGCCTAGGCAAGTATCCTAGAGCTTCCATTTGCCTAGCATACTCTTGGGCAAGAAAGGGAGGGAAGTCAGTTCCCTTACGTTGTTCATCTTGCCAGCGCTGCCTCCAGGCGTTAGTCCCAAGAAACTCATCCACTTTGGAGTTTTCCGGGCTTGTATAGTGCGCCACGTTGCGGTTCGCATCCATGTAAAGAGCAAGTAACACAAGAAAATCCATCCGGTGAGATGCAAGTTTACGAACGGTTGCAAACTTGATGCCGATGTTGAATGGATCGACGAAGCAAAATGAAAGAACTGTGTGCCTCTTGGAGGACTTTGGAATGGCTGCATGCATTTCATCAATCTTGTCATTGCAATCTCCAAGAATCAATTGCACATTGGCACCCGAAAAGAGGCGAGCAATACGGTATTCCAACGCTTGAAGAAAGGCACTATTGGCTTCACAAAAAATGTACTTGTCAAATGGGTCGGGCACATCGAGTGCCAATAATGGTGAGCCATGGATGATGCGGTTTGTTCCTCTAATTTGCGCGTATCCCGCTCCGGCATAAAGATCAACGTAGACCCGTGTGTCCCACTTTGCTTTCATCCCTGTCGAAAAAAGCCGGTCATAAAGGGCCACCAATCTGTACTTCGTTTCGGCCCAGGCGCCGACCTCTGGAGTGGGCAGGCCATCAGGTTTTGGCTGGATTGAAGACGTCTCGCGCATGTCTTCACATCACTCTGGCAAGCCTGCTTGCGGCAGGAGGCTCAGGCAAGGACTTCGCGGCCGTAGCGGGCGGGGAAGCGCGGGTCGAGCCGCGTGAGCCCGGCCGCACGCGCCGCCGCCAGGGCTGCCTCGAACTCCGCGGGCCTGATGCGGCGGTTGATCTCGGCGTACTCGCTGCCCGACACCTTCCCCGCGGGATAGTATTGCGCCATCACGTTGACGTAGGTATTCGGCCCCAGCTCGCGCGCCACCCACGCCATAATCTCTCGCGTCCCCGCAATCCCGCCCGGCATGACCAGGTGGCGAAGCAGCACTCCCCGCAGCGCCAGCCCGTTCTCGTCCACCACCAGGTCACCCACCTGGCGGTGCATGGCTTTGATGGCGCGCCGCGCGGCCTCGGGGTAGTTGCGTACCTTCGCGTAGTGGCGCGCCATCTCCGGGTCCCAGAACTTGAAGTCGGGCATGTAGATGTCCACCACGCCATCCATCAACTCGATCGAGTCGAGCGAATCGTAGGCGCTGGTGTTGTACACCAGCGGCAACCGCAGGCCCCCGCGGATCGCCTGTGGCAGCGCCTCCAGAATCTGCGGCACCACGTGCTCGGGGGTGACGAAGTTGATGTTGTGGCAGCGGCGTGCCTGCAGCTCCAGCATCATTCCCGCCAGCTCTTCCGGCTTCACCCCGCGCCCCGCGCCTTCCCAACTGATGTCGTAGTTCTGGCAGAAGACACAGCGCAGGTTGCACCAAGAGAAAAAGATGGTGCCCGACCCCCGGCTGCCCCGCAGGCAGTCTTCTTCGCCGAAGTGAGGGAAGTGGCTGCTGACGACGGCATAGCGGCCCGTCTTGCAGACGGCAAAGCGGTTCTCCAGCCGATTGACGTGGCAGTCGCGCGGACAGAGGGTGCAATCGGCCAGCAGTGCCAGCGCCCGCTCCACCCGCCGCTCCAGCTCACCCGATTGATACGTTCTTACATAGGCGGGCACAAATTCCTTTCGCCGGATGCTGACCTGAGTGGCTGCCATAGCCCCACCACCTCGTGAGTCCGATTTTGCCGCTTTGCGTAGAGTTTGTAAAGAACCAGGCTCTTGACAAAGATAGGCTCAGATAGTATCATAGCTGCTCGCTAATATCGAGTGCGAGGAGTTTAGAGTAACTCGTGTTTTTGCAATAGATTACGGGAGATTGCCACAATGCCTAAAATCATCGGAATTGACCTCGGCACCACCAATTCTGTCGTCGCGGTAATGACGGCGGGCGAGCCGACTATTATCTCTAATCAAGAAGGAAGCCGCCTGACCCCCTCGGTCGTGGGCTTCACCAAGTCCGGCGAGCGGCTGGTGGGCCAGGTGGCCAAGCGCCAGGCCGTGACCAACCCCGATAACACCGTCTATTCCATCAAGCGCTTTATGGGCCGCCGCTACAACGAGGTGGACACAGAAATCAAGATGGTCCCCTTCAAAGTCGTCCGCGCGGCCAACGGCGATGCCCGCGTCGAGGTGATGAACAAGCAGTACTCGCCGCCGGAAATCTCGGCCATGATTCTCCAGAAGCTCCGCCAGGCCGCCGAGGACTACCTGGGCGAGAAAGTCGAGAAGGCGGTGATCACCACGCCCGCCTACTTCAACGACAGCCAGCGCCAAGCCACCAAGGACGCTGGCCAGGTCGCCGGCCTGGAAGTCGTGCGCATCATCAACGAGCCTACCGCCGCCGCCCTCGCCTATGGGCTCGATCGCAAGAAGGACGAAGTCATCGCGGTCTACGATTTCGGCGGTGGCACCTTCGACATCTCCATCCTGGAAGTGAGCGAGGGGGTCGTCGAGGTCAAGGCCACCAGCGGCGACACTCACCTGGGCGGCGATGACATCGACCAGGCCGTCATCGACTGGATTGTCAGCGAGTTCAGGAAGGACCAGGGCATTGACCTCTCCAAGGATCGCATGGCGTTGCAGCGGCTCAAGGAAGCTGCCGAGAAAGCCAAGTGCGAACTCTCGCAGCTCGCCGAAACCGAAATCAACCTCCCCTTCGTCACCGCCGACCAGACCGGCCCCAAGCACCTGCAAATGAAGCTCACCCGCTCGAAGCTCGAGCAGTTGATGGAGCACATTCTCCAGCGCACCGCCGGCCCCTGCAAGCAGGCGCTGGAAGATGCCGCCCTGAAGCCCGAGCAGATCCAGGAGGTGGTGCTGGTGGGCGGCTCGACGCGCATCCCTCGCGTGCAGCAGATTGTGCGCGAGCTGTTCGCTAAAGACCCCCACAAGGGCGTCAACCCGGACGAAGTCGTCGCCGTGGGCGCGGCCGTGCAGGCAGGCGTGCTGGGGGGCGAGGTCAAAGACGTGCTGCTGCTCGACGTCACCCCACTCACGCTCGGCATCGAGACGCTGGGCAGCGTCGCTACCCCCCTCATCCCCCGCAACACCACCATCCCCACCCGCAAGAGCGAAATCTTCTCGACCGCTTCCGACAACCAGACCTCGGTCGAGATTCACGTGCTGCAAGGTGAGCGGCCGATGGCGCATGGCAACCGCACCCTCGGCAAGTTCCACCTGGTTGGCATCCCCTCAGCCCCGCGGGGCGTCCCCCAGGTGGAAGTGACCTTCGACATCGACGCCAACGGCATCCTCAACGTCTCGGCCAAAGACCTGGCTACCAACCGCGAACAGAAGATCACCATCACGGCTTCCTCCGGCCTGGCGAAAGAAGAGGTCGAGCAGATGCAGAAAGATGCCGAAGCCCACGCCGAGGAGGACCGGCGGCGCTTCTCAGAAGCCGAGGCCCGCAACCGCCTTGACACCCTCATGTACTCGGTGGAGAAGCTGCTGCGGGAAAACCGCGAGAAGTTGGGCGAGGCCGACATCCAGCAGACCGAATCGGCGCTCGCCGACGCCCGCAAGGCCCTGAACGAGGGCGGCCTCGATCGCCTGAACACCGCCCACGACGCTCTGACCCAGGCCAGCCACCGCGTGGCTGAGGCCATGTACCAGAAGGCCAGCGCCGCCCGCGCTGCCGAGGAACAACCCGCCGGTGCCCGCAAGGGTGACGCCAAGGCCAAGGAGGGCAAGGAAGGCAAGGAAGGCGAGGTCATCGACGCCGAGTACGTGGACGTCGATGAGAAAAAGCCCAACTAGCGGGTGGGCGATAGAAACGCTACAGATCAAGAGGATAGACGATCCTATGTCGGTGCGGCAGCTTCCCGGCGGAGGATGCGAGGTTGAAGTTCCTCTAAATAAATACCCGGACCAGGCATGGATACAGTGCTTCCCGGACGAGACTGTGTTCAGTGTCAAGTTCCCCCAAGAGGAGGTCAAATTCTTGCAGCAGCCTGCTAGAGCGCGGGTTATCTGTCACGACAACAATGTCGAAAGTTATCTCAAGGATTTTGATGGCCTGTTGGACAGGGCGAACAAGAGGCATGCCGAGTGAGTGGCGAGAAACCAGCGATAGAAAGCACTGATGTAGGCACGCGAGCAGGCTCAGCAGGCGGAGAAGTTCAACCCCGTGGTTCCTGCCACGGGGCCCAGCGGCGGGAGCCGCTGGGGTGAACGAAATTAGGACACTACTAACGGTTGGGCGACTAAATGATTCGGGCGGCGCGCTCGACTACAGCCAATCTTGCCGAAAGGTTTGACCGCTTTCACTATCGGGAGACGATCCAGGCCTGCCGAATGGCCCGCGGGTCACTGTTCGAGCTGTTAGACCATTTGCAGGTGGCTGCCGACAACGGTTACCTGAAGGCCCCAGAGTTCAAGAGCTATGAGGTTCGTGTGGAAAGCGGAGCGAAGCTCCTCAACGGCTACATACGCTACTTACAAAAGCGGAAAAATAGCGCCCGCGCGAGCCAGTCAACCAATAGACCAATCAACCAATAAACCCTATGCCTACTGCCACCAAAGTCGACTATTACGAAACCCTGGGCGTTAAGCGGAACGCCTCAGTCGAGGAGATTCGCAAGGCTTACCGGCGGCTGGCCCGCAAGCACCACCCCGACGTCAACCCCGGCGACAAGGCGGCCGAAGAGAAGTTCAAGCGCATTCAGCAAGCCTATGATGTCCTGGGTGACCCCAAGAAGCGCAAGGTCTACGACCAGTACGGCTTCTACTCCGACCGGGTTCCGCCCGGGGGCCCCATACGGGCCGAGGGCTTTGACTTTACCGGCTTCGATTTCTCGGATTTTGGTGCTGGCCGCGGCACCAGCTTCCGCGACATCTTTTCCGACTTCTTCTCCCGCTTCGCCAGCGGCGGCGGTGCCGGCGAAGAGCCCCCGGGCCCGGAGCGCGGCAGCGACCTCGAATACGGGATCGAGATTGGTTTCTGGGAGTCGATTCGCGGGACGGTGAAGAAGATCAGGGTCTCGCGCCTCGACGCCTGCTCGCGCTGCGGCGGCTCCGGCACCACCGGCAGCCCGGCCACCTGCCCGGCCTGCGGCGGCTCGGGGCGCGTCCAGCAGCAGACAGGTCGGATGCGCTTCGAGTTGACCTGCGCGCGCTGCCATGGCCAGGGTCGCACGCGCACCATCTGCCGCCACTGTGGCGGCGAAGGGCGCCTCAGCCGCATGGAGACGATCGACGTGCGCATTCCCGCGGGGGTGAGCGACGGCGCGCGGGTGCGGGTAGCGGGCAAGGGCAACGCCGGCTCCCAGGGCGGCCCGGCGGGCGACTTCTACATCGTCATCTGCGTGCGGCCCCACAACTACTTTGAGCGCCGGGGTGACGACATCTTCACCGTGGTCCCCATTACCGTCAGCGAGGCGGCTCTGGGTGCCAGGATCGAGGTCCCCACCGTGGACGGCCGCTCGGCACTGAAGGTTCCGCCCGGCACCCAGAGCGGCCAGCGGCTCCGGATGCGGGAGAAGGGGGCGCCGTCGGCGCGCAGCGGCCGCCGCGGCGACCACATTGTTGAAGTCCGGATCATGCTCCCGCGGGTGATGGACGAGCGGCAAAAGCAGATGCTGCGCGACTTCTCCAAGCTCGAGCGGGAAAACCCGCGCGCCGACATCTACGCCCGCGCCGCCCGCTAAGCGAGCTGGGGGGACGAAAAACAGCCGCCATGGCGAGAAAAAAGAAGCCAGCCAAAGTCGGCTATATGATCAGTGCGGTGGCCGAGAAGTATGCGCTCCATCCCCAGACGCTCCGCCTCTACGAGCGCGAAGGTCTGCTGATGCCCTCGCGTTCGGAGGGCAACACCCGCCTCTACACCGACGAAGACTTGGAGCGCCTGGAAGTCATCTTGAACCTGACGCGCGCCCTGGGCGTCAACCTGGCCGGCATCGAGGTCATCCTGAATATGCGCGACAAAATGGCCGAGATGCAGGCCGAGATGGAGGAGTTCGGCGAATTCGTGCAGGCCGAGCTCGAACGGATGCGCGACCGCGCCCAGCAGGAGCGCTTCCGTACCGCCCTGGTGCGCGTGGGGCCGCGCTTTGCCCCGCCCGCCAGCCCCAAAGGGAAGGAAAAAGCCAAAGCCTGAATCCGACCCGTGACCGGCGACCAGTGACTAGCGGGTGTGGCCCGGGGGCGGCGGCCCGTCTTCCCCCAGGCAGGAGCCCTTCGACTCCGCTCAGGACAGGCCTGGGGGCTCGATGTGATTTTTGTTAAGTGCCCCCGGGCCGGTTCCATTTCGGGAAAGTTTCTCAAAAAGTTCATCGTGTTCATCATGTTCACGGTTATTAGACTGACCGGAGGAAATCGGCTAGGCTGGCGGGGAAAGGAGGGCTGGAAGGAAGTTGAGGAGAAACATGAGAGAAACATGGCGGGAAACTAGTTTATTTTTGCTAACGCATTGCGTATAAACGAGTTATCGGGCTCGGGTTCCTACACCCTCCCTCCTCCGGGGTCGGCCGCAGCGAGCCAGCCAGCACAGTGTCACTCATGGGGTGGACGAGCACATGGGCTAGCCAGGAGCGGAGCGTTCCCTGTATACTACTCGGGCAAGGCGATTGTGTGGGACGCGCGTTTCCCTCTTCCATGTTGCTGAATCACTAAGAGGGAGTTTCTAGGGGAGGTTTCCATGAAGGTTACAGTTACGGCGATCAAGGCCGACGTGGGCTCGGTGGGCGGCCATATGGTGCCCTCGCAGCGCTTGATTGAGCGGGTGCGGGAGTATGTGCAGAACAAGAGCCACGGCTTGCTCATTGACACCTACATCAGCCACACCGGAGACGACGTGGCGATTCTAATGACGCATCGGCGTGGCCTGGATGACGAACAGGTCCACAAGCTGGCTTGGGACGCCTTCCAGGCGGGCACGAAAGTCGCCAAAGAGCAGGGGCTCTACGGCGCCGGCCAGGACTTGTTGAAAGATGCCTTCTCGGGCAACGTCCGGGGTCTGGGGCCGGCGGTGGCCGAGTTCGAAATCGACGAGCGCCCGAGCGAGCCCTTCCTGTTCTTTGCTGCCGACAAGACCGACCCCGGCGCCTTCAGCCTGCCGCTCTATCTCGCCTTTGCCGACGTGATGAACTGTTCGGGCTTGATGCTGTCGCCAAAGATGGCCCAAGGCTTCAAGTTCGTGATCATGGACGTCAACTACACCGAAGGCGACCGCATCATCGCGTTGAACGCCCCGGAGGAGATCTACGACATCGCGGCGCTGCTGCGCGACAACGAGCGCTTCGTGGTGGAGTCGATCTGGTCGCGGGCGACGGGCGAGCAGGCGGTGGCTGTGGCCACCTCGCGCCTGCACAACATCGCGGGCCGCTACACCGGCAAGGACGACCCCATCATGCTCGTCCGCACCCAGATGAACTTCCCCGCCACCGGGGAAGTGCTGGCGCCGTACGCGATCGGCCACTATGTCGCCGGCTGTATGCGCGGCAGCCACCAGATGCCGCTCATGCCGGTGCCGCTCAACTCCACCATCAGCTACTTCGACGGCCCACCCGTGATTAGCTGCGCGGGCTTCTGCATCCAGGGCGGCAAGCTCACCGAAGCCGTCGACGCCTTTGCCCATCCCTTCTGGAACCATGTGCGTGACCAGGTGGCCCAGAAGTCGATTGAGATGCGCCGCCAGGGCTTCTCCGGGCCGGCCATGCTGCCGATGACTGAACTCGAGTACACCGGCGTGATTGAGAAGCTGAAAGAGCTCGACAAGCGCTTCCAGGTGCGCGCCGAAGCCAAGGTGGCTGCGGCCAA
Organism: Terriglobia bacterium; assembly: GCA_046758465.1. GTDB lineage: Bacteria > Acidobacteriota > Terriglobia > Acidiferrales > 2-02-FULL-67-57 > JBHIAG01. Next base: position 14,056 of record JBHIAG010000028.1, on the reverse strand, counting down.
ATAGCTGCCAAGCTATTCTCAGGTAGGGCAGGGGTTTGCTTGCCCCCCGCTCTGCAGGGTCGAAGGGTCCCCTGCCACGAGGCGAATCCTCTACGGCAAGGCACCCCGAAGCTTCGGGGCCTTGCCCTACCTGTGTGTGCGTGAATCGGCGGGTTGTCAATCCCGCGCGCTTCGACTATCCTGCGGGCACCCTGCCTGCGGACAGGCAGGCAGGCGGCCAGATGGCTGCGCCAGAAAAAACCCGTTTACCCGATCCCGATGCTTCGGGACAGACCTGTCCCCTCTGCGACGGCACGGGCTGGAAGCCGGTGGAGGAAACCGGGGTGCGGCGCGTGGTGCGCTGTTCCTGTGTGGTCGGAGCACGCCAGCAGCGCTTGCTCGACGCGGCGCGCATCCCCCCGCAGTACCAGTCCTGCGACTTCCACAGTTTTGCCACCATCATCTACCGGGAGCAGCCGGACTTCTACAAAAGCGTGCAGCAGGCAAAGTTGTTCGCAGAACGATTCGCGGAAGAATACCCCGTGAACGCGGAATCCGGGCTGCTGTTCATGGGAAGGTCTGGGGTGGGGAAGACCCACCTGGCAGTGGCGATTCTGCGCCGGCTGCTGGAGAAGGGTTTTGAGTGCCTCTTTTGCGACTACCAGGAATTGTTGAAACAAATCCAGGCCAGCTACAACCCCGTCGCGCAGACCACCGAGATGCAGGTGCTCGAACCCATCCTGAACGCGCCGGTGCTGTTGCTGGACGACCTGGGGTCGATCAAACCCTCGCTGTGGGTTTTGGACACGGTCGGCTATATCCTCAACCAGCGCTACAGCCACAAGCGCACGACGCTGATCACCACCAACTACCTCGATGTACCCGATACATCTGCCACCCCACGTCGGGAACGTGCAGGACGTGGCCACGTGATGCGTGAGGAGGAGCTCGCCGAGCGCATCGGCTATCGCATGCGCTCGCGCCTCCACGAGATGTGCCGCAAGGTTGAAATCCAGGCCGACGACTTTCGCGCGCGCTTCAAGAGGGCTGACTACCAGCCCCTGCGTTGACATGGCCTACTCCTTTGGCTATAGTGCGCCTGCCCGTGCGGGCTGGCGTGGTAGCTGGGGGCAGGGGACGTTGCTGGTGGGGCTGAAGGTGTGATACCTCCTCACGACAAAACCGCATTCCACCCCGCGAGAAATTTTCTCCGGCAGTCGTAACTCTTGTGAAGCTCCCCTAGAGAAGAGAATCGTGTCGCCGAAGATGCCACCAGAATCGCCGTTGCGACCCGCCGCGCCTGCGCTCGACGACCCAGAAGCCGCCGACCTCGAACAGCTCATCGAGCAGTACAGCGGGGACGTTCTGCCCAGCGCCGGAGAGATCCGCGCAGGGACGGTGGTCAATGTGTCGTCTGACGGGGTGGTCGTTGACCTCGGCTTGAAGAGTGAAGGCCTGGTGCCGCTGGCGGAGTTGACCGATGGCGCGGGCAACGCCCTGGTCGCGCCCGGTGACCGCGTCGAAGTGCTGGTCGAGAGCAATGAAATCCGCGAGGGCTATCTGCCAGTCTCGGCCGAGCGCGCCGAGCAGCAGCGGGTCTGGGATGAATTGGAGCGGCTGCACCGCGAGCAACGCAAAGTGCGTGCCCGCATGGTAGAACGCACCAAGGGCGGCCTGCTCGTGGAGCTGCACCTGGCGGGCATTGGCCCCCTGCACCGTCCCGTGCCAGCCTTTCTGCCGGCTTCGCAGGTGGACCTCCGCCCCGTGCGCCACTGGGAAGGCCTGCGCGGCCGCGAGATTTTCGCCCGCATCCTCCGCCTCAGCCGCCGCCGCAGCAACATTGTCATCAGCCGCCGCCTGTTGCTGGAGGAAGAGCGGGAGCGCCGCAAGAAACTGCTGGAAGGCGAGTTGAAAGAAGGTGGCATCGTCACAGGGACGGTGAAGAACCTCACCGACTATGGGGTGTTTGTCGACCTCGGTGGGCTGGACGGTCTGCTCCATATCAGCGACCTGGCCTGGCGGCGCCTGACCCACCCCGCCGAGGTGGTCCGCGAGGGGGATGAGTTGACGCTGAAGGTGCTGAAGTTTGACCGGGCCAAGCAGCGCATCTCGCTCGGGCTGAAGCAGCTCCAGCCCGACCCCTGGACACAGGTACCGCAGAAGTATCCCCTGGGTACACGCGTGCGCGGGCGTGTGATCAGCCTGGTGGACTATGGCGCCTTCGTCGAGCTCGAACCGGGCGTCGAAGGCTTGATCCACATCTCGGAAATGTCGTGGACGCAACGTGTGCGCCATCCCAATCAGGTGGTGAATCTGGGCGATGGGGTCGAAGTGGTCGTGCTCGATGTCCAGCCCGCCGAACAGCGGATCTCTCTCGGCCTCCGCCAGACCGAACCCGACCCGTTTCAGGAAGTGGCCGCGCGCCACCCGGTGGGCAGCATCGTGCGCGGGCGGGTGCACAATGTGACCGACTTTGGAGCCTTCGTGGAACTCGAGCCCGGTGTCGAGGGCTTGCTGCATCTGTCGGATATGACGTGGAGCAAGAGGGTAAAACGGCCGGCCGAGGTTTTGCAGCGCGGCCAGGAGATCGAAGTCAAGGTGTTGAAGGTTGACGTCGTCAACCGGCGGCTGAGCCTGGGGCTGAAGCAGATGCAGCCCGATGTCTGGCAGCAGTATTGTAGCCGTGTGCGCATGGGCGATGTGGTGCGCGGCCGGGTGTCGCGGCGAACCAATTTCGGTGTGTTTGTGGAACTGGAGGACGGCGTCGAAGGTTTGTGCCATATCTCAGAACTGGCCGAGGGGGAGGAGGCCGGTGGGGCTATCGAGGCCGGCCAGGAGTACGAGTTCAAGATTATCAAGCTCAAATCGGGCGAGCGGCGCATCGGGTTGAGTCTGAAGGCGATGGCGTCGGAACGCGAGCGGCGCGCCCTGGAGCAGTACCGGGCCTCCAAACCCAGCGCGACCACCACCATCGGCGAGATTGTGTCCCGAAAATTCGGAACCAAGGAGCGGTCGGAGCCTTGACAGCCGAGCCTAGGCTCTTTCGAGGGCCTTGCGGCAGCCACCTTGAATGATATAATCCATCGCGCTGTCATCGACACGGATCAGTCCTCAGCCCCGTCCCGAAGCTTCGGGACTGCGGGGGGACTGAGCGTGCACGAGGACACCGGGCCCGCCACTGCCAACTTCTCGCGACGGTTCGGGGGTTGATTGGGGAGTCAAGGTCTCAACGCATTTGTGGGAAAGGAGCCAGCGATGACCAAGGCGGACTTGGTGGAGGAAGTCACCCGCGTCTTAGAAGGCACGCGCAAGGACGCCGAGTTTGTGGTCGAAACCATCTTCGAAAGCATCATCCGGGCGCTGCGGAACGGTGACAAGGTGGAAATCCGCGGCTTCGGGAGCTTTCGCGCCCGCCACCGGCGCGCCCGCGTCGGCCGCAACCCCAAGACGGGGGCCCGTGTGAATGTGGTGGCCAAGCGTGTCCCCTACTTCAAGCCCAGCAAAGACCTCAAGCAGTTGGTCAACACGGCGCCGGTGACCGGGCCGACTGCCGATTGACAATGGATCGGCTCTGGTCTCCTTGGCGCTACCGCTACGTGCGCCAGGCCGGCAAGGACGACACCTGCATCTTCTGCGCCGCGCTGGAGCGCCACGACGACCGCGACACCCTCATCCTGTTTCGCGGCCAGCACAACTTCGTCATCCTCAACCGCTTTCCCTACACCACCGGCCACGTCATGATCGCCCCCTACGATCACATCGCCGAACTGGAGCGGGCTCGCCCCGAAGTCCTGGCGGAGATGATGGCGCTGTGCCAGCGCGTCGCGCAGGCCTTGGCCGCCCTCTACCAGCCCGAGGGTTACAACCTGGGAATGAATCTCGGCCGCTGCGCCGGCGCCGGGGTCCGCGGCCACCTCCATATGCACCTGCTGCCGCGCTGGTCGGGCGATACCTCCTTCATGACCACGGTGGCCGAAACCCGCCTCGAACCCGAAGAACTCCAAACTACTTACGCCAAACTCAAACCCCACTTCGAAAAATAGCGGGGCACGCCATTATGTCTTTGCTTGGGTAGGGCAAGGCCTTGCCCTACCCAGGCAACAGTTCGAGGCTTGGCCTTTTCTTTCTCTGCATGGTCTGTGCCGCTAGGGTGCGCTTGCTTTAGCTGCTGGCGCTGATTAGAATCGCTTTTTTGTCCGGCAAACGAATCGTGCAGCTCGAACTCAGCGATGAGCAGAAGCTGATTCAGAAGACGGCGCGGGAGTTTGCCGAAAAGGAAGTCAAGCCGCTCGCCCGGGAAATTGACGAAACTGGCCGCTTCCCTCGCGACACCATCCGCAAGGCTGCGGAACTTGGCTTCACCGGCGTCTATGTGCCCGAGCGCTACGGCGGCGCCGGCCTCGACCACATCAGCTACAGCCTGGTCATCGAAGAAATCTCCCGCGTCTGCGCCTCCACCGGCGTCATCCTCTCGGTCTGCAACACGCTCTTCTGCGACCCCATCCTGCGCTTTGGCACCGAGGGGCAGAAAAAGAAGTACGTCACGCCGCACGCCCGCGGCGAGAAGATCGGATGCTACTGCCTGACCGAGCCCCAGGCGGGCTCCGACGCCGCCAACCAGAAGACCGCCGCGGTGCGCCAGAGCGATTGCTACATCCTGAACGGCACCAAGGCCTGGGTGACGAACGGGACGCTGGCCGACACCGCCATCGTCTATGCCATGACCGACCCGGCGCAAGCCGCGAAAGGCATCAGCGCCTTCATTGTGGAGGCGAGCTTTCCCGGCTGGAAGGTGGTGCGCGAAGAAAAAAAGATGGGCATCAACGCCACCGCCACCGCCGAGGTCGCGCTGCAGGATTGCCAGGTGCCGCGGGAGAATCTTCTGGGCAAGGAAGGCCAGGGCTTCAAGATTGCCCTGCGCACGCTCGACGACGGCCGGGTCGGCATCGCCGCCCAGGCTACCGGCATCGCCCAGGGCGCTTTTGATGAAGCGTTGAAGTACTCCCAGGAACGCACGGCTTTCGGTCAGCCCATCGCTACCTTCCAGGCCATTCGCTTTATGCTCGCCGACATGGCCACCGAAATCGAAGCCGCGCGCCTGCTCACCCGCCACGCTGCCTGGCTGCAAGACTGCTCTGGCCTGGATGCGCGTGCGCAGTCAGGGCGCTACACCCTGGAAGCCTCCATCGCCAAGCTCTTCGCCAGCGAGATGGCCCAGCGCGTCTGCCACAAGGCGGTCCAGATTCACGGCGGCTATGGCTACAGCCGCGAGTACCCGGTCGAGCGCATGTACCGCGACCAGCGCATCACCGAACTCTACGAAGGCACCAGCGAAATTCAACGTTTGGTTATCGCTCGACATCTCCTCGGCGGCTAGCTGCCCGCATCCAGCGGCTGGCTTGCCCCGAGCCTGCCCGCCTCGGGCGGGCGAGGGGTCATCGCCCGCCACCTGCTCGGTCTCTGAAGCGCAAAACCCGCGCCGTAGTTTTCCCGTTCACGACGCGTACGTCCCGCTTCGCGCACCTGTGGTGCCCGGGCGATTGACGTATAAGCATTTCTACCCTATAATTCCTCTTTTAGCCTGAGGCCAGAAGCTGGGTAGGGCAGGCCATACGGCTCCTACGAGGGCTTGCTTGTCCTGCTTGCCCCGAGCGAGGTCGAGGGGAGCGGAGTCGAAGGATTCCCCTGCCGCCCTCGATTAAACAACGAAGAGAGCAAGCGTGACGACAGCGGTCAGAAAATTCGACGCAGCCGGTGCGGCGCTGCTGTCCCGAAGCGTCGGCACGGTCGTGTCGAAGATCGGCCACACGCCGCTGTTGCGGCTGGAGCGCGTGGGCCGGGAATTCCCCGGAGTCGAGTTCTACGCCAAAGCCGAGTGGTTCAACCCGGGCGGCTCGGTCAAGGACCGCCCGGCGCTCAATATGATTCTGGAAGGGGAGTGCACGGGGCAGCTCAAGCCGGGCAAGATTATCCTCGACGCCACTTCCGGCAATACCGGCATTGCCTACGCGCTGATCGCGGCCGCGCGGGGCTACCGGGTGCGGCTGTGCCTGCCGGCCAACGCCAGCATCGAACGCAAGCGCACCCTGAAGGCCTACGGCGCTGAGCTCATCCTCACCGACCCCACCCAGGGCTCCGACGGCGCCATCCGCAAGGCACGCGAGCTGTTCGCCCAAGAGCCTGACCGCTACTTCTATCCCGACCAATACAACAACCCCGCCAACTGGCAGGCCCACTACCACGGTACCGCGCTCGAGATTTGGGAGCAGACCGGCGGGCGATTGACTCACTTCGTTGCAACGCTGGGCACCAGCGGCACCTTCGTGGGCACGGCGCGCCGCCTGAAAGAACTCAACCCCGCCATCCAGTGCATCTCGCTCCAGCCCGACGGGCCTTTCCACGGCCTGGAAGGGATGAAGCACATGGCGAGCGCCATTGTGCCTGGCATCTACGACCCCACCCTCGCCGACCAGGACCTGCCGGTCGCCACCGAGGACGCCTACCGCATGGTGCGCACGCTCGCCCGCGAGGAAGGTCTGCTGGTGGGGGTGTCGTCGGGCGCGGCGCTTTGGGGCGCGCTCGCAGTGGCGCGCGCCCGCGCTGCGGGACAGGGAAAGTCCGCCTCATCCGTACGGACGGGGCCCGCCGTCCTCGTGATGCTGTTTCCCGATAGCGGCGACAACTACCTGAGCGAGCGCTTCTGGGACGAAGAGGTTTAGAAGGTTGCTGACAACTACCCTTGGCTGTCATTCCGAGCGAAGCGAGGAATCTGCTTTTCCAGTGGATGCCGTAAAGCAGATTCTTCGTCGCCCCTTCGGGCTCCTCAGAATGACAGAGGAGGCAAGTGACAACTACCTGAACGAACGTTTCTGGGACGAAGAGGTTTAGAAGGTTGCTGACAACTACCCTTGGCTGTCATTCCGAGCGAAGCGAGGAATCTGCTTTTCCAGTGGATGCCGTAAAGCAGATTCTTCGTCGCCCCTTCGGGCTCCTCAGAATGACATAGGGGAGCTCCGGGACAAGTATTTGAGCGAGCGCTTCTGGGAGGAGGAGTAGACACGCGGGTACACCGCGGCAGAACCACGACAAGGAAAGGGACATGCTGGAGATGAGCGAAGAACTGTTGCAGCGCATCCGCGAACACGGCGCGCGCGCCTACCCGAATGAATGCTGCGGGGCGCTGCTGGGCCGTGCCGAGCCGGACCCTGCCCGTCCGGCCCGCCTGCCGGGCGGGCAGGCAGGCGGGTGCAAGCGCGTGCTCGACCTTATGCCGCTCGACAACCGCCGCCACGGCGAAGCTGCCCGCACCCGCTTTCTGGTCACCGCGGACGACTATCGCCTCGCCGAGCAGACCGCCCGCAACCGCCAGCTCGAAATCCTCGGCTTCTACCACTCCCACCCCGACCACCCCGCGCGCCCCTCGGAGTTCGACCGCGAACACGCCCTGCCGTGGTATTCTTATATTGTCGTTCGGGTGACTCAGGGGCAGTTGCAGGAAGCCACCAGTTGGGTGCTGGCAGAAGATCGTTCTCGCTTCAACCCCGAGCCTATTGTGGCGCCGGCGCCCGTGAAGTCCACCGAACCGTGAGGTGAGTGCGATGGCCGTCAAAGTGTTCATCCCGACGCCGCTGCGCCAGTACGCGGGCAAGCAGGAGGCGATTGAGCTCGACGCCCGCACCGTGGGCGAGTTGCTGACCGAACTCGTCACCACCTACGCCGACCTCCGCCACCACCTCTACACCGACGACGGCAAGCTGCGCAGTTTCGTCAACGTCTACGTCAACGACGAGGATATCCGCTACCTCGAAAAAGACAAGACGCCGCTCAAGGAAACCGATGTCGTCAGCATCGTCCCCTCCATCGCCGGCGGGACGCGGCTGGAATCATAAGACCATGGGGAAAGAAAGCACCGTCAAGAATCAGGAAGCGCCGGCCCGCCTGCCGGACGGGCAGGCACAGCCGACGCTCTCGCAACAGGAAATCCTCCGCTACAGCCGCCACTTGATCATGCCGGAAGTGGGCATGGACGGGCAGCTCAAACTCAAGGCGGCGAAAGTGCTCCTGATCGGCACGGGCGGGCTGGGCGCGCCGCTCGGACTCTACCTCGCCGCTGCTGGCGTCGGCCGTATCGGCCTGGTGGACTTCGATGTGGTGGACTTTACCAACTTGCAGCGCCAGGTTACTTTCAGCAGCGCCGACGTCGGCCGCCCCAAGCTCGTAGCTGCCCGCGAGCGCCTCCAAGGCCTCAATCCCGAGATCGAAATCGTCCCCCACGAGGCCAAGCTCACGAGCGACAACGCCCTCGACATCCTGCGCGACTACGACATCGTCGTGGACGGCACCGATAACTTCCCCACCCGCTACCTCGTCAACGACGCCTGCGTGCTGCTCGGCAAGCCCAACGTTTACGGCAGCATCTTCCGCTTTGAAGGCCAGGCGACGGTCTTCGCCCTGCCCGACGGCCCCTGCTACCGCTGCCTCTATCCCGAGCCGCCTCCGCCCGGCCTCGTGCCCAGTTGCGCCGAGGGCGGTGTGCTGGGCGTGCTGCCCGGCATCGTCGGCTCCATCCAGGCTAACGAGGCCATCAAGCTCATCCTGGGCACGGGCGATGTGCTCAAGGGGCGCCTGCTCGTCTTCGACGCCCTCAAGATGCGCTTCCGTGAACTCAAACTGCGCAAGAATCCCGACTGCCCTGTCTGCGGCACCCACCCCACCATTACCGAACTTATTGACTACTACGAGTTCTGCGGCGTCCGCGGTGAAGAAGCCCCCACCACCGTCCAGGTCCCCGAAATCGAACCCAAAGAGCTCAAGCAGTGGCTCGACCGCGGCGACGATGTCTTCATCCTCGACGTGCGCGAACCCCACGAATACCAGATCTGCAATATCGGCGGCTATCTGATTCCTGTCGGCGAACTCCCCCAGCGGGTCCACGAACTGGATTCAGCTCGCACCATCGTCGCCCACTGCCGCCTCGGGCAACGCTCCGCCCAGGCCGTTGACTTCCTCCGCAAAGTTGGCTTCCGCAAAGTCTGGAACCTCAAGCGCGGCGTCATCGGCTGGTCCGACCAAGTCGACCCCTCCCTCCCCAAGTACTGAACCTCAGCCCTTCCGACGCCCAGTTTTTAAGTACCGAGCCCCCAGGCTCATGCCTGGGGGAGCCATTTTCCCTGATATCGGCACCCCCAAATCTCAGAGGCCGTTTCGTGTGGCATGGGGACGGATAGGAACGGATGGAGACGGATGGAGGCGGATAAGGGGCGGATCGCGCTAGACAGCAGGCGCACTGTGACCCTACTTCTGCCCCAAACAGACACCTGCCCTCTGTGCTCGTTGCGCGCCGCAAATTTCGTCTTGCGCCGCTAGGGTCGGGCAGGGGCCTGCCCGCGGCAGGCAGGCTTGCCCCCTGCCGTCGGGTGTGTTCGGTGGGCTGTTCGGCAAGGCGCCCCGAAGCTTCGGGGCCTTGCCCTACCCAAATAAGCTGGAGAGCCCGCTTGCCCGGAGTCCCGTCGCAAGGTTCTTCCCAGCGGCACGCTCTTCGATTTTCGCTTTTCGAGTTTCGAATTGGTGGCACCGGGCGTCCCACCGGTGTCCCTCTGATCGCGGGGCTGCCTTGCTGTTTTCTATTTTCTGTTTTCCGGTTTCTCTTTTGTGGCAAATGATTGACTTGTGGGTCGGCTCGGCCTACCATGATTGAGGACGCGCACTGCATGCAAGCGCGGCGCGCGGCCCAGAGCACTTCATCGAGGAAGCTACCATGCCGAAAGACACCCTGACCGTCACCGACAACCGCACCGGCAAAACCTACGAAATCCCCGTCACCCACGGCACCCTCCGCGCCATGGACCTGCGCCAGATCAAAACCGGCCCCGACGACTTTGGCCTGATGAGCTATGACCCGGCCTTCACCAACACCGCCTCCTGTCAGAGCCAGGTCACCTTCATTGATGGCGGCAAAGGCATCCTCCGCTATCGTGGCTATCCGATTGAGCAAATAGCTGAGCAGAGTACCTTCTTGGAGACCGCTTATCTGACAATTTACGGCGAGCTCCCCTCCAGGGCGCAGTTGGACGAGTGGATGCGTAACATCACCTACCACACCTTCCTGCACGAGAACGTGAAAAAGCTGATGGAGGGCTTCCGCTACGACGCTCACGCCATGGGGATGCTGGTCACCATGCTGGGTGCCCTCTCCACCTTTTACCCGGAAGCGAAGAATATCCGTGACCGGGAGGTGCGCAAAAAGCAGATCTACCGCTTGATCGCCAAAACGCCTACCATTGCCGCCTTCGCCTACCGCCATAGCCGCGGCCTCCCCTACGTCTACCCGGATAACGACCTCAGCTACGCCGGCAATTTCCTGAACATGCTGTTCAAGATGACCGAGGCGAAATACAAGCCTGACCCCGTGCTGGAAAAAGCACTCGACGTCTTGTTCATCCTGCACACCGACCACGAGCAAAATTGCAGCGCCAACGCCATGCGTAGCGTGGGGAGCTCGCACGCTGATCCCTATTGCGCCGCGGCTGCGGCCGCCGCCGCTCTCTACGGGCCGCTGCACGGCGGCGCCAACGAGCAGGTGCTGCGGATGCTCAACGGGATCGGCTCGGTCAAAAACGTTCCCGCCCATATCGAACGAGTGAAGCGCGGCGAGGTTTTACTGATGGGCTTCGGCCACCGCGTCTACAAGAACTACGACCCCCGCGCCAAAATCATCAAGGAGACTGCCGACGCGGTGTTCGAAGTCACCGGCCGCAACCCGCTGCTCGACATCGCTCTGGAGCTGGAACGCATCGCGCTACAGGACGACTTCTTCGTCAAGCGGCGTCTCTACCCCAACGTCGACTTCTACTCCGGCATCATCTACCAGGCCATGGGCTTCCCGGTGGGAATGTACCCGGTGTTGTTTGCTATCGGTCGGATGCCGGGCTGGCTGGCGCAGTGGCAGGAGATGCTGCTCGACCCCGAGCAAAAAATCGCGCGCCCCCGCCAGATCTACCGCGGCGCCGCACCGCGCGACTACCTCCTCATCGACAAACGTACCCACCCAGCCCCCGTCGCCGCTAGCTAAGTTTGCGGGCTTTACTGTCTCAGGTGGGAGAGTGCGGCTTCCAGGCTGATGAGGGTATTGAAAATCGCCAGCACCTGCCGCCGATAGCTTAACATTCGGTAGAGTCGCTGCTGCACCTGCGGCTCGCTCCGCCACATCCGCTCCCAGGTGCGCACCACCTGATGCGGCACGTCAATGTCCCGCCGGAGTTCCTCCAGCGAGTGCCCGTGCAGGAAAAGCCCGTAGAAGAAGGCTGCTTCCCGCTGCGGCATTTCCCCCTCGCTGTGGCTACGCATGACGCCTCGCCAGAATTCGCCGGGCTTCCCGGTGCCGAGCAAAGCAGTACTCTATAGCGCAGAAGGCCAGCGCGAGGCAAGCCTCTTGTGAGCTCTTCAGACATTACCCAAAACTTGCCCTCGATCACAGTCCGGGGCGTTTCTCGGGTTCAAGCTTTCGCTTTGTTGGGTACGGGCTTTAGCCCGTACGGTATGGGCTGAGGTCTACCTGGGGCGGGAAGCAACCCTGGCTGCGGGCGGGACTGACCGCCGTTGTCTTTGCCACCGTCGAAAACATGGTGGCACCCTTTGTATAAAGTTCTCTCTTGTGAGCTGCAGAGGCTTGTGGCAGGATGGGGCTAGTTTCCCAGATGGGGTTGGTCGATTTCAGGGAGGTTCTCATGCCGACAGCAAAACAACTCAGTATCCGCGCGCTAGACCGGCCGGGGACGTTGGCTCGCGTAGCGGAAATTCTGGCCAAGAACAAAATCAACATCCAGGGCATCAACGCTTCTGGGGCGCAGGCGCGGATTCGGTTGCTCGTCAACAACCCCGCACGTGCTGCGCGGGCGCTCAAACAGGCGAAGATTCCTGCGCGGCTGGAAGATGTGGTGGTGGTGAACCTGGCTGATCGGCCGGGTACCCTGGCCCGCGCCGCCCGCAAGCTCGCCAACCGCCGCCTCAACATCAACTTCGCCTACGGCACCGTCGCACGCGGTGGCAAGCGCGCCGCTATTGTGTTCGGCGTGCGGAATGCCCGGCGGGCTGCGCGCATCCTGGGCTGAGCTGCCCCGTTGCCCCTTGACCCTTCCGAAGTTAACTGGTATTAATCTTCAATCTTAATTCCAGTTAACTCGGAGGGGCGATGCGATACTGGGCACGGCGGGCGGGGCTGCTCCTGCTGGCCACGCTCGCCGCCGCCCCGCCGGCGCCCGCCCAGGCCCCGCCGCCCGAAGAGCCGGACTTCTTCTTCCTGACCGGCGGCCCCTACACCCAGCTCAAAGATTCCTTCCAGATCATCTGGGCCAACCAATTTGTTCGCGACCGCAACGGCATGGTCCCGCGGGTCGTGCGGAGCGATTTTGTCGGCGCCGGCCGCTTCGAGTGGGGCTTCACCGACCGGCTCGAGTTTGACCTGGAATTCGGCTATCTGCGGCTGCGCGAACGCACCGGCGGCGTCTCGACCTTTTCCGCGCAGGGCGCTGACAATACCATGCTGGGCGTTCGCTACCGCCTGCTGCGTGAGGACTCGGCTCCCATCACCCTGACCACCGGGCCCCAGGTCATCCTCCCCAGTGCCAGCCCCGCCAACGGCGGGGGTCTGGGCGCGGGCGAGGTCAGCTACGCCTGGGACTTGGCCCTGGCGCGGGACTTCGGAGGTCCCTTTTTCACCGTCGCGTCGGTCAACCTGAGCCTGACGCCCAATGTGCCAGAGCTGGCACCGGGCTCCTCGCGGCGCTTTGATCTCTCAGCGGTGGCGTGGGCCGTCGCCCTGGGGCTGCGGCCGCTGGAGCGTGACACCAGCGCAGGTGACCACCACGACATTCACCTCTTCCTGGAATTCGCGGGCGCCCGCAGGGAAGAGATTGCTTTCGCCGGCCGCAGCCGCACAGATGAGTTCCAGGTTGCACCCGCCGTTCGCTACGGGTTCTGGCGGCAACGCAATGCGCTCACCGAAATTGGAATCGCATTCCCGGTCGGCTTGAACCGGGCAGCACCCGACTGGGGCGTGATTGTGCAACTGCAATTTGAATATGGATTCTAGGGGGGGGGGCGCATCCGCGTGTTGACACGCCCGCGCGCCGCGTGCTAGCCTACAGTGGGTATTAACTATGGTTAACATAAATAGCTTTCCTCTCCTACGAGGTGAAACCCGATGAGACGCCTTCTCCGGCTCGGATTGCCTCTGTTCGCACTGGCTGCGGTCGGCTACGCCCTGGTGGCAGTGAACCGCCCAGCGGAGGCCGAGCGAGGCTCTTCGCCAGCCACAGCGGCCCTGCAAGCACATGCCCGGCACTTGCCGCCCACTCTGGGCAGCGGTCGTTACCAGTATGCCGCGCCCTACGAGCGGCGCTTCGACGTCAACCAGGTCTACAACCCCGTGCCGCCCCCGCCTGGCCGCGCCCCCAACGGCGTCCGCGCGTACGAACTGGTGATCGAGGAGGATGTCCCGTACGAGGTAGCTCCAGGTGTGGTGATGCCCGCCTGGACGTTCAACGGCACCGTGCCCGGGCCGGTGCTGCGGGCGACGGAGGGCGAGCGGATACGGGTCACGCTCGTCAACCGCGGCACGCTCCCCCACACGATTCACTTCCACGGCATCCATCCCGCCGCCATGGACGGCGTGTTTGAGCTGGTGCCCCCCGGCGGAAGCTTCACCTACGAATTTATTGCCCGCCCCTACGGCATCTTCCCCTACCACTGCCACTCCATGCCCGCCTCGCAGCACATCCACAACGGCCTCTACGGGATGATGATCATTGACCCCAAGCAGGGGCGGCCGCCGATGAAAGAACTGGCGTTCGTCATGAGCGCCTTCGACCTCGACCGCGATGGCGAGGCTGAGTTCTATGCCTGGAACGGTCGCGCCTTCCAGTACGCCGACCACCCGATCGAACTCCGGCAGGGCGAGCCGGTGCGGATGTACGTGGTGAATATGTTTGAAGAGGCGATGGTGCCGCACCTGCACGCCAATATGTATCAGCTCTACCCCTCGGGCACCTCGCTCCGACCCGCCGAGTACACCGACGTC
>JBHIAG010000027.1:0-22058 GCA_046758465.1 Terriglobia bacterium | reverse complement strand
CACGGCGAGGTAGGAGCCGTCAGGCGCAACCCAGAAAGCTTGGATGAGTTCCTCCGGCAGCAGCCGCTCGCTCGCTTGCGTCTCGGGATCCCACGCCGCCAGCCAGCCGGTGGGCAGCCCCGGCTTTTCGGGTTCGAGAAAGACCAGCCCGCCCCCGGCCAACCATTCATAGCGCGCAAACGGGATGGCAACGCTGCCGGCCTCCTCGCCCCTAAGTGTGCGCACCAGCAGCTTGTTTTGCTCCACAAAGTAGGAGAACCGTTCTCCATCAGGTGTCGTGCGCAGCCCGCCCAAATAATCAGGTGCGGCGCCGAGGTCAGCCACCTCGCCCGAGCTCAAATCGCCCAGCAGCAGCCGGGGCGGCTGGGCGAAATCTTTATCGCGCTCCACCAACACCGCTTGCATTTTCCCCGGCACCCAGGCCACGGCGGCAAAGTTGCGCGGACGAAACAACCGAATCATGCGCCCGCCCTCGACGCGCACCAGCAAGACGCCGTGGAGCAAGCGCGGCGCCACCGCCTCGTAGAGTATCCCCACCGAGCGGTTGTCGGCGAGCCAAGTGGCCCCGTAGCCGACCATGGAGTTCCCGCGGTCGCGCAGCTTCACCTCACCGCCCGTGCTCTTGAACAAAAACACCGCCGTGCGGCCCCGGCGGACGCGGAGTTCGACCGCGAGCTTGGAAGCGTCGGGCGACCAGTTGATCCGCTCCACCGAGAAGGGCATGGGCCGTCGGCGAGGACCGCGGAGATAAGTGTCCCGGACGATTCGCTTCTTCTTTTGCTTGCCGGTGAGCACCATCACATATACCTCAGCCCGCCGCTGCGTGCGCTCGCCGAACTCAACGCTCTTTTGAATCGCATAGGCGACCCGTCCGTCGGCCGAGAGCGCAGCCGTTAACACCGGCTCCTCGCTCGGCACCGTCAGGACGAGTACGATCTGGAAGGCGCGTTGTCCGCCTGCCGGCAGCGGCAGCCACAAAAGCGCCGCGAGCAGTGCGCTCAGCCCGACTGTGCTCCAGCGCTTCATTTCTTGCCTCGCTTGCCTCGCAGCCTGAACAATTCGGCCAGCCGCTCTTTCAGCCTGCGCTCGTAGCCCGCCTCGGAGGCCAGGTAGTAGCGGCGATTGCGCAGGCCTTCGGGCAGGCAGGACATGGCGGTGGTTTTCTCCGGGTAGGTGTGAGCGTACTGGTAGCCCTTGCCGTAGCCAACCTCGCGCATCAGCGGCGTCACCGGGTTGCGCAGGTGCAGCGGCACCGGCTCGGCCACCGTGCGCTCCACATCCTCGCGCACCTTGGCGTAGCCCGCGTAGAGCGCATTCGATTTGGGTGCCAGCGCCAGATAGACAGCGGCTTCCGCCAACGCCAGCTTCCCCTCCGGCATCCCCATAAAATGCACCGCCTGCATGGCGTTGACGCCCACGCTCAGGGCTTGCGGGTCGGCCAGGCCAATGTCTTCCGAAGCCATGCGCAGCAGGCGGCGCGCGAGGTAGAGCGGGTCTTCGCCGGCTTCGAGCATCCGGCCGAGCCAGTAAAGGGCTGCGTCCGGGTCACTGTTGCGCACCGACTTATGCAGCGCTGAGATTAGGTTGTAGTGCTCCTCGCCCGCTTTGTCGTAGAGCAGGACGCGCCGCTGCAGCACCTGCTCGACCACGTGCTGCGTCAGCACGCGCTTGCCCTGGCGCGGTTTGACGCCCAATACCCCCGCTTCCAGGGTATTGTACGCCACACGCGCATCGCCGCTGGCATAGCTCGCAATCTCGTGCAGGAGTTCTTCGCCGGCCTCGGCGTTCATTGCCGCCAAGCCCCGCGCGCGCTCCCCCAGCGCCCGCCGCAGTAACGTGACCACCTGCTCGGTCGTCAGCGCATGCAGCGGATACACTTTCGCCCGTGACAACAGCGGCGCGATGATTTCAAACGATGGGTTCTCCGCGGTCGCACCTACCAGCACGATGTTCCCCTTCTCGACGTGTGGCAGAAAGGCATCTTGCTGCGCCTTGTTGAAGCGATGGATTTCGTCAATAAAAATGATTGTTCGCCGACCGGCCCCGCGCGCGCGCTCGGCTGCCAGCATCACCTGCTTGATTTCCTTGATGCCGGACAGCACGGCGCTGAAGGGGATGAATTCGCTCTCGGTCATCCGCGCGATGATCCGGGCCAGCGTCGTTTTGCCGGAACCCGGCGGGCCCCAAAAGATTACCGAAGTGAGCTCGTCGTTCTCGAGCATCACCCGCAAGGGCATACCCGGGCCCACCAGGTGCTCCTGGCCCAGGAACTCGTCCAGCGTCTGCGGGCGCATCCGGTCGGCGAGCGGTGAAGCCTGCTTGCGCCGGCCACGCGTCTTGGCGAGTTCAAAAAGTCCCATTCAGGCCTTCTCGGTTTGTTCCATAAATGAGTAGGGTGGATACCCCGTCCCAGCCCCTCGAGTCGAGCTCACAGATTGCGATCTCAAGTCCGGGTAGGGCAGGGGGACACACACCACCGCAACCTGCCCACACCCATCTCCGCCGAGCCCGGTGGCACCCGCCACCGGGACACGCCAGCAGCGTGTCGGAGCCCCAAAGGTTCTGGGCGGACTTTCCGCGTTGTTTGCGGGACCCCCTTCCGCGGCGGCTTTTTACCTCCTGCATCTGCACCTTCTCGAAACCTGAAATAACTCGTTAGAATGAAAATCCTCGCTGGCGAGCCGCTTCGTAAAGCGCCAGCGCCGCAGCCACCGCCGCGTTCAAGGAATCCACGGAGCGGGCGATGGGTATCCGCGCCACCTCATCAACGGCTGCTAGGATTTCCCGCCCCAGGCCACTGCCTTCGCGCCCCACAAAGAAGGCAAAGCTGCCGCGTAGGTCGAGTTCGTCAAGTCCTCGCTTGGCGTTGATGTCCAACGCGATCGTTCGCAATCCATGTTTGCGGCACGCGGCCAGTAGTGCCGTTTCGGTTGCATGCGTGAAGATTGGCAGACGAAACACTGAACCCGCGGAGGCACGCATCGCCTTGGCATTGAACGCACTCACCGTGCCCGGACCCACCAGACACGCGGCGCCGCCAAAGGCTTCCAGCGTGCGCAGGATCGTGCCGAGGTTCCCCGGGTCTTGCAAACCCACCAGGGCGGCGGCGACCGCGTTGGGCCGCGCAAGAGCTCTGGCCTCCTCCCAGCGCGGCAGACGCACCAGCGCGGCGATACCCTGGCTGGTTTCGGTCTGCGCCAGAGACCGGAACACGCGCTCGCTGGTGCGCAAGCAGCGTTCGCGCCCGTTGAGCCGGGGAGCCAGTTGCTGCCAGTAGCGCTCGCCTGTCGGCGTCCACACAATCGCACTCACCTCGAGCCCGCTGGCAAGCGCCTCGTCCACTAGATGGAACCCCTCGACCGCGCACTCGCCCGCCTCGGTCAGCTTGCCCCGCCGCAGGCCCGCCCGCAGCCGCTTGATCCAGGGGTTCTGGGAACTGGAAATCTCACGCAGCCGCAACCGCTTGACTCCTTCCGCCCGAGCCTAGCAGACACGCGCACGCCCTGCCAAGCCGTTCGCTTGACTCCCCCTCGCGCTTGTGTTACCTTGCGCCCAAGGAGTCCACCGAGTCAGACTGACTGTCGCAGGTCCTTCGTGGCCGAAATTTTCAGAGTGTCTCTGGAAAATCCGGAAGCGCGCCCCATTGAATACGCTGCGCGTCTCATTCACCGCGGTGAAGTCGTGGCCATCCCCACCGACACCTTCTACGGGCTGGCAGCAGATCCGTTCAATCTGGCTGCGGTCGACCGCATCTACACCCTCAAGGGCCGGCCGGAACAACGCGCGCTCCCCGTCCTTGTGAATTCCATCGACCAGGCGCAGGAACTTGCGGCCTACCTGCCGGAAACCTTCTACCGCCTGACAGAGAAATTTTGGCCCGGGGCTCTTACCCTGGTGGTGGATGCCGCTGCCGGCATTCCACTCAAAGTCACCGGCAACACCGGCCGCATCGCCCTGCGCCTGCCGGGTTCGAAGATTTCGCGTGCGGTCATCGTCGCTGTCGGCGCGCCGGTTACCGGCACCAGTGCCAACATTTCTGGCTTTGCCCCCTGCTCTTCGGGGGAGCAAGTGCAAAAACAGTTGGGTGAGCAGCTACCGCTCATCCTCAATGCGGGTGACACCCGGGCCAAACTGCCCTCCACCGTGGCCGAGCTGCGCCATGAAGAGTGGCGCATCCTGCGCGAGGGTGTAATCCGCGAAGAGCAAATCCGCGCAGCCCTGGCCCGCTAGTGCCGTTCCAACTTAGTAAGCCTATTGATGGCTGCATAAGCAATGTCCCAAGTTGTCATTCCGAGCGAAGCGAGGAATCTGCTTCTTAAGTCATGAATCGCCCGTTTGGCATTGGGCAACCTCGGACTTTACTTTTGCAGCGATCAGTAACACTGAGGGGGGCACAGGAGGCTCCCGGCAAATAGCCTCCAACAGTTGGAACGCCACTAGCCTCACCGTCCCGGAACAATCTTCCCCAGCACCACCGCACGCCGCGCCCCCGTGGCAGCGGGCAGCGTCGCCGGCTGTCGGTGCCAACTCTGATAGGCAAGCACAGCGAAGGCGAAAGCTTCCTTCGCCTTATGGGGCACGCCGAACTGGTCGGCCAACACCAACCGCAGCCCGGGCAGGCTTTCCCGCAGGCGCTTCAGCAAAAAGCGGTTCCGCGAGCCTCCGCCGGAGACGATGACCTCCTCAATCCTGACGCGGGGCAAGATGAAGCGCGCGAAGGCAGCGGTGATGCTCTGAACGGTGAGTTCCGTAGCCGTCCGGACAACGTCGGCGGGCTGTGCGCTACGCGCGGCCTTCAGCAGTGCCTCCAGGTAGGTTTCGCCGAACTGTTCCCGGCCAGTACTTTTGGGTGGCGGCCGCCGAAAGTAGGGATGCCGCAGCAAGCGCGCCAGCAACTTCGCGTCCGCCCGGCCGCGCGCCGCCCGGGCGCCAGTGCGGTCAAACTGCTCGCGGCCGCGGCTCAGCCGGGACACTGCCGCATTAATCACCATATTGCCGGGGCCGGTATCAAACGCGTAGACCTCATGGGGTGTTGCACCCGCTGGGATGACAGTGACGTTGGCAATGCCACCCAGGTTCAGTGCCACGCGTCCCCGGCGGGGGTGGCGGTAGAGGAGATAGTCTACGTAGGGCACGAGCGGCGCTCCCTGGCCGCCCGCCGTCATATCGCGCGGACGGAAGTCGGCCACCACCGGGATGCCTGTCCGTTCGGCAATCACCGATGGCTCGCCCAGTTGCAGCGTCGAAGTGATGCGGAAGCCGCAGAGTCCACTCGGGACCGGTTGGTGAAACACCGTCTGGCCGTGCGAGCCGATCAAATCAACCGAGTTCAGCCGCACGCGAAACTTCCGGCAGGCCCGCACCACCGCGTGCGCAAAAAATTCGCCCAGCAGGAAGTTCAGCTGGCTCAGCTCGGCCACGCTCACGGTGAGTTGCTGGTTCGCATTCGCCACGCGCAGAATTTCCCGCTGCACCCGGGCGGGGAAGGGAAGGGTGCAAAAGTTCTTCAGTTGCGCGCACAGTCGCCGACCTTGGCCGCGGATGCGGACCAGTGCGACGTCAATCCCATCGGCCGAAGTCCCCGACAGTAACCCGATGACGCGCACGCTTCACTCGAGCTTTTTCTTGAGTTCAGCCAGCAGGTTCAGGGCGTCGAGCGGGCGTAAGCTGTCGAGTTCGGCCGTGCGCAAGGCCTCGACAATGTCTTGGTCGAGTGGCGTAAAAATGGCTAATTGCTCAGCCCTACTCGATTGCGCCGCCAGTTGCCCGCTGAGCACACGCTCGGTGCTCTCGTGCCGCTTGAGCACCTCGCGGGCGCGCTCGATCACCGTCGCCGGCAAGCCCGCGAGCTTGGCCACTTCGATGCCGTAGCTTTTGTCGGCGCTGCCCGGCTCTACTCGCCGCAAAAAGACAATGTCTGAGCCCGACTCCTTCACCGAAACGTGTACGTTGTGCACCCCCAGCAGCAAGTCAGCCAGCTCGGTCAATTCGTGGTAGTGCGTGGCAAACAGGGTCTTGGCCCGCGTGTGCGCGTGCAGGTGCTCGACCACAGCCCAGGCAATGGCCAGGCCATCAAAGGTGGCTGTGCCGCGGCCAACCTCGTCCAGCAGCACGAGACTCTGCGGCGTGGCAGTGTTCAAAATTGTGGCCGCTTCTGTCATCTCGACGAGAAATGTCGAGCGCCCGCGTGCCAGGGTGTCAGAGGCACCGATGCGCGTGTAGATGCGGTCGAAGATCGGCAACACCGCGCGTTCGGCGGGCACGCACGAACCCACCTGGGCCATCAGCGCAATGAGAGCTGCCTGGCGCAGGTAGGTGGACTTGCCTCCCATGTTAGGTCCGGTAACGAGGAGAATCAGGTTGCTCGAGCCGTTCAGGTAAAGGTCATTTGGCACGAAGCGTTCCCCACACTCCGCGCCCAGCCTCTCGATCACGGGATGCCGGCCCCCCACGATGACGGCTTCGCCCGAGTCTGTAAACGTGGGGCGAACGTAGTCGCGCTGGCGGGCCAGGTGCGCGAAATTGGCCAGGACGTCAAGCTGAGCAACCGCAGCCGCGGTTTGCCGGATGCGCGCCGCCTCCGCCGCCACCGAACGACGCACCTCCGCGAACAACCCCCGTTCCAACGCGGAAATCTTTTCTTCCGCTTCCAATATCTTCCGTTCGTACTCCTTGAGCTCGGTAGTGGTGAAACGCTCCGCACTGACCAGCGTCTGCTTGCGTTCGTAGTCAGGTGGCACACGGCTGAGGTTTGGCTTGGAGATTTCGATGTAGTAGCCAAAGACGTTGTTGAAGCGCACTTTGAGCGAGCCGATCCCCGTACGCGCGCGCGCACGCGACTCCAGCGCGGCGATGTAGTTGCGTCCTTCGCTGCCCAGGGCACGCAGGGAATCGAGTTCCGGGTCGAAGCCCGCTTTGATGATTCCGGGTTCAGTAGCACTGGCAGGTGCATTCTCGCTCATAGCCCGCTCGATCAGGTCGCGCAGGTCGGCCAGCTCGTCCAGTTGCTCGTGGAGCTGCCGCAGACGCACGGCATTGACCTTGCTGAGTAGGCGCCGCAGCGTTGGCAGCGGGAGCAAGGCGTTGCGGAAGACCAGGAGGTCACGCGGGTGCGCGGTCTCCAGTGTGCATTTGCTGAGCAGGCGCTCCAAATCATAGACATGCTCCATCGCCTGGCGGATTTCATCCCGGGCAAGAGTCTCGCGCGCGAGTTCTTCGACCGCATCCAGCCGCGCCTCAATTTCCCCGCGGTCAACGGAGGGCCGCAGCATCATGTTCTTCAGCAGCCGCGCCCCCAGGGCGGTTCGGGTGTCATCGAGGGTCACCAGCAGAGTGCTCGCGCGGTCGTTGCCGAACAAAGGCTCAACCAATTCCAGGTTGTGGACCGAAACGGTGTCGAGCACGAGCGCATCGTGCTGCTGGTAGTAGGCAATGCGGTCAAGGTGTGCGAGTGTGCTCCGCTGGGTTTCGCGCAAGTAATGTACGATGGCACCAGCCGCGCCCGTTGCCAGCGGCTTGTCTTCCAGCCCCAATCCTTCCAGGGTCATCACGCCAAACTGTTCCCGCAGCAGCCGCGCACCGTAGTCTGTGGCAAAGACCCAGTCGTCGAGTGGCGTTTCCACGAAACTAACCTGCCAGCCGTCGTGCCGCGCGCGCCCCGTGAAGTCTGCTGCCTGGGGGCGGATGACCTCGCGCGGCCCGAGACACTGCAACTCCTCCGCCAGGCGTTCAATGGCGTTGGGGCTGGTGATTTCGGTGGCGCGGAATTCACCGGTGGAAAGGTCGGCATAGGCCAGACCCACCGCTTCATTCCGGGGCGCTGCCAGGCAAGCCACCAGGTAATTGTTCTCCTTCGCTTCCAGCACCGCGGCGTCCACGGCGGTGCCCGGCGTGATCACGCGTACGACTTCGCGCTTGACCAGCTTTTTGGCCAGCTTGGGATCTTCTACCTGGTCGCAAATGGCAACCTTGTAGCCCTTGCGGATAAGCTTGGCAATGTAACCTTCGGCTGCGTGGTACGGCACGCCGCACATGGGCACCGGTGTGCCCCGCTCGCGGTGACGCGCAGTGAGCGTGATTTGCAATTCACGCGCAGCGGTGACGGCGTCGTCATAGAAGAGTTCATAAAAGTCGCCCAGCCGGAAGAACACCAGCGCGTACGGGTACTGCTTCTTGATTGACTGATACTGCTGCATCAGCGGCGTCACAGTAGGCTGGCTCATTGGGCTGCACTCATTATCCGCAAGGTGCCCGAGTTTGTAAACCGGCCGGGCCCGTGGCACTGGGCTATAATCCCATCGGGGCGAGCAGCATGTGGCTCTTGGCCATAGATACGAGCACGCGTGACGCAAGCGTTGCGCTGCTGCACGACGACCGCTTGGTCGCGCTGGTGGCCACCCCCGGCGACGAGCAGCACTCCGTGCGGCTCTTCCGCGATATCGAGCGAGCGCTGGCTGCAGCGGAACTGAAACTCGCTGATATCAATGTGTACGCAGTGGCCAATGGTCCCGGGGCGTTCACGGCGCTTCGGGTAGGTTTGACTGCAATCAAGGGTTTGGCGGAGCTGCACGCCAAGCCCATCGTGGCGGTCAGCGTGCTCGAAGCGGTCTGCCAGAGCACCCGGGCGCAGGGACTGCTGGTGCCGGTCGTTAATGCCTATCGTGGCCAGATCTTTGGTGGCGTGTACGAAAAAACGTGCGAGGACATTGTGCGTCGCGAGCCCGAGCGCGTGCTGACTCTTGAGGAATTTTTCGCGGCCCTGACGCGCGCTGGCCTGGATGCGAGAGCTCCGACGCTCGTCAGCCCGCATCTCGCGCGCTTTGCCTCTCGCCTCGCGCAGAGCCCTTTTGGATCCGCCCGGCGCGAACAGACTTCTCCGGTCTTGGCCGACGCGGTTGCCTGGCGCGCCCGGGCCAAGCTGGCGCACGGTCAGATGACTGATGCGCTCCGGCTGGAAGCCAACTATGTGCGTCGCTCCGACGCCGAACTGCTATGGAAACCGAAGTGAGCATTCGGCCCGCTACCGCCAACGACATTGAAACGGTTCTGCGCGTTCAGGAAGCCAGTCCCGGTGCTGCCCGCTGGCGTCGCAATGACTACGAACGCCTCGTGGGGGAATCGGAACGTGTTTTCCGGGTGACGCAAGCCGGCAGTATTGTCGGCTTTCTGGCCGCGCGCCTGCTCCGGGAGGCCCTGTCCGAAGTCCGCAACCAGAGCGCTCGCAGCGCCTGGCTTGAAGTGCGCGACTCCAACCAACGTGCCCGTGCCTTCTATCGTAGCTTCGGGTTTCGCGAGACCCACCGGCAAGCCCGCTTCTACCAGAATCCCGAAGAGGACGCCGTCGTCTGCCGCCGAACACTCAAGCCGCTGTCCTCAGCTTGATGGCACGCGTGCAGTGTGTTACCGTTTCCAGCCGTGCTGAGCGAACGGTTGGCTTTCCTGGTGAGGGAAACCTCATAACGCAACCGGGAAACCCTATGATCCGTACGAGGATTGTTTTCGCGAGCCTTCCCCTAGGGGCAGGTGGCGTACTCCTTGGGTTGGGGCATCCAGTGCCTGCCGGCGTCTGTTTCGTGCTGGGCGGCTTTGTACTCTACTTTTTTCGCGACCCGGAGCGCACGATCCCGACCGGGCCCGGTGTGATTGTCTCGCCGGCCGACGGGCGCGTCCTGGCTGTGGAAACTGTCCTTGCAGGGAACGAGCAGCGCACGAAGGTGAGTATCTTCCTTTCACTGTTCGACGTACATGTCAACCGCGCACCCATTGCGGGAACCATTCGCCAGCTAGAGCATCGGCCGGGAAAATTCCATCCGGCCGTCGCCGCGCGAGCCGGACAAAGAAATGAACAAAACATCGTGACGATTGAGGGCGAGCAGACACGCGTGACCTTCAAGCAAATCGCCGGCATCCTGGCCCGGCGCATCGAATTCTGGAAGAAAGTCGGCGACCAACTGGCGCGGGGCGAACGGGTGGGAATGATCCGGTTTGGCTCGCGGGTCGAAGTCTTGCTGGAGCCCCGCTGCCGGGTGCGCGTGCGGCCAGGAGAACAGGTGCGAGGCGGCTCGAGCATCCTCGCCATCCTCGAATGAACCAAGACGCCCAAAATCGTCGTCAGCGCCGCGGCATCTATCTGCTGCCAAGCTTTTTTACCGTCGCCAATCTTCTCTGCGGTTATTACGCCATTCTGTCAACGATGAAGGGCAGCACCGCCGACCTCGACAACGCCGCCAAGGCCATCGGCTTCGCCATTCTCTTCGACATCCTCGACGGCCGTGTGGCTCGGATGAGCAACACCTCCAGCCCTTTCGGGCGCGAATTTGATTCTCTGGCGGACATCATCAGTTTCGGGATCGCACCCGCCTTTCTGGCCTTAGCGTGGGGGTGGAAATCGCTCAACCTCGTGACGGCTGGGAGCCCGGAGCTGATCCAGCACGTCTATAAAGTGGGCTGGATCGTTAGCTTCTTCTTTTTGATCTGCGGGGCTTGGCGGCTGGCACGCTTCAATATCTACAGTATGAATCCCCATCCACACGACCCGCATGCGCACCGCTACTTTGTCGGCTTGCCGATTCCCGCAGCCGCGGGGTTGATTGCGGCCACCGTGCATGCGTTCAAGACGCCCGTGGCGACTTGGTACTGGGCACTGGTGTGGCTGGTCGTGGTTACAGGCCTCGCCTTCCTGATGGTGGGCACAATTCGGTTCTACAGTTTCAAAGACATTGATCTCCGCCGGCGGCATCCCTCGGTCGTGGTGATTGGCCTGGGCATCCTCGTCTGGTCGATTGTGGTTTACTCCGAATACGTCCTGCTGGCGCTGGCCGCTACCTATGTTTCTTCGGGACTGGCGAGCAAGCTGGTGGCGGCGCTCAAGCGGCACAGGGTTGAGCGGGCTTGAGAGCGGGAATGGAGAAGCGAGCCGCCCAGAAAGGCTACCGGGTTGCCATCGTGGGTGCTACCTCGCTGCGCGGCAAGGAACTCAAGGAGTTGCTCGCGGCCAGTCCGCTGCCCGTCGAGAAGCTCACGTTGCTCGATGACGACGAGGCACTGGGCCAGTTGACCGACTACCAAGGCGAGCCCACCGTGGTGCAGACGATCGCCCCCGAGACGTTTCAGGCGGGCGAAGTGGTTTTCTTTGCCTCCACCACGCCAGACTTCACGCGCAAACACTGGCGCCGGGCGGCAGCCGCCGACGCGGTCATAATCGACCTGAGTCACGCGCTGCTCGAAGAACCGCGGGCTGCCGTACGTGCGGCTTTCCTGCCGAACAACGAGTACGGCAGCGTACTCCGCTGGGTTGTCTCGCCGCACCCCGCGGTCCTGGTGCTGCTGGCCTTGCTGCGGCCCCTTGACGCGCGCTTCGGCCTGGTGCGCGCGGTGGCAAATGTGTTTGAGCCTGTCTCAGAGTGCGGGACAGCAGCCTTGGACGAATTGCGAGAGCAAACAGCACGCTTACTCTCCTTCCAAAAATTTCCGCGGGCAATCTTCGACGCCCAACTCGCCTTCAACCTCCTGGCGGGTTACGGTAGCCAGAGTCAACTGCGACTCGACCAGGTGGAGAGCGTGGTGGCGCGCGAGCTGGAGCGCTGTGCACCGGCACTGGCGGCGCGGACTGCATTGCGATTCCTGCAAGCGCCAGTCTTTCATGGTCTTGCCCTCTCCCTCTGGGTTGACTTCCAACAGACGCCTGAGCTTGCAGCCGTAGAAACCGCTCTGGCGGGTACCCACGTGCATGTCGTACGGCAAGACGTCACCGTGCCTGCCATCACCGACTCCGCCGGACGCGAAGACATCCTGGTGGGACCCGTCGTGGGAGATCACAGCCATACTTCCGCCGTCTGGTTGTGGGCTGTTGCTGACAATCTGCGCCTGGCGGCGCGGAATGCACTTGAACTTGCCGAAGCTCTTGTTACCTAACCAACGCAAGCTGTGCCCATGGCTGGGTCTCGGTGTGTTGCTGCTCGCAAGCCTTGCCTGCGGTTATAAACTGGCTGGCAAGGCCGATGCTTTGCCTCGCGAGCTCAACGTCATCGCCATCCCCGCCTTTGAAAATCGTACTCCCTGGATGCGGTTAGAGCAAAAGCTGACAGCCGCGGTGATGGAGGAGTTCCTGGCACGTTCACGGTACCACGTGGTCGGAGAGGCCGAGGCCGGCGATGCGGTGCTGTCTGGCATCGTGCACGCAGTCGAAAGTGCCCCGGTCATCTTCGATCCCGATACCGGCCGCGCGACCCATGTTCTGATCACGGTTCGCGTGAGCGTCACCCTGCGCGACCCTCGCAGCCAGAAGCTTCTCTACCAGGAGCCCCGCTTTGTCTTCCGCGAGCAGTATGAAATTACCGGCGATCTTGCGAGCTTTTTTGAGGAACGCAGCCCAGCTCTGGATCGCCTGGCACGCGATTTCGCTGCCACCCTGGTGAGCGCCATCTTGGAGAATTTTTGACCGTGGAGGTGGCTGCTTTTCTCGCGCAACTTCGACGCAAGCGCTTTGCGCCTGCCTACCTGCTCCTGGGAAGAGACCTCTACTTGCGCGATCTTTATCGTGAAAGGGTAATCAAAGCAGCCGTACCGGCCGAGGCCCGTAGCCTGGCGGTGGCCCGGCTTTCCCTCAAAGAACTGACCCTCGCCGAGGTTCTTCGCCAGGCCCAGACGCTCCCGATGCTCAGTCCCCGCCAGGTCCTGGTCCTCGGTGATGTCGAGCGCGTCGGAGAATCCGACCTGGAAGCGCTGGAAAACTATTTCCAAGACTCAAACCCGGCAACAGTGCTGCTGTTCGAAACAGAGCATCTGGACCGGCGCACAAAGCTGGCACGGTTGCTTTTGGAAAAATGCGAACTGCTGGCAGCCGACTCACCCAAGGAAGAGGCCGAGGCGCAGGCAGCCGCCCAGCGTTTTGCCCAGGAGTTGGGTCTGCAGCTCGAACCGGCTGCCGCCGAAGAGCTCATCTTCGCACTGGGTCCAGATTTGAGCCGGTTGCGGCAAGAACTGAAAAAACTGCGTGCCTATGTGGGTGCCGGAGGCACAGCACGTGTTGCAGACGTCGCCGCCGTGGTCGTTGCCGCGCGGCAATTTAGTGTGTTCGACTTGGTGGATTTGCTGGCTGAGCGCCGTCGAGTAGAGGCTTTAGCGCGCGTGCGCCGCCTGCTCGAAGCCGGCGAGAACCCCATCGGCATCGTGGGGCTGCTGGCCTGGCTCTACCGTCAGCTCCTGCAAGCGCAGGCCATACCACGAGGCACACCGCTCTGGGAAGCCAAACGCCGCCTGGGTGCTCCCCACGCTCCCCCTGGGCGGGTCGAAACGTTGCTGCACCAGGCGCGACGCCTCAGTCCGGATGAGTTGCAGCAAGCCTTCCCGCTTCTGCTGGAAGCGGACTGGTCACTGAAGTCCTCACCGCCGGATGCCACCACCATCCTGGAAACGCTGATTGTGCGGTTGACGACGCCTCGCGGCCAGCGGGTGGCCGTTTCTTAGCTCGTCGCGGCTTGCGCGTGGAGCGCGTTGTAGTGAAGCATCAGCCGTGACTTGTAGCGGTCGGCCGTATTCGGGTGGAGGATGCCTTTTTGGATTGAGCGGTCAATCAAAGAGATGGTCGGTCGTAGGAGTTGTTCCGCTTCCGCACGATTACCCGCGGCCAGCGCGCGCCGGAACTGTTTAATCTGGCGGCGCAGCAGGACTTTGTTGCGCCGGTTGCGGGCCGTATGTCGCGCGGTCTGGCGGATCCGCTTGAGCACCGACTTCTTCCGCTTCTTCAGCGTGGTTGCCGTAGGTGCCGGCATCAGGTCTCCTTACCTCAAAAGGCGAACGCGACACGTTAACGGACTTTGACCCCTTTGTCAAACCAGCCACGGGAAGCCGCGCTGCTGGCCGCTGAGTCCCTGGCGCTTGACCTAGAGAGCCGGCTAGGCTAGGCTGGTTTTGGCACGGGGACAGCGAGGGAGGCGCAAACGACTCTCTTCTTACTAGATGAGACGCACGGTTAAAATTAACGCCGGTCTGGAACCCCTTTTCGGCACCCTCGACGAGAACCTCAAACTCTTCGAAGCTGTACTGCAAGTCAGCACCCAGCTCAAAGACGATTCCCACCTAGAAATTGAGGGGGAGCCACGCCGCGTGGAAGAAGCCGAACGCTTCTTGCGCCAGTACGTGACCTTGGTGCAAGAAGGGCATCACTTCGGCAACGGCGAGGTGAAGTCGCTGCTGCGGATGGTCGAGCAAACTCCGGGGGTGGCGTTGCGCGACTTGCTGCGCGGGCCGCGCCCGCGGCTGCACGGCAAGAAAGTCGTCGCGCCCCAGAGCCCCAATCAGCGACGCTACTTGGAAGCGATCGAAGAGAATGACATGGTGTTCGCCATCGGGCCCGGAGGCACGGGAAAGACCTACCTGGCGGTGGCCATGGCAGTTTCCGCGCTGCTGTCGAAAGAGGTCAATCGTATCATCCTGGTGCGTCCCGCAGTGGAAGCGGGCGAACGACTGGGCTTTCTGCCAGGCACAGTACAGGAGAAAGTGGATCCCTACATGCGCCCGCTGTACGACGCGCTCTACGATTTGCTGGACGCGGACAAGCTGGCACGCTTCCTTGAAAAAGGTGTCATCGAGGTCGCGCCACTGGCCTTCATGCGTGGCCGCACGCTGAACGATTCCTTCGTCATCCTCGACGAAGCCCAGAACACAACCAGCGAGCAGATGAAGATGTTTCTCACCCGCTTAGGGTTCCACTCCCGGGCCGTCATTACCGGTGACATCACGCAGGTCGACCTGCCGACTGGACGTCGCTCCGGCTTGGTCGAGGTGATTGAGGTGGTGGGCCACATTCCGGGTATCGTCTTTGTCTACTTCAACGAACGCGACGTCGTGCGGCACAACCTCGTCCAACAAATTATTCGTGCCTACGAAGGTTACGAGGGGAGTCAAGCGCAGCGGGCTGCCAAACCCACCACCAAGACCGAGCAGGTCAACACCTAGATCGGGTTGAACCCGTGATGATCATCAACCGCCAGCGCACAGTTTCCTTTTCTGCAAAGGGGCTTGAAAGATTGGCTCGTACCATCGAGGAGGCGGTTGGGATTACCCCTGATTCGTTCACAGTAGCGTTGGTGAGCGATGACCAGATGCGTGTGTTCAACCGGCGCTTTCGTGGCCGCCGCGCTCCGACCGACGTCCTGTCGTTTCCAACTCACCGACGTGGCCCACGGAGTGCGCGCAATGCGTATCTGGGCGATGTAGCGATTTCGCTGGAAACAGCTAAACGGCAGGCACGCCGGCTGGACCATAGTTTGCGCACCGAGCTAGGATTGCTGATGCTGCACGGCGTGCTTCATCTGCTCGGCTACGACCACGAGTCGGACCAGGGTCAAATGAATCGGCGCGAGCACGCGTTGCGGCGGCGTTTGAGGTTTACATGAGCCCAACGGGCTCCGTCATTGTCCACGCTCTGCTCATCGCTCTGTTTACCTTGTTGCTCGCGCTGTTTGCCTATCTGCAGCGCGCCTTCCAAGAGACAAGTCGCGGAGCTACCCGCCGGGTGCGGCAACACCTGGATTACTTTCACGAGCACATTGCACCGCAGTTCAAGATGGACGAGCGGCGGGCGGCGCAGAGCTTTGGTTTGCTGGTCCAGTTGATGCTGGTACTGGTCGCGTTCACCATCTGGTCAGCAGCGAATACCTTTGCCGACAGCGCAGCGACGGCAGTCTTTGAAACCGCCTTTGTAACAGCCTTTTTCGTCGTGCTTGAAATCGTGCTCGTCTATCAATTTTTCCCCTACCTGCTGATGCTCTGGACGACAGGGGACTGGGCGCTGCAGTTCCTTCCGCTGGCACGGGTCTTTAGCTATCTGGTGTGGCCACTGCTCGTGGTGGCTGGATTTGGAATCTCGCTGCTTCAGCTCACCGAGGAAGAGGAAGAAAGACCTAGGGAAGAGACACCCGCGGAAGCCATCGAAGAGCTGGTTGAGAAGGGCAAGGAGCGAGGCATATTGGCACAGGAAGATGTCCGGCTGATTGCCTCGGTGGTGCAGTTTGCCGACAAAACCGTAAAAGAAGTGATGACGCCGCGGCCGGAGATTGGTGCAATTCAGGCTGAGCTTCGGCTAGCGGAGTTACGGCGATTGTTTCGCGAGAAAAAGTTTTCTCGTGTACCGGTCTACGGGCGCGACCTGGACGACATTCTGGGCATCGCGTTCCTGCGCGACCTGCTGGACGTGCCCGAGGGAGCCAGCGGCGAGCGACGCGTACGCACGCTGATGCGCCCGGTGCTGTTTGTTCCAGAAACGAAGCCGCTGGTTGAACTGTTGCGGGAAATGCAACGGGAATATCAACAGATGGCCATCGTCGTGGACGAGTATGGCAGCGTGGCGGGGCTGGCTACCTTGGAAGACCTGGTGGAAGAAATTGTGGGCGAGATCAGCGATGTGGACCAGGTACGCCACGCCGAAATCGTCAAAGAGTCGGACACCAGCTATTTGGTGCGCGGCGGGGCAGCACTTGAGCGCTTGCGCGAAGTGCTCGAACAGCCTCTGGAAGCCGCCGCGTGCAGCACCGTCGCGGGGCTTGTCCATAGTTGGTTCGGTTACGTACCCAAGCCGGGCGAGAAGATCGAACGTGACGGCCTGCGATTTCAGGTACTCGAGGCAACGCCGCGGCGCGTGGTGCGGCTGCGCGTCACAGCGCTTCCGCGCCCGGTGGCCGTGAAGGCACACAGCAAGAAGGCTCAGCGGGCACGCTAAGAGCTGTGCGCGAATCTCCCAGTTTGTCTCCTCTCCAAGGCTTTAAATCCGGGTTCGTCGTTCTCGCCGGGAAACCAAATACTGGAAAGTCGACGCTGCTGAATGCCTTGGTGGGGACGAAGTTGGCGGCGGTGTCACCCAAGCCGCAAACGACGCGCGCACGCATCCAAGGGGTACTCACACGCGAGAACGCCCAGTTCGTGTTTGTTGATACCCCGGGCATTCACCGCCCCACTTCACGCTTGCACCAGCAGATGATGGCGGCGGTCACAGAGGCGATTTCGGGCGTTGACCTCATCCTGTTGGTCGTCGATGCGAGCAAACCCCGCGGGAAAGAGGACCGCTTAGCCGTGGAGACAGTCAGGCGCTGGGGCCTGAAAAGCTTCCTTGCGCTCAACAAAGTTGACCTGATCGCAAAAGAGCGCCTGCTGCCGCTCATCGACGCCTACCGGCAGGAGCATGAGTTTGCCGAATGCATCCCCATCTCGGCACTCCGCCGCGATAACGTGGACCGGCTCGAGTGTGCCCTCCTCGAACACCTGCCCGAAGGGCCACGCTATTTCCCTGAGGACTATTTGACCGACCAGCCGGAACGCTTTTGGGCCGCAGAAATCATTCGAGAAAAGATTTTTAGCAAAACCCAACAGGAGGTGCCGTACGCAACCGTGGTGCTGGTGGACAAGTTCGAAGAGTTAGACCGGCTCGTGCGCATCCAAGCGACGATTGTTGTCGCGCGTGAAGGACAAAAAGCCATCCTGATTGGAGCGCAAGGACAACAACTAAAAACAATTGGGCGGCTGGCGCGCAAGGAATTGGAGTTTCTCCTTGGGCAAAAAATCTATCTGGAGCTGTATGTCAAGCACCAGCCGAGGTGGCAGGACCACCCGGCCGTGGCCGGCTTGATAGATTGGCGAGCGGGCTAGCCGCAGGGTGTTGCTAGCGGGTGCGCGCGGTGCGCGGGGCAATGCCGAGGGCACGCATCTTGCGGTAGAAGTGAGAGCGCTCGAGCCCCACGGCCGCTGCTGTCCGGCTGATATTCCAGCGATTTTCTTCCAGCTTGCGCAGGATGAAGTCGCGCTCGTAGCCGGCCCGGGCCTCGTGCAAGGTGGAAGCGGAAGGCGAGCTGGCCTCGGCCGCTGTGTGGACTCCCGCGCGGAACAGCTCAGGGGGCAGGTGGTGTACTTCCACGACCTCGGTGGGAACCGTAATGACCAAGCGCTCGACAAGATTCTTTAGCTCCCGCACATTTCCTGGCCAGGAATACTTTTTAACTACCTGCAAGGCGTCCGGCGTCAAGTGCTTCTTCCGGCGGCCATAGGCGCCGGCAAATTCTTCGAAAAAATAGTCCGCCAGCAGCGGGATATCCTCGACCCGCTCGCGCAGAGCGGGCACGTAGAAGGGAATGACGTTCAAGCGGTAGAAGAGGTCTTCGCGGAACTGTTCTCGCGTCATTTGTTCTTCGAGATTTTTGTTGGTGGCGGCGATGACGCGAACGTCTATTTTTACGGGTGCGGTACCGCCGACCGGCTCAAACTGCTGCTCCTCCAGCACGCGTAACACCTTCGACTGCGTGCGCAGACTCATATCGCCAACTTCGTCCAGAAAGAGCGTACCGCCGTCTGCCTTCTCGAACTTGCCCACTTTGTTCTCCGTTGCCCCGGTGAAGGCACCTTTGAGGTAGCCGAAGAGCTCGCTCTCGATGAGTTCGTCCGGAATGGCCGCACAGTTGACCTCGACGAACGGCTGCGCGGCGCGGTGGGACTGGGCGTGCAGAGCGCGCGCCACCAGTTCTTTCCCCGTGCCGCTCTTGCCATAGATCAGCACCCGGCTGTTGGTCGGCGCGGTCAGAGCAAGTTGCTGGCGCAGGGCCTTCATGGGAACACTTCCGCCGATGATCCGGTAGCGGTGGCGCAGTTGGGCGCGCAGTTCGCGGTTCTCTTCCGCCAGCCGTAAGTGTGCGAGGGCGTTTTTGACCACCAGAACAGTTTTGTCCATGGTGAGGGGTTTTTCGATGAAGTCAAATGCTCCGAGCTTGGTGGCCTTGACCGCGGTTTCGATGCTGCCGTGGCCCGAGATCATAATAGCCATCGGGGCCTCAGCGCGTTCTTTAAGCGCGCGCAGGATTTCGAGGCCGTCGCGGCCCGGGAGCCAGACGTCGAGGAGAAGGAGGTCGTAGTGTTTGCCTTCCAGCACCTGGAGGCATTCCTCTCCCGTGGCGACCGAGTCGGCGCGCCAGCCCTCCTCCCGCAGGATTTGCTCCAGGGAGGTGCAGATGCCTTGCTCGTCGTCCACAATCAGAATGGAAGCAGGGCGCATGGGTTCAGGCCGGTGGAGGCAACGCGGTAGGCAGTTCAATTACGAAGCGCGTGCCGCTGGGTTCGTTGTCTTCAATGCGGATAACGCCGTGGTGCTCGCTCACAATGCGGTCAACGATAGCCAGTCCGAGCCCCATGCCGTTCGGCTTGGTGGAAAAGAAGGGCAGAAAAAGCCGTGGCTTGGTTTCGGCGGGGATGCCACGCCCGCTGTCCGCCACGCTCAATTCAACCGCCGCCAGCGGTTTGAGATGGCGGGTGCAAATGAGGATTCCCTTCACCGGGGCTTCGGTCAGGGCCTCGAGGGCATTCTCGATGAGGTTCATGAGGGCCCGCCGCAGTAGGTCAGCATCAAGGTGCATCTCGGGCAAATCCGCGTCAAGCTCAGCGCGAAGGGCGATGCCGTTGGCTACTTCTCGATAGGCGGCCAAGGTCGACTCCACGATTTGGTTCAACTGTGCGGGCGCGAGTCGCGCGGTAGGGAAGCGCGCAAAGCGACTGAACTCGTCCACCAATGTTTTCAGCCCGTTGACCTCGAGAGCGATTTGCGCGGTACACTCACCGATGAGCTGGCGTAGCCCGGCTTGGTGCGTCTTGTTGGCCTTCGGATAGCGTTCGAGGTAGCGGCGGATACGGTCGGCAGAAAGCTGAATTGGGGTGAGAGGATTTTTGATTTCGTGCGCGATACGTTGCGCTACCTCCTGCCATGCTGCCGCCTTTTGAGCACGGAGCAACTCGGTGAGATCGTCGAGCACCACGACAAACCCCTGGCCTCGATCGGATCCCCGCAAGGCCGAAACTGTTATCGCCATGTGGGCGACGCGGCGGGGGAAGCGAAACTCAAGTTCGCGCGAGGCCGTGCCGAAGCGAGCGGCACGATCCAGCAAATCCCCCAATGCACTCGCGCTGGCGGTGCCAACCCAATCCTCTAAGTGGTTGCTACGGGGTCTCGAGCGTCCGGCGAGACGCGCCGCAGCCGGGTTGTGGCTAACGATATCGCCCTTTTGGTTGAGGGTGATGACGCCCGTGGGGATGCTTTCCAGGATGGCCTCCATTAATTGCCGCCGTTGTTCGAGTTCCGCGACCGCGGCTTCCAGCCTGTGTCGAGACGCTTCCAATTGGCGGCGACTCTCACCGACTTGCGCGGTCATGCGGTTGAACGAATCCACCAAAGTGCCAAGCTCATCCTGGGCCGGGGTTTCAATCCGGTACGTGAAGTTGCCCCGGGAGACTTCGTGCGTGGCGAGGGCGAGGGCCTGAATCGGCACGGTGACCTGTTTCGAGAGGTAGAGAGCAGCCCAGGTAGCCGCGAAAAGTAACATGCCCGTGATCAAGAGCAGAATTAGCAGCGCCTGCCAGCGATAAGTTTTTCGCTCCGCCTCGATGGCCGCGTATTTCTGCGACTCGCTTTCGATTTCGATGACTTTGGCTTGCAGGTCGGTCGGCATCGGCGTGGCCACAAGCACTGCGCCGAAGATTTCAGCGGTGTGATCCTGGATTGGCACGCGCGCCAGGTGGAAGTACTGTCCACCGACGGCTTGCGAAAGGGTGAAAGCAGGGGTTGCGCGCGGATCGAACAGAGAGGGCACGCGCGCTTGGAAGTCAGCGGGGAAGCCGCGCTCGTGCGAGGCGGCCACGAGCTCACCCTGGGCATTGGTCAGGGCCACCCAGGCCAGTTCGTCCTGCACGGCCAGCCTACGCAACTCTTCTTGGGCCCGGGCGAATTTGCGTTCGGCCAGCGCCTGGCGCAGGGCGGGTTGCTCAGCCAGGTAGTGAGCCAGTTCCTGAGCGCGCGCCTCACCGCTGCGCATCAGATAGCCTACGATTTCGCGGGCATCATCGCGCACGATCTCCAACGGCCGGGGGAACCACTTTGCCAGCGTGCGATTCAGAAGCGCATAACTGACAAAAAACATTACAACGGCTGGCAGCAAGGACAGCGCCAATGCGCCCACCACCATCTTGGTCTTGAACTTCGTTCCCAGAACTTGTTGTCGCCGTTCGGCGTAGAGCCGCAACAGACTTCGCGCCAACACCATTCCGAGAACAATGAAGCTGAGGAACACCAACGTGGACAGAACATAGAGCAAGATTGTGCCTTCTGAGCTTTCTGGTTTGATGAAGCCGACGCGCAGGGAGCCCAAAGCGAAGACAATGCCTGCCAGCACCAGCAGCACCAGGCCGCCCACCCACAGGAACCGCCGCGAACGTGGCTTAGCTCCGGGCATAAGGCTTCTCTAGCTCCGGCCCGAGCGGGCAGGCGAAGCAGTCGGGTTGCAGCCGGTGGCAGTAGCGCTTACCAGCTGCGACGAACAAGGCGTGATATTCGTTATAGAGTGTAGGGTTGGAGGGAAAATTCTCTTCGAAGAGTTTTTGGAGCGCGGCGTACGGCGCGTCGGGTGGGGCCAGGCCGTGCCGCATCAGGATGCGGCGGGTGTAGGCGTCAATGACAAACACGGGCCGGCGGCCCGCATAGAGGAGTATCGAGTCGACGGTCTCTTCGCCGATGCCCCGCAGGGCCAGCAGTTCGGCGCGCAGGCGCTGCGTTTCTACGCGGAACATGCGGTGCACGGAATACCGATAGCGTCGCCGCAAATAGTCGAGAAAGGTGATCAGCGTGCGCGCTTTCTGGCGAAAGTAACCAGAGGGTCGCAGTAACGAGGGCAAGCGCCTCTGCGGAAGACGTGCCAGAGCGCGCGGAGCCAATCCAGAGGTCCGGCGCAGGCTCACCAGAACTTTCTCGACGTTCTTCCAGTTGGTATTCTGCGTCAGGATGGCCCCCAGGATAATTTCAAAGCGGGTGTGACCTGGCCACCAATGTTGCTTACCGAAATGAGCAAGCAGCCGGCGATAGAAGCGAGGAATAGCTGGCAGGGAGGTCACGGTGTGGCGGGTTTGCCGCACCATAAGGCAAGCAAGATAGCCGCGACCACTAAGCTAAGTCAAGCATTGCCAAACCAATAAGTTACTCGCTGATTAGGGTCAGATACATGTGAGACAGCAAGTTGGGTAAGCTGGGGCCTCAG
>JBHIAG010000026.1:0-22410 GCA_046758465.1 Terriglobia bacterium | reverse complement strand
GATGCGCAGCGGGCGGTGCAGGACACACACCTTCGGGGGTAGCGGAGGAGCCGCTTGCGCTGCACTCAGCACCAGCACAACCGGCAAGCGTGTCGCCCAGGCAGCAATTTGCTGTGCTGCGATGGCTGCGTCTGTGTCGGCCGCGTCCACCACCAGGGCGGCAGGGAAGTGGGCTCTGGAGCCTAGTTCGGCAGCGGCTGCGTGTAGGCTTTCGTACCCTCGCGCTGTGTAGCCGCGTTCGCGCAACTCGGCGCGCACTAAGGCACGTAATTTCCAGTCCCCGCTGACGACGAAAATCTCTTTCACAGCATCGAACAGAATAACACCCGGAGGCGCGGAATTGATATTGGCGCAAGACGATGCTAAGCTGAGTTTGAGCCGGGTAGAAAGAAGTGGTCACACAGTTTTTGCGTTGAGCAATCCCATGCAGGTCAAGGTTCTTTTCTTCGGGCAGTTGCGCGACATCGTGGGCCGCGGCGAAGAAGCGGTGGAGTTGGCTGAGGGTGCGTCGGTGGCCGACCTGCTCACCCATTACCGCCGTACGCATCCCCGCTTGCAAGATTTTCGTTCCAGCCTGGCCGTTTCGGTCAACCAGGAGTATGCCGAGGTGTCGGCGCCACTCCACCACGGTGACGAAGTTGCGTTGCTACCGCCGGTGAGCGGCGGGAGCGCGGAGGAGTGGATCCGCCTGACCCGCGGGGTGATTCGTCCGGAGGAGTTCCTTCCACAGCTCAAAGCGCCCGCGGATGGAGCGGTGGTTACGTTTGATGGCATCGTGCGCAACCACTCGGGCGGCAAGCAGACGCTTTATCTCGACTACGAAGCCTACGAGCCGATGGCGCTCAAGAAGATGCGGGAAATTGCCGCGGAGATGCGCAGCCGCTACCCGGTCGACAGCGTGGCGATCGTACACCGCCTGGGCCGGCTCGCGATCGGCGAAACCACTATGTTCATCGCCGTCAGCGCCGCTCACCGTGCTGCGGCTTTCGATGCTTGCCGCTATGCCCTCGAGCGGCTCAAACGCACGGTGCCCATCTGGAAAAAGGAATACTTCGCGGACGGCGCGGTTTGGGTCGAGGGAGAAGTCCCAGCCTGCGCCGAAGCGGCCACCACAGAGCCAAATCGTTGAATCGTACCCCACAGGCTCCCCTGATTGCTCTGGCACTGCTGGCAGTGACCGCCAGCGCTCGCGTCCCTCTGCAGGCCCAGACTCCGAGCGAGTACCGTTTGAAAGTCAACGTGAATCTCGTGCTGGTGCCGACCAGTGTGATCTCGCCGGAGGGCGAACCCGTGACAGACCTCGAGCGGGACGCTTTCGAAGTCTATGAGAATGGCAAGTTGCAACCGCTGGCTGTGTTCGAAAGGCAGACGGCGATGCCGTTGCAACTCGTGCTCATGATAGATACAAGCTTGAGTACAATGGGTGTGTTGCGCAGCGAGCAGGCGGCGGCGGCACGCTTTATCCGCCAGGTACTGCGGCTACAGGACTTGGCGGCGCTCTACGAATTTTCCGGCGGGGTGCATCGCCGCGCGGGCTTCACCAGCAATTTTTCCTTACTGGAGAAAGGGTTGCAGAAATTGAAGCCCAAGGCGGGAACGGCCCTCTACGATGCGATTGTGATGATCTCGGACAAGCTGCGCAAGCGCGAAGGTCGGCGAGTGTTGGTGATCGTCTCGGACGGGACGGACACGACCAGCAAACGCGACTTCGCTGCGGCCCTGCAGGCCGCGCAGGAAGCTGAGGTCGCTGTCTTTTCTTTGGTGGTACAGCCGATTCCAGGCGAATCCGGACGCAGCGTGCGTGGCGAGCACGTGCTCATCGCGCTGGCCGAGATGACGGGCGGCCAGGTG
Organism: Terriglobia bacterium; assembly: GCA_046758465.1. Classification (GTDB taxonomy): domain Bacteria; phylum Acidobacteriota; class Terriglobia; order Acidiferrales; family 2-02-FULL-67-57; genus JBHIAG01. The sequence goes on along the minus strand of JBHIAG010000026.1, from coordinate 20,559 downwards.
TTTTTCCCCGGTGGCGTGGAGGAACTCGACCGGTCATTCCGGATGCTCAGCGAATTATTGCGCACGCAATACTTGCTCGGCTATCATCCGCTGGCTCACAGCGTGGGTGACGACTTCCACCGCATCGAAGTGCGTATCCTGGGTGGTGGATACGTGGTGCGGCACCGCAAGGGCTACTGGCACCGTCCCGAATGAACAACTATCTGCAAGTGGCACGCGCGATAGCGCAGGAGGCTGGCCGGCTGGTGCTCGCCGAGTTTCACCGGCGGCCGGTAGTCGAATACAAGGCAGAAGCGGACATCGTGACCGTGGCCGACCGCAAGTCGGAGGAGTTGATTGTCGAGCGGCTCCACCTGCTGTGCCCCACCCATGCCATCGTAGCCGAAGAAGGCGGCCGGCGTGAGGGTCGGAGCGAGTATTGCTGGTACGTGGACCCGCTGGATGGGACGACCAATTTTGCGCATAGCTATCCTGTCTTTGCGGTGTCGCTGGCGCTGGCCCGCGGCGACGAAATCCAAGTTGGTGTTGTCTACGACCCCGTGCACGAAGAGATGTTCTACGCGGCCGCGGGCGAGGGCGCCTGGCTGAACCAGCAACCGATACGGGTTTCTTCGGCTCCACGCCTCGGTGAAAGTCTGGTGGCCACGGGCTTTCCCACGCGCAAGCGACAGCGGCATCCGAATGTCGCCTATTTTCACCGCTTCACCCAACTGACGCATGGCGTGCGCCGGGATGGTTCGGCGGCGCTTGACCTCTGCTACGTTGCGTGCGGCCGCTTTGACGGTTTCTGGGAACTCAACCTGAATCCCTGGGACACCACCGCAGGCGTGCTGCTGGTGCGGGAAGCGGGGGGCGAGGTGACCGATTTCCAAGGACGGGCCTTTCGGCTCGACCATGAAGAGCTTCTGGCCACGAACCGCCATATCCACGCAGAAATGAGGCACGTGCTCATCGAAGTGGCTGCCGAGGCGGCGCCTCCCTGAGCCTGCGGGGCGTTTTGCAATCTTTCGAGGGCGATGGTAGAGTGGGAGCGCTCCCACCGGTTCGCTAGGACAGAGAATGCGTAGAGCGCGCGGCCGTCGGCGACTTTATGCGATTGAAGTCACGCACTGGCAAATAGAAGTCCCGCGCCTGCCGGTTGCGTTCACAGGCCTGCGGCTGGCCCAGTTGAGCGACATCCACCACGGGCTATATATGCCGCTCGAACACGTGGCGGCTGCCGTCGAACTCGCCAACCGTTTGGAACCTGATCTGGTCGCGCTTACGGGCGACTTTGTTAGCCATTCTCGGAAGTACATCGAGCCGGTGGCAGAAGTGTTGGGCCGGCTGTGTGCCCCGTTGGGGGTCTTTGCGGTGCTGGGCAACCACGACTTCCGCGTGGGCGCCAACCGTGTGGTTGCAGCCCTGGCGCACCACGGCATCGAAGTTCTCCGCAACCGCCACGTGCGCGTGGCCCGAGACTCGGCGAGCCTGTGCGTGGCCGGCGTGGACGGCGTGCGCGACGCTGAAGCCAACCTTCGCCAGGCCCTGCAGGGTGTGGGCACTGAGGCAACCACCTTTCTTCTCTGCCATAACCCCGCCATCTTACCCTGTGCCGCTGCCTACGATATCAAGCTGGTACTCTCCGGTCACACTCACGGCGGACAGGTGGGGCTAGGGCGTCTACGGCGGCTAGCCGCGACACGCGGTTTGAGTTTGCCCTTCGCGCATGGCTGGCAGGAATTCAATGGCACGCAACTCTACATCAGCCGTGGTCTCGGGACCGTCATTCTGCCCATTCGCTTCCGCTGTCCAGCGGAGATTCCTTTGCTGCAATTCCGTCCGAGCAGCGGATCGCGCCGCGCCCAGCCCTGAGCGGTCGGAGCCTGCCTCCTTGGTGCGCGCGCGCGAACTGATCCGAAAGAAACGTGACGGAAGGGGACTGAGGCGAGAAGAAATTTTCCTCTTCATCGAGCGTCACATGCGGAGCCAAATCCCCGACTACCCGATGGCCGCGTGGCTGATGGCGGTGTACTGGCGCGGGATGTTGCCCCGCGAGACTTGCGACTTACCCGAGGGGGTGCTCGGTTCGGTCCAGGTGCGCGACCTTTCCCGCTTGCCGCACTACAACGACCCCAAGCGGCTGGACGCTGCGCTTCCCCTGCTCATAACGGCGCTGACCCCAGATTCGGCTCCGCCCACTCCCACCGCACTCCTTTTCAAGACGCTGGCCTAATTCGGCTTCACTTTCCACGGAGGCAAAACCATGGAACGCTTAATGGGAATCGTCGGCTTGTTAACGATGGTGGGGATCGCCTACGCCTTTTCGACTAACCGCCGCGCTATCCAGTTGAAGACCCTGCTGTGGGGCGTTGGATTGCAGTTCGTGTTTGCGCTGTTTGTGCTGCGGACCGAGTTGGGGCGAGGGTCGATGGCCGTGGCGGGCGACGTCGTGAAACGTTTCTTGGAACTCTCTTACGCAGGCTCGCGGTTCGTCTTCGGACAGCTTGGGCTCGACACCAGCGAATTCAGTCAACAGTTCGGCCGTGTCTTTGCATTGCAGGTGTTGCCGACGATTGTTTTTGTGGCAGCCTTTTTTGCCATCCTCTACCACTACGGGATCATGCAGCGGGTGATCCGCGTGTTTGCCTGGGTGATGGCGCGGGTGATGGGGGCGAGTGGCGCCGAGTCGGTCAACGTGGCGGCCACGGTGTTCGGGATGGGGCAGACCGAAGCGCCCCTGACGATTCGCCCCTATCTCGGGCGGCTCACACAGTCGGAATTGATGACAGTGATGACCTCGGGGATGGCGCACGTCGCTGGCGGCGTGATGGCTGCCTACATCGCCTTCGGCATCGAGCCCAAGCATCTGCTGACGGCGGTGGTGATGACTGCGCCGGGAGCCATCCTCATGGCCAAGATGCTTGTGCCGGAAACGCAAAAGCCCGAGACGGCCGGACGCGTGCAGGTGGCTGTCGAGCGGGTGGACCCCAACGTGCTCGGGGCGGCGGCACGCGGAACCACCGATGGGCTTTACCTGGCGTTGAACGTGGCAGCGATGCTGGTGGCGTTTCTGGCGCTGATTGCGTTCGTCAATGCCGTGCTGGGAGGCATCCACAACGGGTTGGCGGCGCTGGGGGTGGGGTTTTTCCCCAGCAGTCTGGAACAGATTTTCGGCCAGGTGTTTCGTCCGTTGGCCTGGGTCATCGGGGTGCCCTGGCACGACGCCGGCACCATCGGCAACTTGATGGGGCTGCGCATGGTGACCAACGAGTTTATCGCTTTTGCTCAGTTGGCCGAATTGAAACAGGCGTTGGACCCACGCTCGTTCACCATTGCCACCTTTGCCCTGTGCGGGTTTGCCAATTTTGGCTCTATCGGGATTCAGATTGGCGGCATCGGAGCGCTGGTGCCCGAACGCCGGGGTGACCTTGCCCGACTGGGCTTCCGCGCCATGATCGCGGGCACACTGGCGAACTTCATGTCGGCGGCCATCGCGGGAATTTTGCTATGACGAGGCGCTTTTCGATTGCCTCGGAGGCGATTTTCACCGCCGTTACTGCGGGGGAGAGACAATTGCGTCGCCTCGCCGTGGTGGCCGCTACCCGCGGCTGACGCCTCCCTGTGGAGCCTGTTGGCAGATCATCGGGGAACTGTGCAACGACAGGGAGGTCATCCTGGCCAAGCTGCAAGGCAAGATGCGGGTAGTCCGGAGTCGAGCCCTGCTGGCGAAGCCGTTTGATGGCTCGCGGCTCGAGCGCAGCGGCTAGCTGCCTCCGCGCTGCGAACCGCGCTGCTTGTGCAGCTTAATGGCCATCGAACGCAGCGTTTCGGGGACGTTGCGGTTCATGGTGAGAAATTTCAGGTCCTGATTGGTGAGGCGATTGAGCAGCGGCAGCGACACATCCAGCGGCGACCGGGGATTGTTGACCAGGTTGCGGACGACGATGTAGTTCTTCATGGAGTGGCGCGAGCTGGCGATGATGCGCATGACTTCTTCGGCCACATTTTTCATAGTTGCAAAGGACTCAACGTCGCTGTCGGTCAGCTTGGGGGACTGCAAGACGGCGCGGTAGACGGCCTTAGCCGGGTCCCGTACCAGAACCAACCGCTCCTCTTTGCTTCCCTTCAGGGCTTGCTGGACACGCTCGGACACACCCATCCGCGCGAGCTTTTGGGTCAGGCTGATGCGCTCGTGTTTGTCGATCTTCTTTTTGGCCTCGGGTACCTCTGCTTGCGCCGCCGCCAGGGGGGTTGCGGCCGAGTCCTGTCCTTTCTTTTGCTGTTCGGCTCGTAGCGCCTCCAAGCGCGTACGCAGTTCGGCCGGCAGGTCGGAGCGCGTCAAAACCGCGGCGACGAAGGAGGGCAAGCTCAGCAAGCGGTCGGGTGCCGTGAGGCGGGGCGTGAGTTGCTCCAGCGAGAGGTGGGGTGCCACGGCCGCCAGCACTTCGTCGGAGGCATTAGGATGAGCCGCGATGACCGCCGCAATGCCGTTGGCGAGGGTCGCCTGGCGGGCGAAGTACCCGAGCGTTTCCGACGAGACGTGCGGAGCGGCGAGGAGCTGGGTGCATTTTTCTGCGGGCCAACTGGCCAGTGTCTGCTGCGCCACCTCGCTGCAGGTAGGATCGGGGTCGCGCGTCAGCAGGACGAGAATCTCCAGAAGTTCGTCGGCGGCGAGCGGCATCGTGCCGCGCGCGGCCGCACGCTTCACGGCGGCAGGGGCTTTGCCCTGGCGAAAGGTTTCCAGGATCTTCTGTTCCTGCGGTGCCGGCATAAGGACTAGGGCGGCGGCGAGAGGTCCTTGCGTGAGAGGGTAATGCGCTTGACTTCGCGCGGGTTGCCTAGGGGCGCAAGCGTCTCACCGTTCAGCGTCAGTACCAGGGCGAAGGCGTTTCCCGTGTGAAGATCCAGTTGGTTGTCCGCACCAAATTCGAGTATTTCGTCCGCCTTCATCACAGCTTCGTAAATCTTGCGGCCATCGGCTGCCACGCTCACCCAAGCGTCCTCCTTGGCATAGACTTGCAAACGCAACTCAACGTCACCCGTTTCCTCCTGAGGGGAGGCTGGGGAAGCCGGGGGTACAGGCTCGTCCGCAGAAACCTTGGCTGTCGGCACCCGTGGTGCCGCGCTGTGCGGGGGTGGCGAGGGTGTTGGCGTGGGAGTAGTCGGCACGGGCAGGGCCAGCGCCGGTATGGCTTCTGCGGCCTTCCGCGCACGGACACTATAGACTGCGAACAGCCCAGATCCGAACAGAATGACCAGCAGGGCAAATCTCATCCAGCTCTGGCCCGGCGTCCTCAGCCTGGAGGAAGGGGGAGCGTAGCGGGCCAACACCTCGGGGTTCTCATTGGCCGCGTGCACGAAGGCGCCTATCCATTCGCGTTCGTCCAGGCCCAGGTAGCGGGCGACCGCACGCACAAAGCCGCGGCTGAAGACCCCGCCCGGCAGGCGGTCGAATTCGTTGTTCTCGAGGGCGTTCAGGTACCGAATACCAATGTTGGTGGCCGCAGCCACCTCGGCCAGCGTGACTCCACGCAGCTCGCGCTCACGACGGAGGTTTTCGCCGAAAGAGCGCATCACTAAATCCACGGAGAACTCTCGCGAGTAATGCGATGATAGGGCGGGTTTTCGGGCGGTGTCAAATGTTTTGTTGTTTGCCGCTAGGGCAGAAAGTATAATAGCGAACTCAATGGCACCGTCTCGCAAAATCCCACGCGGAAGCGGTAAGCGAGCAGCTAAGAAGTCCGTCCCCGCTCGCAACACTACCTTCCCGGGCGACGCCGTGACCGAGATGCGCCAGAAGTTGGAAGAGTTCTCTATCTTTCACGATCTGGCGAAGGCCCTGACCTCCACCTTGCACCTCGACCAAGTCCTGCAGACCATTATGGACAAAATTCAGGAATTTTTGCGTCCGGACACCTGGTCGCTGTTGCTCGTGGATGAGAAAGCCCAGGAGTTGTACTTCCAGATTGCCACTGGCGCGGGTGCGGGAAAACTAAAGGACGTGCGGCTGAAGATGGGAGAAGGGATCGCGGGTTGGGTGGCCCAGACGGGGGAGGCGGTGATCGTGCCCGACGTGAGCAAAGACGAGCGCTTTTATTCCGGCGTGGATAAAAAGACCCAGATGCGCACGCAGTCGATCGTGTGTGTGCCCATTCGGGGCAAGGAGCGGGTGCTGGGGGTCATGCAGTTGATCAATTACGTAGGGCAACACGCCTTTGGGGAGGAGGAGTTGACGCTCTTGCAGGCGATGGCCGACTACACGGCGATTGCGCTCGAAAACGCCCTGCACGTGCAGCGCATCCACGAGTTGACCATCACCGATGATGTCACCGAACTCTACAACGTTCGCCACCTCAATTTCGTGCTGGGCACCGAAATCTACCGTTCCAATCGCTACAGCTATCAGTTCTCGCTGATCTTCATCGACCTGGACCACTTCAAAAACGTCAACGACACCCACGGACATCTGGTGGGCAGCAAGCTGTTGCGGGAGGTTGCGGATCTGGTGCGGAGCAGCCTCCGGCTCATTGACTATGCGTTTCGCTACGGGGGTGACGAGTTCATCGTGCTGTTGCCACAGACCGACCGAGAAAGCACCTACGTTGTGGCGCGGCGGCTCCGCGACCGGATGAACCGGCACGAGTTTTTGAGCACGGAAGGCCTGAACCTGCACGTGACCGCCAGCTTCGGGCTTGCCACCTATCCTATCGACGCCACGTCGAAGGCAGACTTGATCCGTCTGGCCGATGAAGCCATGTACCTGGTCAAAAACACCACCCGCAACAACATCGCTGCGGCGAACTGTGGTGTTTTGCAGTAGCCGCGCGCATCCACTACCGACGTCGTACCTGCTCGACTCACCCCCAAGAAAACCCTACTAGCATTCCGCACAGTTACAGTTGAGGTTCGCTACGAGGAAAATCTCACGGGGGAGGGGCGCGCCCGCGATGGCCTACGAAGTCCTGGGGATGAGCGAGACCCGCGGCCTTCGACTCCGGTTGCCACTCCGCGTCAGACCTGCCTATACTGACTGCTGAGAGAGCATGCAGATGCAGCGGCCGCCTGTTGAAAAACTCCGGCGCCTCGCACTGGCTATCATCGTGGTGCTGGCTGGGGTCAGCGTTGCTATTTACGCGGTGCGAGCCTGGCGGGCCTACCAAGTGCGCCGGTCGGTGCCAGTGGTGGCAAGCGACGTCCAGCAGCAAGCGGAGGGTTTTACCTTCTCGCGCTCCGAGGCGGGGCGTACGCTGTTTGTCATCCAGGCGTCGCGCACAGTGGAGCGCCAGGGCCTTAAGACCATCCTCGAGGAAGTATCGGTGGTGGTGTATGGGCCCCAGGGGAATCGTGCCGATGAAATCCACACCGGGCGTTGCGAGTACGATGCCTCTGGGGCAGGACAGATTTTCTGTCCCGACCTGGTCACGTTTGACCTGGGCACGACGCTGCCGCACGCGGGCGGCCCGGTGGAAACGGAGCGCCGGCTGCGGATCGAAACGGCACGCGTGCACTTCGACCAGGCCAGCGGCGTGGCCCAGACGGCCGAGCCTGTCACCGTGCGCTTCCCCGAGGGCTACGTCCGAGGCGTGGGTTTGCGCTACCAGCCCGGCCAACCCGCTGTGGTTCTTGAACGCGAGGTCGAGATTGTGCTGCCGCGCGCTGCGCAGCCACCGCTGCACATCCGAGGCCGGAGCCTTGCCTACAACAGCGAGCAACGGATTCTGCGATTGCGTCCACCGCTCAAACTAGTGGCGGGCGACCGGCAATTAGTGGCCGGCGAGTTGGTGCTCGCGCTCGACTCCAGCTACCAGCTTGAGCGGTTGGAGGCCGGCGGTGGGGTGAGGGTGCGTGCGCGCCCCGGCGGACGCGCCTGGCAGTTGCGTTCCGAGCAGGCCACGGCGGAATTCAACCCGGGGCAGGGCATTGAGCGCTTGCGCGTGAGCGGCCAGGTGGAGTTGGAATCGGTTGGTGCCCGTCAGGAGACAGTCCGGTGCCAGCAGGCGGAGATTTTCTTCGACGCGCAACACCGTTGGGTCGAACGAGTCCTGGCGGAAGGCGACGCACATGTTCGTTTGGTCTTGGAACAAGAGAGTCGCGAACTGGCGGCGGAAAAGCTGGAGCTGTGGATGAGGCGCGGAGGGCGTGCCGCTGACAGGGTGACAACGCATTCTCGGGGAGTGGTGGCTATGACGCTGGCCAGCGGGGAACGACGCCAAATCGAGGCCGACCACATTGAACTGGAGTTTGGCCGGCGGAGTCGCCTGACGGCGCTGACGGCGCGAGGCGGGGTGGAAGCCGTATGGCGGGTGCCGGGGCAGCCGGTGCAGCGGACTGCGAGTGCGGAGCTCGAAGCTGAATTCAATCTCGACGGGGAACTGATACGCACGGAGCAGTGGGGTAGGTTCCGGTTTCGTGCAGAGAACCGCAAAGCGACAGCGGATCGAGCGTGGTTTGAAGCTCAGCGCGGGATTTTCGTGCTGACCGAGCGGCCGACGCTCTGGGATGCGAAGCTGCGATTGAGCGCCGAGCGGGTGGAGCTCAGCCAGCGGGATGAGCGGGTCATCGCCAGCGGGAACGTGCGTACCATCTATGCGGGGAGTGGGACGACGCGGCTGTTTGGTTCTGCTCTGCCGGTGCACGTGGTAGCCGACGAAATGGAGGGTGAGCAAAGCCGTCCGGGGCGGCCGGGATGGGCACGCTACACGGGGCGAGTGCGGCTTTGGCAGGGCAAGAATCGGCTGGCGGCCGACATGATTGCGCTCAGCGAAGGTTCGCGTCCGTTAGTGGCGCGCGGACGTGTGCGCAGCCTTCTGGTCGAACGGCGTGCGCAGCGGCGCGATGCGTCGGTGCGTATTGTTCGCATCACGAGCCAGCGGTTCAGCTATCTTGGGAGCGAGCGGCGCGGCCTCTACGAAGGGAACGTGCGTGGCGAAGGGATTTTCGGGACGCTGCGGACTGAGCGACTGGAAGTGTTTCTAACTGAAAGCCCGAGCGGCGATGGGGCGGGTGTCGAGCGCGCCCGGGCGAGCGGCGGCGTTGTGATTGAGCAGTCGGGTGGCCGCGCGCAGGCCGAGCATGCGGAGTATCAGGCGGTGCGCGAACTTGTCATTCTCTGGGGCGGTGAGCCGCAGTGGGTTGACCGGCAGCACGGCACGACGCGCGGGGCTCGATTGACTTTCAAGTTAGCGGATGATACGATTCTCGTCGAATCAGGCACGGGTGCACGAACAGTTACACGTTATACGTGGATACGCTGAGTGATGCTCAAGCTGAGCGGCGTCGAGCTGAACAAATCTTTTCGCGGTCGCAGCGTTGTCGACGACGTCAGCTTGGAGGTGGCGCAGGGCGAAGTCGTAGGACTGCTCGGTCCCAACGGGGCCGGGAAAACCACCTCGTTCCATCTCATTGTGGGGTTGTTGAGTCCGGATTCAGGTCGCGTCCTATTGAACGGGACCGACCTCACCCCGTTTCCCATGTACCTGCGGGCGCGCTACGGGGTCGGCTACCTGCCGCAGGAACCCTCGGTCTTCCGCAAGCTGACGGTGGAAGAGAACATTCTGGCGCTGCTGGAGACGCAGTTGCTGGGGGCGGCGGAGCGCCGGGAGCGTCTGGAAGAGTTGCTCGACTTGATGGGGTTGACGCACCTGCGCGAGAGTCGCACGTACACGCTTTCCGGGGGTGAGCGCCGTCGGGTCGAGATTGCGCGAGCACTGGTTATTTCGCCTTCCTTCATCTTGCTCGATGAGCCCTTCTCGGGGATCGACCCCATTACGGTGCTCGACATTCAGAAAATCGTGCGCGACTTGCGTGGCCGGGGCATCGGGATACTGGTCACCGACCATAACGTGCGCGAGACCCTGCGTGTGACCGACCGCGCTTACATCATCCATAACGGCAAGATCTTCCGCAGCGGTACTCCGGAGGCGCTCGGTAGTGATCCTGACGTGCGCCGCATCTACCTCGGGGACCAGTTCCAACTCTACTAGGCGAGGAAGGCAATGAGCTGGCTGGCGCCCAGATTTGAACTCAAGGTCGCGCAAAAGCAAATCCTCACGCCTGGCCTGGTGCAGATGGTCAGCTTGCTCCAGCTGAACAAGCTGGAGCTGAAGGAGATGATCGAGCAGGAATTGATGGCGAACCCAGCGCTCGAGGAGGTGACTGAGGACGGGATTCCGCGCGAGGAGGAGGCACAGGCAGCGGCCCTGCTTGGAGGCGACAGCGAAACCCCGGTAGATCAAGTGAACAATCCGTTTGAGGCATTCGATGTTCAGGCACTGTTTGAAGAGTATGCCGACGCCACTGAGCGGCACAATGAAGTGGAGACGATAGAGCGGCCTTCGTTTGAGAGCTTTGTGGCGCGGCCGAGCGGCCTGACGGATCACCTGGAGTGGCAACTGGGTCTGACGCTTGTGAGCGAGGGGGTAAAGGAGGCAGCCCGTTCCATCATCGGCAATCTCAATGAGGACGGCTACTTGACGGCCACGGTGGAGGAGATAGCGGCCAGCGGGAACCACGAGATTTCTCAGGTGGAGGAGGCGCTGAAGCTGGTGCAGGAGTTTGACCCGCTGGGGGTGGCGGCGCGGGACGTGTGCGAGTGCCTGCTGCTGCAGTTGCGGGCGCTCGAGGCAGACAACTCCCTGGCCCAACAGATCGTCAGTGAGCATCTCAAGCAAGTGCAGAATAAACAGTACCGGGAGATTGCGCGGGTGGTGAATCGTCCGTTGACCGCGGTCATGGCGGCGCTGGAGGTGATCAAGCGACTCGACCCGCGTCCCGGGCAGCGATACAACAAGACACAGCCGCGGCTGATCGAGCCGGAGGTGGCGTTTGTCAAGGTGGGTGAGCACTACCAGGTGATTTTGAACGAAGACGAGCTGCCGCAGTTGCGCCTGAGCCCGTTGTTCCGACGCCTGCTGCAAGGTCGCCGCGCCAGCAAAGAGGTGCGCCATTACGTGCGCGATCGGTTCACGGCGGCGATTCAACTGTTGAAGAACATTGAGCAACGAAAGCAGACCATTCGGCGGGTGTGCGAGTTGATCGTGGCCCGCCAGCACGAGTTTTTGGACGGCGGCCCGGACTGTCTGAAGCCGCTCATGATCAAGGAAGTGGCCGAAGAAGTAGGTGTGCATCCCTCGACCGTGAGCCGGGCCGTGGCGAACAAGTATGTGCTGACGCCCCAGGGTGTCCATGCGTTGCGCTTCTTCTTCTCGGAGGCGGTGGGAGGGCCGCAGGGCAGCGACACCTCGCTGTGGGCCTTGAAGCGGCGCGTGCGGAAAATGATTGAGGAAGAGGACCCCAGCCATCCCCTGACCGACGAGCAGATTGCGAAGTGCCTGGGCGAGGAAGGCATTCGGGTGACGCGCCGGACGGTGGCGAAGTATCGGGAAGATATGAAGATTCCCAGCACGCACCAGCGCCGTGTGAAGGCCTGACGGCCGACCACGTCATGCCCGCCCGACGAAGGCGCCCACTGAAATTCCCTCGGCGGAAAGGTCACGCAGCGGCCCCGCTCGCGATTGTCACTGGGTTGAGCGGAGCGGGGAAAGGGTCTGTGCTCAAGGTGTTTGAAGATCTCGGCTACTACTGTGTGGACAACCTCCCGGTCGATTTGATTCCTACCTTTGTTGATTTATACGGGAAGGCGGGCAGTGAAGTGCACCGCGCAGCCGTGGTAGTGGACGTGCGTGGCGGGCGGGCCCTGGCGCACTTTCCGCGGCTCTATCAGCGACTCCGGCGCCAAGTGCCGACCTCACTGGTGTTTGTAGAAGCGAGCGACGAGGTTTTGTTGCGACGCTTCAGCGAGACCCGGCGCCCGCACCCGCTGGGGTTGAGTTTAACCTTGCACGAAGAGATTCGGCGGGAACGGGCGCTGATGCAGCCGATTCGCGCCTTGGCCGATGTCCTCGTGGACACGACGAAGTTCACACCCCATGACCTGCGACGCTTCGTCACCGAGCGCTTTGCGCACACCGACCGGGCGCATCCGCTGGTCATTTCGCTGGTGAGCTTTGGCTACCGCTATGGGATTCCGACCGATGCCGATTTAGTCTTTGACATGCGCTTCTTGCCGAATCCGAACTTTGTGCCCCGGCTCAAGCGCCTGACCGGACGCGACCAGCGCGTGGTGCGACACGTTTTTTCGTTTCCCCAGACGCGAGAATTTCTCAACCGGCTCCGCTCGCTGCTGGCCTACCTGATCCCGCACTACATGCGCGAAGGAAAGAGCTATCTGACGGTGGCGTTGGGGTGCACAGGTGGGCAACACCGCTCCGTGGTCTTGGCCGAGCGCCTGCGCGCCGAACTCGGCCGCAAGGGCTTTTCGGTGCGCGTTCAGCATCGCGACCTGCCCAAGACGATTTAGTGGGTTGACGCCGAAACCGCACCCCTCATATGGTAGTGAACTTTCGGTAGCCTCACGGCTGCGCCTGACGAGACCACGATGAAGAACTTGGGACGCCTGCTTGCCTACGCACGACCCCACCGGGCTTGGCTGGTGCTGGGAGCAGTGTTGATGGCCAGCGTGGGGGTGCTGGAAGGCGCGGTTGTGCTGCTGATTCGTTCGGTGGTGCAGTTTGTTCTGGAGCCGACGGCTGCCGCGGCCAACATTGTTCTGGTCGAATTGCCGTATCTCAGCGAGCCGGTGTACCTGCGGGACTGGATTCCGGTCGGGGTGGAATCGGCTGCGCTGCTGGTAGGGGTCGCGTTGGTGGGTGTGTTTTGCCTGAAGGCAGCGAGCGCATTTACGGGCGCCTACGTGGTGCAACGGAGCGGCCTGAAAGCGGTCACCGCCCTACGGGACGACCTCTACGGGCATCTGCTCCGGCAGTCGCTCGGGTTCTTCCAGCGCGAGGCCACGGGGCGGCTGATTTCCAACGCCATCAATGATATTGACCGTATCCAGCATGTGGTCTCGCACTGGTTGGCGGATTTCTTCCGGCAGAGCTTTACGTTTCTGGTGTTGCTGGTGGTCTGCCTGATGATCAACTGGAAGCTAACGCTGGCTTGTGTGGTGGCGGTGCCGTTTCTCATTCTGCCCATCGCGCGTCTGGGGCGGCGCATTCGCCGGCTGAGCCGCACGAGCCAGGAGCAGCTTGGCGGGTTGAGCCAGATTTTGCAGGAGACGTTCAGCGGCGTGCGCATCGTGCAGGGGTTCGGGATGGAACAGTTTGAGGTGGGAAAGTTTCGCCAGGCCGCACGACGGTTGCTGGAGACGAACGTGCGCTGGATGCGGACATCAATCTTGGTTTCACCGGTGATGGAAATTTTGGGCGCGCTCGTCATCGCGGTCTTGCTCTGGTACGCGCGCGCGCAAGTCGCCGCCGGGGCGATGACCCGCGAGATGTTCTTCCCGTTTGTGGTGGCGCTGGTACGGCTCTATGAACCGGTGAAACGCCTGACCGGTATCTACACGCTCTTCCAGCAAGCACTGGGGGCATCAGAACGCGTGTTTGAGCTGCAGGATCGCCGCGAGGAGGTGCCGGAACGTCCGGGGGCGCCAGCGCTCCCGCCGGTGCGCGACCGCATTGAATTTCAGGGTGTGCACTTTACTTATGAGGGGCAGGCGGCTTTGCTGAAGGGCATCAACCTGACAGCGCGCGCCGGGGCGGTGGTGGCGATTGTCGGCACGAGCGGGGCTGGGAAAAGCACTCTGGTGAACCTGCTGCCGCGGTTTTTCGACATCACCGGGGGGCGCATTCTAGTGGATGGGGTGGATATCCGCGAGGTGACGTTGGCCTCGTTGCGGGCGCAGATCGGAATCGTCACGCAGGAGACCATTCTGTTTAACGACACCGTGTGGAACAACATTTGTTATGGCCAACGGCAGGTGCCGCGCGCGCGCGTGCTGGTGGCAGCCCGGGCGGCGCTGGCGCACGAGTTTATCGAGCGGCTTCCGCAGGGCTACGAGACGATGATCGGCGAGCGCGGCGTGCGGTTGTCGGGCGGGCAGCGCCAGCGGCTGGCGATTGCGCGGGCGCTGTTGAAGGATGCGCCCATCTTGATTCTTGACGAAGCCACCTCGGAACTCGACACCGAGTCGGAACAGCTGGTCCAGCACGCCCTAGACAATCTGCTGCAGGGCCGGACGACATTTGTGATTGCGCACCGGCTCTCGACCATCCGCCGCGCCGACTCCATCGTGGTGCTCGAAGACGGTACTATCCGCGAGGTTGGCACGCATCAGGAATTGCTGCGGCGGGGTGGCCTGTACCGGCGATTCTACGAAACGCAGGTTGTCGACTTGGAAGCGCAGGAAGCGTTGCGTGTCCGGGAGCGGGTGTAGCCGATGCTGCGGAGCATGACTGGATTCGCACAGATACAACAGGAAGAGCCGCCCTTCGTCGTGACGGTGAGGCTTAAGGCCTGGAACCATCGCTTCCTGGATTTGCACCTGCGGCTCGGGGCCGAGTTGGAAGCGCTGGAGGCGCAGATTCGGAGCCAGTTGCGGCGGCAGATGCGGCGGGGCCACGTGGAAGTGAACGTACAGGTGGAGTCCAGCGAAAAGCCGGCACTGGAGATCAACCGCGAATTTGTGCGCAGCTATGTCGAGTTGTTCAACGCGCTGCGGCGCGAGCACGGGATAACGACCGAGCCTGACCTGATGGCCATCCTGCGGATGCCGGGCGTGGTGCGGGTAGGCGAGCGGCAGGGGGCGAGCACGGATGATTCCCGGCTGGCGCGGGCGGTTGAAGGGGCCTTGGGTCAGGCGCTGGAGGAGCTCGATCGGATGCGGCGCACCGAAGGGGCAATGCTGGAACAGGAATTGCGGACACGGGTTGAGGTAGTGCGGGCGTCTGTGGAGCAGGTGGCGCAGGCAGGTGAGAGTGCCCGGTCGGTGAGTTTCGCGCGGCTGCGCGCACGTCTGGAAGAGTTACTGGGTGAGACGCCGCTCGACGAAACACGCCTGGCGCAGGAGGCTGCCTACCTGGCCGAGCGCAGCGACGTGAGCGAAGAGGTGGCGCGGCTGCGCAGTCACGTGGAGCAATTCCTAGGCTTGTTCGAGAGCGACGGCGAGGTGGGCAAACGCTTGGACTTCCTGCTGCAGGAGATGAACCGCGAAGCCAATACGCTGCTTTCCAAGGCCCCTGCCTTCGACCGTGGGGGCCTGGAGATGACCCGACTGGGGCTGGCGATGAAGGCGGAGATCGAGCGGTTGCGCGAGCAGGTGCAGAACGTGGAGTAAGCGATGGGCTGGCGCGGGACTTTGTTTATCGTGTCGGGGCCGTCGGGCGTGGGTAAGACGACCCTGGTCGAGCACCTGCTTCGGCGGGTGCCCGACGCGATGTTCTCGGTCTCTTACACCACGCGCGCGCCGCGGGCGGGCGAGCAGAACGGTCGCGAGTATCACTTTGTGAGTCATGCCGAGTTTGACGCCATGAGTGCGCGGGGCGAGTTCCTCGAGCACGCGCGCGTTTTCGACGACTTGTACGGGACGCACCGCAGCTACCTGGAGCGGGCGCAGCGGGAAGGGAAGGACTTGATTCTGGACATTGACGTGCAAGGGACGGCACAGGTGAAGGCCCGGCAGGCGGATGCGGTCTGCATTTTCGTGCTGCCGCCCTCGTGCGAAGAACTCAGGCAGCGACTGCGGGTGCGCCGACTGGACACGGCGGAAGCGATCGAGCGTCGGCTGGAAGTTGCGCGGCGCGAGATTGAGCAGATTGATGCCTACGAATATGTGGTTGTCAACGCCGAGCGAGGGCAGGCAGGCGCAGAGGCAGAAGCGATTGTGCAGGTCGAGCGCGGGGAGCGTCGGGACGGGGCGGTGAGCGCGGCGGCCAAGGCATTGGCCGCGCGCTGCCAGAAGGCCGCGCAGCGGGAGCGCATTTCTGCTATCCTAGAGAGTTTCCGGACGAGAAAGAGATGATTCCAGCCGATACCATTGAGAGCAAGTTCAGCTTTGTGCTGGCGGCCGCGAAGCGTGCGCGGCAACTGCAAGCGGGGGCGAGACCCCTCGTGCACAGCCATTGGCGCAAGCCCACGCGCGTGGCGATCGATGAAATCTTGAAGCAGGCGGTGCGGTTTACCTTGCCCGAGTGGGAAGGCGAAGAGGAAGAAAGTGGACGGAAAAAGAAGGCGAAGCGGGAGAAATAGCGCGGGCTAGGCCATGAAAGTCGCTTTGGGCGTTACCGGTTGCATCGCAGCTTACAAGGCGGGCGAACTGGTGCGTCGTCTGCAAGAGGAAGGGATTGGGGTGCAGGTGGTGATGACGCGGAGCGGGCAGGAGTTCGTCACGCCCCTGACCTTTGCCGCGCTGAGCGGGGAGAAAGTGATTACGGCGATGTTCGGCGCGCGGACTGCGGGGGAGCCGGCGAATCTTGAGAGCGCCATCGAGCACATGGCGGTGGCGACGTCAATTGACGCGCTGGTGATTGCGCCCGCGACCGCCGATATCCTTGCCAAGCTGGCACACGGGGTGGCGGACGATTTCCTGACCACGCTCTACCTAGCCACGAAGGCGCCGGTAGTGGTGGCGCCGGCGATGAACGTGAACATGTGGGAGCATCCGACGGTGCAGGCGAACGTAGCAGGGCTGCGCGAGCGCGGGGTGACGGTGGTGGAGCCGGACGCGGGCTATCTGGCGTGCGGGATGCGCGGTCCGGGTCGGCTGGCCGAGGTGGAGACGATACTCGCCACGGTGCTCAGGGTGCTGGGCGTCCAGCGAGATCTGGTGGGCGAAACGGTACTGGTTACCGCCGGGCCCACCTGCGAGGACCTGGACCCGGTGCGCTACATGACTAATCGCTCTTCGGGACGCATGGGGTACGCGGTAGCGGAAGCTGCGGCACGGCGTGGCGCGCGGGTAATTCTGGTAAGCGGGCCGACGGCGCTCACGGCGCCGGCGGGCGTGGACGTGGCGGCCGTGCGCACGGCGGAAGAGATGCGGCGGGCGGCGCTGGCGCGCGCCGCAGAAGCCAGCATCGTGGTGGGGGCGGCGGCGGTGATGGACTTTCACGCGAAGAAAGTTGCCGCGCAGAAGATTCGTCGTGCGCGCGGCTCCTGGCGGCTGGAGCTCGAGCCGACAGCCGACATTCTAGGTGCGGTTGCGCGGGCGAAGAACCAGTGTGTGCTGGTGGGGTTTGCGGCCGAGACCGAGGACGTGGTGAAGAATGCGCGGGCGAAGCTGCGCGCGAAGAAGCTCGACATCGTGGTGGCAAACGACGTGACCCAGGAGGGAGCGGGGTTTGACGTGGAGACGAACGTGGTGACGTTGGTGACGCGCACCGGGGAAACCATCCCCCTGCCCAAGCTGACGAAGCTCGCCGTGGCCCACCGGTTGCTCGACGCAATCCGCCGCCTGCGGCCGGCGCGGGACGCTTCCTGATGGACGAGGAGCTGCAGGCCCGCGTGCGGGCTTGGCTCGCCTACTACGAAGAACTCGGCCTCGCACCTTTCTATCGCGTCCGTAGGGGCGCCTCCGTACTTCCGTCACAAGAACCTGCACTCGCCCCTCAAATGCCTGCTGCGGCGGCCGCTGCCGCCGCACCACCGGCTGCCGCCGCAGCCCGCGAGCAGGCACCGATGGCGCTGTCGCTGTTCGGGGAAGCCCCGGGGCGCATCCCGGGTGACACGCTGGAAAAGATTCAGGCCGACATCGGCGACTGCCGGCGCTGCAAACTCTGGCCGCACCGCCGAACCATTGTCTACGGGGAGGGCCACCCGCGCGCGGAACTGGTGTTTGTGGGGGAAGCGCCGGGCGAAGAAGAAGACCGGCAGGGGCTGCCGTTTGTCGGGCGGGCGGGGCAGTTGCTGAACCACTGGATCGAGTCGTTGGGGCTCAAGCGCCGCGAGGTCTACATCTGCAACGTGATCAAATGCCGTCCGCCGGGCAACCGCAGCCCGGAGAAGGATG
Organism: Terriglobia bacterium; assembly: GCA_046758465.1. Taxonomy (GTDB): domain Bacteria; phylum Acidobacteriota; class Terriglobia; order Acidiferrales; family 2-02-FULL-67-57; genus JBHIAG01. Next base: position 2,729 of record JBHIAG010000026.1, on the reverse strand, counting down.
AAATGGAGACCTGCTCGCAGTTTCTCTTCCGGCAGCTCGATGTGATTCAGCCGAAGCTCATCTGTTGTCTCGGCAGCGTGGCGTTGCAGCGGCTGCTGGGCAAAAACGTTTCCATCAGCCGCTTTCGCGGCCAGTTCAGCGACTATCGCGGGACGAAACTTTTCGCCACGTTCCACCCCGCCTACCTGCTGCGCAACCCCAACGCCAACCGCGAAGTGCAGCAAGACTTGCGCACAATTCGCAAGTTTCTCGGCCTGCCCCCGCCGGGCGGGGCCAGGCCTGCAAGACCAGCCGGTCGCCGGGACGCACGCTCGTAATCGGATTCGATGCCCGCCGGGTTTGTCTGCGAAGTCGCCGTTCCTCTACCCCTGCCCACGACGTTTACGTACCGCATTCCGGAAGCGTTGCGCGAGCAGGTTTCGGTGGGCGTGCGCGTGCGGGTAGGGTTTCGCGAGCGCACGCTCGTGGGTGTGGTCACAGCGGTTACTTCGGCGGAGGCGGGGGAAGTGCGCGCGGCGGGCCGGGGCACGCCTGCCGCGGCAGGCAAGCTGAGAGAAATCCTGGAGGTGATTGAGCGCGAGCCGCTGCTCACGCCGACGCTATTGGCGCTGGCGCAGTGGATGAGGGACTACTACTTTGCGCCGCCGGGCGAGGTGCTGCGGGCAATGCTGCCGTTGGGGGAGCGGCGGCGCCCCGCACGCGTGGATCGCACCCTGCAACTGGCGCCGAGCTACACAGAGCTGACATTGACGCGGCGGGAGCAGCGCGTGGCAGAGGAGCTGGCGCGGCATGGCGGGGGAATGCGCGCGAGCGAACTGGGGCGTAAGGCGGGGGTGCCGGCGAGCATCCTGCGAGGGCTCGAGGCGAAGGGCGTGGTGGTGCCAGGGGAGGCGGCTGCCGAGCTGCCGTTGTTTGAAAGCGACTGGGTGATCCCGCTCTGCGGAACCGAGCCGGTGCTGACCGCCGAGCAGGAGCGGGCAGTTGCGGAACTCGAGCGGCGGCTGGACGCGGGCGCGTTCGCTACGGTGCTCGTGCAGGGGGTGACGGGCAGTGGCAAGACGGAACTTTACAGCCGGGCCATTCAGCGGTGCGTGGCGCAGGGCCGGACGGCACTGTTGTTGGTGCCGGAGATAGCGTTGACGCCGGCCGTGGGGCAGCTCTTTCAGGCGCGGTTTGGCGATGAGGTGGCGGTACTGCACAGCGGGCTGGGTGCGCGCGAGCGGAGCACGGCTTGGTGGCGGCTGCGGCGGGGTGAGGCGCGCATCGCGGTGGGGACACGCTCGGCTGTGTTTGCGCCGCTCGCCAACCTGGGCCTGGTCATCGTGGACGAGGAGCAGGACACGAGCTACAAGCAGGAAGAGACGCCGCGCTATCACGGCCGGGACGTGGCCGTGGTGCGGGCCAAGCTGGAAGGGGCGGTGGCGGTGCTGGGCTCGGCCACACCGGCGCTGGAGTCGAGTTACCAGGCGCGCACAGGGGGGTACCACTGGGTACGGCTGGAGCGACGGGTCGCGGACCGGCCCCTGGCGACGGTGGAAGTGGTGGACATGCGCCAGGAGTTCGAAGAGACGAAGACACCGGCGCTGTTTTCCCGCCGGCTACGCGCGCGCATCGAGAGCACACTCGCCAGCGGTGGCCAAGTGCTGGTGTTGTTGAACCGGCGCGGCTATGCGGCTTTCCTGCTCTGCCGCAAGTGCGGCGCCACGGTGCAGTGCGCCAACTGCAGCATCTCGCTCGCCTACCATCGCGCGCGGAACCGTCTGCTCTGCCACTACTGCGGCAGTATGCGGGCGCTGCCGGCGCGCTGTCTGAAGTGCCAGAGCGAGCACCTGTACTTTGTAGGGGAGGGCACGGAGAAGGTTGAGCAAGAGCTCGCGCGGCTGTTCCCGGGGGCGCGGGTGGGGCGGCTGGACCGCGACACGGCACGGCGCCAGCGGGCGCACGAGCGCATCCTGGGGCAGTTTGCGCGCGGCGAACTCGACATCCTGACCGGCACGCAGATGATCGCTAAGGGCCATGACTTTCATCGGGTGACGCTGGTGGGGGTGGTGTCGGCCGATGGCATCCTGGGGCTGCCTGATTTCCGCGCCGCCGAGCGGACGTTCCAGTTGTTGACGCAAGTGGCGGGCCGCGCCGGGCGCGGCGAGTTACCGGGCAAAGTGATCGTGCAAAGCTACTATCCCGACCACTACGCGATTCAATTCGGGGCGCGGCAGGACTACGAGGGCTTCTACGAGCAGGAGTTGCGGTTTCGCCGGCTGATGCATTACCCGCCGTTTACAGCACTTGCGAACCTGGTGGTGCGCGATCCGAGGCTCGAGGTAGCGATCCGGTACGCGCGGCTCTTCGAGCGAGTGTTTGCGGCGGAGAAAACGGGGGATGTGCGGGTGTTGGGGCCGGCGCCAGCGCCGCTGGCACGGCTGAAGAGAGATTATCGCTTTCAGTTTTTGCTGAAAGCGGCTGAGCGGCGGGCGCTGGGACGGACGTTGCGGGCGGCGCTGGAGGCGGCGCGAGAAGGCAAGGTACCGCCGGGAGCGGTGGTGGTGGACGTGGACCCGATCAGCTTGCTGTAGGCGCGGAAGCCACCCTTCGCCCCGAAGCTTCGGGGCTCAGGGCAAGCGGATGCACACGGATAAGCACGGATAAGCACGGATAAGAAAAGCGACCAGCGACTGGTGAAAAGAGAAAAGCGCACCACAGAGGCACAGAGGACGCAGAGAAAAGCTGAG
>JBHIAG010000025.1:0-22636 GCA_046758465.1 Terriglobia bacterium | reverse complement strand
GTGGCCGTGGAAGTGCTCATCATGATCAGCCCCTTCGCCGGCTTCTTCTATGCCAGCCTGCGCTTTGAGCCTGTGCTGGGGATACTTTCCCAGAGCGCCCTGACCGCCTGGCTGGACGGCTTCTTCCTCAACCACGCGGTGGTAACCTCTTCGACCTTCCTGGAGGGGCAGCGCACCATCGGGCTTTATCTTTTCGCCTTGGGCCTGTGGGGCTTTCTCCTCTCAGCCGTGCAGGTGTACGGAAACAAAATCCGCAAGCGCGGCGTCGCCAAGGGCTTGCTCTACCGCTTCGTCCGCCACCCGCAATACCTCTGCCTGGGCATTGCGGGCTGGGGGCTGCTGGCCATCTGGCCGCGCTTCCTGCTGCTTGCCATCTGGGTCACCATGCTGTTTCTCTACGCCGGGCTGGCACGCTTCGAGGAGCGCCGCCTGGAAGAACGCTTCGGCGAGGGCTACCGCCGCTTTGCCGCCACCCGCGCCGCCTTCCTGCCCCGCAGCCCCCTCCACCGGCTGTTTGCGGCCCCCTTCGACAAGCTGCGGCCGCGCCTGCTCGGCTGGGTGGCGGCCTACCTCTTCTGCCTCACACTGGCCTTCTCGCTTGGATTTGCTCTGCGCGCCTATACCCGCACCAGCACCGCCATTCTGTTCCAACCCGAGCACCAGACCGTGATCGTGAGCGCCTGGCCGCAGCCAGCCGCGTGGATGGCCAAAGTCTTCCACGCGGCGCGCACCGACGCACAGGTGCGCCAGCGACTCGCAGAGGCGATGGAAGACAAGCCGGTGGTAGCCACCATTTTGCCGCCGAAGTACATGATGAAAGGCATGTTCTACAAGGCAACGCCCGGGCAGCGAGCGAACATTCTGACCATGACGAGCCTCAACCGGCTGGGCCGCATGGTGGCGTGGTTTCTGGTGCCCATCAAGGGAGTGACCCGCTCCGGCGAGTTTATGGGCGTGGACCCCGACACCAGCGCCGAGCCGGTGGTGGTGGTGTTTTCCCGCGCGCAGAAACCCTACCAGCAAGACTTGCCTCTGGAAGAAGCACTCGACGCCGCCGTGCGGGTCACGCCCCTGGTCGTCGTCAACGTCATTCCTGCGACCGGCGAGGTCACCGGCGTGCATATTCCCCTCCCACAGAACGCCTGGGGCCCCAACGTGGTGATGCCGCTTCTTTAAGGGTGAGCCAACTAGCTGCCTGTTCAATCAACACAGCCGCGCGCGGCGATGGCCCACTCTTCCACTACCTCCTCGCCCTGCACGCCATAGGCCCGGTCGTGCAAGTTGATGCTTCCGCAGACGTGGCTGGGGATGACCCGAATGCGCTCGCCCACCCGCAGGCGGCGCGCCGCCGCGTCTTCCAGCGTGAGGATACCGTGCTCTTCCGAGGCGCGCAGGAAGCGCGCGCCGGGGTAGCCTTGCACGGCTCCAAAATAAGTCGGGTCGCCCAGTTTGTCCGAGGTGAACGTCTTGGTTCCGCCGTCAATGACAGCGCGGTCAGGCGCCGGCCGGCTCACCACCGTGCAGGAATAGCTCAGCGCGCAGTCGTCCCAGCCGCAGGCGCCTAGGTGGACTTGCGTGCAGTCGTTGAAGATGTTGGTTCCGGGACGGTTTTCGGTGACGCCCGCGACGCGGCAGGCGGCATCCTGCGCCGGGCTTGAACCCACGCTGACCACCTCCACGCCGAAGTCACGGCTGCGCAGCCGCTGCGCCACCGTCGTCATCTGTTCGCCGGCCTGCCGCGCCTGCGCCAGCCTCTCTTCCACCGGGCCGGACGAATAGACGTGGCCTTCGTGGGTGAAGAGTCCCCGCAACCGAATCCCCCCGAGCCCCGCCAGATGCGCCGCCAAATCCTCGGCTTTCTCCGGCGGCACACCGCAGCGCTGGTGCCCGGTGTCGATCTCCAGCAAGACGTCGAGGATGCGGTTGTGCGCCCGGAAAAATTCAGCCAGCGCGCCTGCCGTCTCGGCGCAATCCACGCCCACACACAAATGCACTTTCTCGGCCAGGGCTGCGAGGCGCTCAAAGCGGCGGCGCCCCACAATCGGGTAGGCGACGAAGATATTCGTCAACCCCGCCTGCGCCATCACCTCGGCCTCACCAATCTTGGCGCACGTGATCCCCGCAGCGCCGGCCTTGATCTGGCGCGCCGCCAGCGCCGGCATCTTGTGCGTCTTGATGTGGGGCCGGTAGCGCACGCCGGCCGTACGGCAGGTTGCGACCGCACGCGTCAGGTTGCGCGCCATGACGTCCACCTCCACCAGGGCGACCGGAGTGGAAAGCTCGGAAATCTTCATCGAAAACTCTCAGACGTACACCTGTGGCAGCAAGCTGCTCATCCCCATGACCACACCATAGACGCTGCTCCCGACGAGGTGCGCTACCTCGCTCGCCGTGACTTCTGCGTCGCCCTGCGCACCGAGCAGCACCGCTTCATCGCCCGGCGCCGCAGGGGCCTCACCCAGGCGCACAATGGTGGCGTTGGCCGAAATCGCCAGGATGGGACAGCGGCGGCCCGCCACCAGCACACTGCCTTTGCCTTCAAGCGCCCGTGGGAAGCCGTCGGAGTAGCCCACGGGCAGAGTGGCGACGCGCACCGGCTCGCGGGCCGTGAAGACGCGGTGATAGGAGACGGATTCGCCCGGCCGCAGCGTCTTGACGTAGACGACGCAGGTCTTGAGCGCCAGCGCGGACTTCAGGTCAATCTTCCGCTCCCGCTCGGCAGCCTCCGATGGGTAGAGGCCGTAGAGCATGATTCCCGGACGCACCAGGTCGAGTTCCCTGTAGGCGGCAGGCAGGGAGAGGATGGCGTCGCTGCTGGCAGCGTGACGCAGGCCGAGCGCGAGACCGCGCTCGGCCGCGCGGCGGCAAATCTCTTGAAAACGCGCGAGCTGGATGGGATCGAACTCCGGCTCCTCGGTAAAGGTCGTGAAGACGCCATCGCAGGCTACCCCGCGCAGCGCGGTGACGCGTTCAATAAACTCCAGGGCGCGGTCATAGGGAACGCCGACGCGCCCCAACCCGGTGTCCACCTTGATGTGGATGTGCGCAGGTCGTTCCAGCCGGCGCGCGGCACGCGCGAGCGCCTCCACCTGGTCGGTGTAAACGTTCTGGGAGATGCCGAGGCGGACGATGTCTTCGGCGTCCGCCTCGCGGAACGGGCCGAAATTGAGAATCAAACCGCGCACGCCGGCCGCGCGCAACTGCCGCGCTTCGTCCAGCTTGCCGACCAGGAAGTGCTTGGTACCGGCGGCGGCGAGCGCGCGCGCCACGCCGGCGAGCCCGTGCCCGTAGGCGTTTGCCTTCACCACCGCCATTACAAGTTTCCCACCCACGCGGGCCTGAATTTGCCCCAGGTTCCAGGCCAGGTTGGCCGTATTAATCTCGAGCCACGGGTCCCAGCCCGTAGGGGTGGCCGAGGGACGAGTTTCGGGCGCAGCCAGATCAGAAGCCACCGGCGCCTCGCCCACGCCCAGCGCCGACGCGGCTCCACCGGCCGCCAGCAACCCCAGGAAATCTCTACGATTGACCCGCATCATCCACCTCCAGCCCGAACATTACCACGCTATTCGTGCCCCCCCGGGGGGTGCATGTTAGAGGGGATAAGTTTATGAAAAATAACTGCTTAAGCCAAGAGACTAGTCGCGACTAGTCTCCCTCGCAGACCCTAAGTGATTGAAAAATCTCTCTTTCTTTCATCTTCCTCTCCTGACTAGTCTCTGGCTAGTCTATAGACTTCTCCCGAAGTGGGGTGCCTACAAACACCTCACCCTTCGCGCCCGTTTACATCATCTCGAACCACTTGTCCAATAATCGTGAACACGATGAATTTTATGAACACGATGAGAATGGTGAGCATTTTGAGAATCTTTCCCAACACGGGAGCCTTGGGCCTCGTTAGTTCAGCCCACGGGCTTCTGCCCGTGGGTTTTCCCTTTGGGGGTCGCGAGCTTGCCCCGCCAGTTCAGCCCAGTGGCTCCTGCCACTGGGGCGGGTGGAAACCTGCCCGCGTCAGAGCCACAGGGCCTACCGCGCTTCATCGCCGGTCGCTGAACCCAGCCCGCTGACCCTTCCCAGCCCCTCGCCCACGCCGCGCCGTTGCGCTACCATAGCTATTCAGCCACAGGTATGGAACACGGATCACGAATCACGCCTGCCTACCGCAGGCAGGGTTCGCGAATCCCAATTCACGAGGCACGGAAATGAAGAACGTCATCGTCGGCACTGCCGGCCACATTGACCACGGCAAATCGGTCCTCGTCCAGGCGCTCACCGGCACCGACCCTGACCGCTGGGAAGAAGAGAAGCGCCGCGGCATCACCATCGATCTTGGCTTCGCCCACCTCGACCTGCCTGCTACGCCAACCCCGCTTCCAGCGGGGCAACGTCCCGCCAACGGCGGGGCGCCGGAGCCGGCTGCGGCCGACGGCGACGACTTGCGGCTCGGCTTCGTGGACGTTCCCGGCCACGAGCGCTTCGTCCGCAATATGCTCGCCGGCGTCGGCGGCATCGACCTCGTCCTGCTCGTCGTCGCGGCCGACGAGTCCGTCAAGCCGCAAACCCGCGAACACTTCGACATCTGCCGCCTGCTCGGCATCGAGCGCGGCCTGGTGGCCCTGACAAAAACCGACTTGGTCGAGCCCGACTTGGTCGAGCTTGTCCGCACCGAGGTCGAAGACTTCGTCCAGGGCTCGTTTCTGGCCGGCGCCCCCGTCGTCCCCGTGAGCGCCCGCGCCAGCCAGGGGCTCGAACAGTTGAAAGAAGCATTGCGGCACGTGGCCCTGAGCGTCCCCGGCAAAGACTCCACTCACTATTTCCGCCTTCCCATTGACCGCGCCTTCCTGATGAAAGGCTTCGGCACCGTCGTAACCGGTACGCTCGTCAGTGGCTCGGTGGCGCGTGATGAGGACGTCGAGGTCTTTCCTGCGCGCCGCCGGGTGCGCGTGCGCGGTGTTCAGGTTCACAACCAGCCTGTCGCGCGCGCGCGGGCGGGCCAGCGCACTGCGCTCAACTTGGCCGGCGTCGAGCCGGGCGAACTCGCCCGCGGCATGACACTGGCCGCAGCGGCTCTATTTGAACCCACCGAGCGCGTGGACGTTCTTCTGGACTTGCTGCCCTCAGCCCGCCCGCTCAAGCACCGCGCCCGCGTCCACTTCCACCAAGGCACGGCCGAACTCATCGCCGAGGTGCTCCTGCTCGACCGCAGTGAGCTCAAGCCCCGCGAACAAGCCTTCGCGCAACTCCGCCTCGACGCGCCGGCGCTGCTGCTGCCGGGCGACCGTTTCATCATCCGCCAGTTCTCGCCCGTCATCACCATTGGCGGCGGGCGCGTGCTGGATGCGCTGGCACGCAAGCATAAACGTAACGACCCTGCTTCGCTTGCCCATTTCGCCACGCTCGCCCGGGCCGCGCCCGACGAAGTGCTCGCCAGCTTCATTGCCACCGCGCCGCGTGCAGCGGTCAGCCTGCGGCACCTCGTTGCGCGCACCGGCTGGCGTGAGTCCGAGCTGCGTGCGGCCCTCGAGCGACTCCGGAGTTCCGGCCGCGTCCGCCTCCTCGCACCCTCGCCGCTCAGCGTGGCAGCTACGGCGCGCCTGACGCGCCTGGCCGCGGAAGCCGTCTCCGTCGTGGACGCCTTCCACCGCCGCGAACCGCTGCGCGAAGGTATCCCCAAGGAAGAACTCAGGGAGCGTGTCTTTGCCGGCGCGCAGGAGTTGTTCGACTCAGTCCTCAGCGAGCTCACGACCGCCGGCACGCTTGCACTCGCCGGCGACGTGATCAAACGCGCGGGCCGCGCCGTCACCTTCACGCCCGAGGAGGCCGAAGCCCGCGCCACCATCGAGCAGGCCTTTGCCCGCTCCGGCCTTACCGCCCCCTCCCGGAAGGAGGTTCTGGCGAAACTGAAAGTCGAGCCGAAACGGGCGGAGAAAATCGTCCAGCTCTTGTTGCGAGAGAAAATTGTAGTCAAGGTCTCCGAGAACCTGCTCTTCCACCACACCGCCCTCGCACGCTTGCGCGCGCTTGTGCGCACGTATCGCCAGCAAAAGGGTGAGCGCATCTCGGTGACGGCGTTCAAGGAGTTGGCCGGCGTGACCCGCAAGTACGCCATCCCCCTGCTCGAATACCTCGACCGCGAACGCGTCACCCGCCGTGTCGGCAATGACCGCGTCATCCTCATCTGAGGCGCGCCACGCCCTTTGGCGGGTACGGGCTTTAGCCCGTACGTAACCCCACTGAGTCCCGCATTGGGTGGGTAGCCCGTAGGGCGGGTGGGAGTGTTGGGTAGAATGCTGTTTCGTTTGACTCTGTCTCGCCGCTCCCCTAGAATACCGGGAGGAGGAAACAATGCGCCCCCCTGGCTTTTGGGAAATCGTTGTCATTGTCGCCGTCATCCTGCTGCTGTTTGGTGGCAAGCGCATCCCGGAGATGATGCGCGGTCTGGGCGAAGGCATCCGAAGCTTCAAGGAATCGCTCAAGGGCGAAACCAAGCCCGCCGAGGCGGGCAAGCCGGAAGAGAAACCCAAGACCTGACCCAGCTTCCCCAACGGGAAGGAACGAGCGAAACCCAAAGCCTTACTCCAGCCAAGCAGCCGCCTGCCGAGGGCATCCCCGTGCTAGAATTTTTCTCGTTCCGGGTGAAACGCCCGTGAAGATTACCCGCAAAGATGTCGAATACGTAGCCGGGCTCGCCCATCTGCGCCTCAGCGCGGACGAGCTCGACCGCTTCTCCAAAGACCTGGACTCCATCCTCACCTATATGGATCAACTCAACCGCTTGGATACCACCGCCGTCGAACCCATGGCGCAGGTGCTCTACGAAGCCCGCGCCGACGCGGCCGTGCGCGAGGATACCCCTGGTGCCTGCCTGCCGCGCGCTGAGGCCCTGGCTGCCGCCCCGGATGCAACCGAGAGCTTTGTCAAAGTGCCAAAGGTGATCAGCCGCTGATGGATGCGACCGCGCTGACCCTGGCTGAGATCAGCGACCTCCTGCGCCGCCGGCAACTCTCGGCCCGCGAACTCACCGAGCAGCACTATCGGCGCATTGACCAGCGCGACCCGGAGATCGGTGCCTATCTGTGCTTCTGCCGCGAGCGCGCCTTCGCCCAGGCCGACGCGCTCGACCGCAAGGTAGGCGCCGGCGAACCCCTGCCGCCGCTCGCCGGGCTTCCCCTCGCGGTCAAGGACGTCATCCTCACCCGCGGGCTGCCTACCACCGCGGGTTCGCGCATCCTCGAAAACTACCTCCCGCCCTACGATGCCACCGCCGTTGCGCGGCTGGAGCAGGCCGGGGCCATCCCGCTCGGCAAGACCAACTGCGACGAGTTCGCCATGGGCTCGTCCAACGAAAATTCTGCCTACTTCCCCTGCCGCAACCCCCACGCGCTCGACCGCGTTCCGGGCGGCTCCTCGGGCGGGTCCGCAGCAGCCGTGGCTGCTCACTTGGCCGTAACCGCGCTGGGCTCCGACACGGGCGGCTCCATCCGCCAGCCCGCTGGCTTCTGCGGCGTGGTCGGGATGATAGGCACCTACGGGCGCGTCTCGCGCTACGGTCTCATCGCCTATGCCTCCTCGCTCGATCACATCGGCCCCTTCGCCCGCACGGTGCGCGATGTGGCCGCCGTGCTCGGCGTCATCGCCGGACACGACCCGCGCGACACCACTTCAGCCGATGTCCCCGTGCCCGACTACCTGGCTGAACTCGACAAGCCTGTGAAGGGGATGAAGGTCGGCGTGCCGCGGGAGTATTTCGGCCCCGGGCTCGACCCGGAAGTGCGCGCTGCCGTGGAGGCCGCGATTTCGAAGCTCGGCGCGCTGGGCTGCGAGCTGGTCGAGGTTAGCCTGCCCCACACCGAGTATGCCATCGCCTGCTACTACATCATTGCCACCGCCGAGGCCAGCTCGAACCTCGCCCGCTACGACGGCGTCCGCTACGGCTTCCGCGCACCCGAGGCCAGCGAGCTCGATGCACTCTACCTCTCAACGCGCGGCCGCGGCTTCGGCACCGAGGTCAAGCGCCGCATCATGCTCGGCACCTATGCCCTCAGCGCCGGCTACTACGAGGCCTACTACTTGAAGGCGCAAAAAGTCCGCCGCCTCATCTACCAGGATTTCCGCAAAGCTTTCGCGCAGGTGGACGCGCTCGTCACCCCCACCTCGCCCACCCCTGCCTTCCGCCTGGGCGAGAAGACCGCCGACCCCTTGCAAATGTACCTCGCCGATATCTACACCGTGACCGCGGACCTGGTGGGCGTGCCGGGTATTTCCATCCCCTGCGGCACGAGCCGGGAAGGCCTCCCCATCGGTCTGCAACTCATGGGGCGCCACTTCGACGAAGCCGCCCTGCTCCGCCTCGCCCACGCCTTCGAGCAGGCCCAGACGTAACCCTAAGGCCCCAGATTTGTTCCCTACTCGGTCAGTTTGCCTGTCAGTTCCCAGTAGGTGCGCTCGATGATGACGGCGATGCGCCGGTCGAAGGCCGCATTCGCTTGCGCTTGCCCGCCCGTGACGCGCGCGCGGAATTCTCCCACGTTCACCGCCTTCTTCGTTTCTTCCAGGCTCAGGCCGCGGCTCACCGCCGCCCGGACCTGCGCCACCACCGACGCGAAGACCTCTGTCACTAACTTCAGATGCTCCTTGCCTTGCTGCACCGGCCCGTGACCGGGGATGATCTGGTCAAACTCCAGTTTGGCCATCGCCCGCAGCGTCGCCACCCACTCGCTGGGATAGGAGTCGCGCGGAAATGGCAGCCCCGACGTCAGCAGGTCGCCCGCCACCAGCACTCGCTCCTGCGGCAGCCACAGTACCACGTCGCCGCGCGTGTGCCCCTTGCGGAAGAACAGCATGTGGATGGTCCGCCCCTCTTTGTGGAGCACGAGGTGGCGCTTGAAGGTCAGCGTGGGCAGCGTGATTTGGATTTGTCGGAGCTCTTCCAGGTAGCGCTTCCGGCGGTCGAGCGCTGCGCCCTGCGCGGCCTTCTGTTCCTCCGTGAGCGGCCTGCCAGCGGCATCGAGCCCGGCCGCCAGGCGCTCTTCAGCCTGGGCAATTTGCTCCGGCAACGATTTCAACTGCCGCTGAACGGAAGGGATAGCTTTTTTCAGAATGTCCTCGCGTGTCACCTGGTGGCTGATGAACTCGACCTCGCCGGGAAAGACGTTGAAATAGGCCTGGTTGCCCTGCACGTGGTCGTTGTGCCAGTGCGTGTTGACCACGGTGCGCACCGGCTTGTCTGTCAGTTTCTTGATCTCCCCGAGCAGCGCCTGCGCCGCCGACGGCGTCAAGTGGGTGTCCACCACCAGCACGTCGTCTGCGTTCACGATCACTGCCGCGTTCGACCCGATTAGCATCGGCGCCGCCCTCCGCCCGATGGCCGCGTAGACTCCGTCGGCCACACGCACAAGCTCAAACGCGTCTTCGGCCACCAATGTGGCCGGCAGCAGGAATAGACAAACCAGCAGCCCAAGTTTTGCTCGCATCAGCGTCCCTCCAGTTTCAGTGAGATTTTCGAGCTATGTCTTCGCGAAGCAATTCATTGCTCCTCCGGCCTTTCGGCCCGTTACTCGTGGGAGTGAAGCAAGGGAAGGGTACTTTTGGGATCGCGCTTGCGCCGCAAGGTGCCGGGCAGCACTTCGAGGTCAATCTCCAGCGTGGCTCCGGTGACGAGCTTGAGCACATGGCCCGCCACCGCCGTACCGTCGCGGCGGCTGAGTGTGGCGTGGACGTGCGCAATCGCCTGCCGGTCCTCCCCGCGGGCGAGGTTCCCGAGCAAACTGACGACCTCCGTGTCTTCCCGCACGGAGAAGGGTTCGTAGCGTTTCTCTTTCAGATTGAAGAAGGCCAACTCGGCTGACAGGGCAGCCCCCAGCCCGCGCAGCATCCCGGCCCCGATCGCGCGTTCCTCGGCGAAGCGGCGGAGGCTTTCCATCACTTCGTCTCCACGTTCGAGGCGCAACAGAAAACGCCGCTCAGAAATCTCCAGCACCTGCATCGGTACTACCCTCCCAGAGTTTCGCCCAGACTACCGCGGGACGCGCACCCGGTCAATTTTGAGTCGTGTCCTAATTTCGCACCGAGCCCCCAGCCTGCCCCGCGCTTTCCTGCGGGGGCTCCTGCCTGGGGGACATCTTCGTGCAGGCCTACTCATGGCTTGCTTAGGACAGCACCCAATTTTGAGTCAGCTACTTATTGCAAGTCACCCCGGCGACAATTGCGCACTCCTCCCGGGACGCTTTCGAGGTAGACTTGTTCTGGCAGAGTTTATCATCAGCCGGGAGGAAAGCGGTGGAGAGGAAGTACAGGCAAAAAGGCTACATGGAATCTTACGAGCAAGAGAAGCGCGAAAAGAGAGAGGCGCCTCCCAAACCCGCTGGGGGAATAGGGCCGCGCCAGCCGCTGATGCCAGCTACCCGTGTCGTGTCCCGCTGTGCGGGATGCGGCACGGTGCTCCCGGTGGCGATGGATCCCATCGGGCAATGCCCGCAATGTGGGTTCGAGCTGCACTCCTGCAAACAGTGCGTCCACTTCGATCCCACCAGCCGCCTTGAATGCACCCAGCCCATCAAGGAGAGAATCGCGCAGAAAGACGCCCGCAACGACTGTCAATACTTTGCCATGCGCACGGTGGTGGAGCGAGAAGCGTCCACGGGAGGTGTACGGCCCCAAGATGCCCGGCGGGCGTTTGAAAACCTCTTCAAGAAGTAGGCAACGAGCCCACCTACGCCCACCTCTGGACAGCCAAAGGCTCTGAGATCATCTACGCGCGCGCAACCCCGTTCGCCCGACGGGCTCGAGCCCCAGCCGCCGGCTTTTGCCCTCCTGCCTGGCTGTGCTGGGTGGGGAAAATAAAACCGGCATCCCAGTGGGCACCGGGATGCCGGTTCCCCCGAATGGATTCGGGGTACGCGGTTGTTGGACAACCAGTCCGTACAAACCGAACTCTATTTGGCGCGGGGTTTCTCTTCTTCCGCCGTCCCTTCTTTGCCGCCGCGCAGGAACTCGAGCGCGCGCGCCTCCTCTTCGCTCAGCGGCACCGCTACCTCTTCCTCTTCCGGCACTTCCGTGCTCAACTGCAAGTTGCGGTAGTGGTCGAGACCCGTGCCGGCGGGAATGAGCCGGCCCATGATGACGTTCTCCTTCAGGCCGCGCAAGTGGTCGATTTTGCCGCTGATAGCGGCCTCGGTCAGCACCCGCGTGGTCTCCTGGAAGCTAGCGGCGGAGATGAACGACTCGGTCGAGAGCGAAGCCTTGGTGATGCCGAGCAGCATGGGTCGCCCCACGGCCGGCTTGCCGCTCTTTTCCTTCATCCGTGCGTTCTCTTCGCGGAAGCGGAACTTGTCCACTTGCTCGTCGAGCAAGAACTCGGTGTCGCCCAGATTTTCAATCCGCACCCAGCGCATCATCTGCCGGACGATCACCTCAATGTGCTTGTCGTTGATGTTGACGCCCTGCAAACGGTAGACCTCCTGGATGGCGTTGACCAGATAGGCCTGGGTGAACTTCTCGCCCAGGACCGCCAGCAGGTCGTGCGGGTTGAGGGGGCCGTCCATGAGCGGCTCGCCCGCCTTCACCCCTTCGCCCTCCTGCACGCTGATGTGAGTGCCGCGCGGAATCAAGTATTCCTTTGTGGTGGCATCGTCGGCCGTGACTGAAATCTTACGAAAGCCGCGCTGGATCTCGCCGTACTTGACTACCCCGTCAATCTCGCTGATCACGGCGGGTTGCTTGGGCTTGCGGGCTTCAAACAGCTCGCCCACACGCGGCAGACCGCCCGTGATGTCCTTGGTCTTGGTCGTTTCGCGCGGAATCTTGGCCAGCACGTCGCCCGGGTGGACATCCTCCTCCTCTTCCACGATCAGGTGGGCCCGTGAGGGCATCAGGTAGCTTTTGCGGGTGTGGCCGCGGCTGTCGACGATTTGCAGAGCAGGCTGGTGCTTTTCATCTCCCGACGGGATGGTGACCACGCGCTGGGCCAGACCGGTCACCTCGTCCACCTGCTCTTCCAGCGTTTCACCCAGTTCGAGGTCTTTGAACCGTACCGTGCCGCCTACCTCGGTCAGAATCGAGAAGGTGTAGGGATCCCACTCGACCAGCGTCTGCCCCAGCGTCACCGGCTGTCCATCCTCGACCTTGAGCTTGGCTCCATAAACCACCGCAGAGCGCTCCTTTTCCCGCCCCTTCTCGTCGGCTACGGCGATGGCACCGTTGCGGTTCATCACCACCAGGTCACCGTCCTTCGCCTTGACCGTGACGAAGTTGATGAACTTCACGAAGCCATTGTTGCGCGCATCGAGTTCGGACCGCTCGGTGATGCGGGTCGCCGTGCCGCCGATGTGGAAGGTGCGCATGGTGAGCTGTGTGCCCGGCTCGCCGATCGATTGAGCCGCGATCACCCCTACGGCTTCGCCCAGCTCCACCAGCTTGCCCGTCGCCAGGTTGCGTCCGTAGCACATCTGGCACACCCCGCGGCGCGACTCACAGGTGAGCACCGAGCGGATCTTCACCCGCTCGATGCCGGCCGCCTGGATGGCATTCGCCAACTCCTCGGTGATCTCTTCATTGATCTTGACGATGACGTTGCCCTCGTAGTCCTTGATCTTTTGCAGTGACACCCGGCCGACGATGCGGTCGCGCAGCGGCTCGACCATTTCGCCTGCCTCGACAATGGGTCCGACCTCGATGCCACCCACCGTGCCGCAGTCGATCTCGCTGATGATCACGTCCTGCGCCACGTCCACGAGCCGACGGGTCAGGTAGCCGGAATCGGCCGTCTTCAGCGCGGTGTCCGCCAGCCCCTTTCGCGCGCCGTGGGTGGAGATGAAGTACTGGAGCACAGTCAGGCCCTCGCGGAAGTTGCTGGTGATGGGTGTCTCGATAATTTCGCCCGAGGGCCTCGCCATGAGCCCACGCATTCCGCTCAACTGGCGGATCTGCTGCTTCGAGCCCCGCGCACCCGAGTCCGCCATCACGTAGACGGGGTTGATCGTGCCTTGCCGGTCGGCCTCCTCCATGATCTTGAACATATCGTCGGCAACGCGTTCGGTGACGTCCGACCAGATGGCAATCACCTTGTTGTAGCGTTCCCCATTCGTGATGGCGCCGTCCAGATACTGCTGCTGGACTTTGAGCACCTCGCGCTCGGCGTGCTCCACCATCGCGGCCTTGCTTTCGGGAATCACCAAGTCGTCAATCCCGAGGGAAATTCCGGCCAGGGTGGCGTAGAGGAAGCCCAGCTCCTTGATCTGGTCGAGCATGGCCACCGTCGTCTGCTGACCAAAGCGCAACGAGCAATACTGCACCAGTTGTCCCACCCCCTTTTTCTTGAGCAGGCCATTGATGTAGGGCAGGCCCTCGGGTAGGGGGTCGTTCAGGATGACGCGGCCGACGGTCGTGTTGAGGAATTGGTTTTCGCGGGTCAGGGGCTCGGTGTGAAGGATGTCCTGGTCGTCGTAGGCGGTGGTGAGGTCGATCACCGGGCCGGTGTAGCGCAAGCGAATCGGCGTCAGCAATTCGACCTCGCTGGCCTCCAGCGCCAACAGAACTTCCTCGAAGCGGGCAAAGGCGCGCCCCTCGCCCTTGGCGCCCGGCTTGGCCTTGGTCAGGTAGTAGAGCCCGAGCACCATATCCTGCGTCGGCACGGCCAGGGGCTGGCCATTGGCGGGCGAGAGGATGTTGTGGGAGCTCAGCATCAGCACGGAAGCTTCCACCTGGGCTTCGGGGGAGAGCGGAATGTGCACGGCCATCTGGTCGCCGTCGAAGTCGGCATTGAAGGCGGTGCAAACCAGCGGGTGGATGCGGATGGCTTTGCCTTCGACCAGCACCAGCTCAAAGGCCTGGATGCCCAGCCGGTGCAGTGTCGGCGCCCGGTTCAGCAGCACCGGGTGTTCCTTGATCACCTCCTCGAGAATGTCCCAGACGATCGGTTCCTGCTGGTCCACCAGCTCTTTGGCCTGCTTGATGGTGGTGCAGTGGCCGGCTTGCTCGAGCCGGTGGTAGATGAATGGCTTGAAGAGCTCGAAGGCCATCTTTTTCGGCAGGCCGCACTGGTGCAGCTTCAGCTCGGGTCCAATGACAATGACGGAGCGGCCCGAGTAGTCCACGCGCTTGCCCAGCAGGTTCTGCCGGAAGCGTCCCTGCTTGCCCTTCAAGGTGTCGGAGAGCGACTTCAGCGGACGGTTGTTGGCGCCGCGCAGCACGCGCCCACGCCGGCCATTGTCAAACAGCGCGTCCACCGCCTCCTGCAGCATGCGCTTCTCGTTGCGGATGATCACTTCGGGCGCGCGCAGTTCCGTCAGCTTCTTCAGCCGGTTGTTGCGGTTGATGACGCGCCGATAGAGGTCGTTCAAATCTGACGTGGCGAAGCGACCCCCATCGAGCGGCACCAGCGGGCGCAACTCCGGCGGCAGCACCGGGATGACATCGAGAATCATCCACTCCGGTTTGTTGCCAGACTTGCGGAAGGCGTCCACCACGCGCAGCCGCTTGGCGTTGCGGAGGCGCTTTTGCAGCGAGGGGTCGGCTTTCATCTTCTTGCGCAGTTCGTCGGCGAGCTTGTGGTCGTCTACTTCCTTCAGCAGCCTCTTGATGGCTTCCGCCCCCATCCCAGCCTTGAACTCGTGCCCGTACTCCGCCCGTGCCTCCCGGTATTCCTCTTCGGTGAGCAACTTACCCTTCTTCAGGTCAGTGTCGCCGGGATCGGTCACGACGTAAGACTCGAAGTAGAGGATGCGTTCGAGATCGCGCAAGGAAATGTCCAGCAGGTGCCCGATGCGGGACGGTACCCCCTTGAAGAACCAAACGTGGCTGACGGGCGCGGCTAATTCGATGTGCCCCATGCGCTCCCGGCGGATTTTCGACAGCGTCACCTCCACGCCACATTTGTCGCAGATAACTCCCCGGTGCTTCATCCGCTTGTACTTGCCGCAGAGGCACTCCCAGTCGTTCACCGGGCCGAAGATGCGGGCGCAGAACAGACCATCGCGTTCAGGTTTGAAGGTGCGGTAGTTGATGGTTTCCGGTTTGGAGACTTCGCCGTGCGACCAGGAGCGGATCTTTTCCGGCGAAGCGACGCTGATGCGAATCGAGTCGAAGTCGGCAACCAAATGCCCACGATCATAGGGACTGCTGGGAGACACCACTTACCTCCTTATCCCGGGGATCCGGGGTAGAGCGAAAATTCTCTCGTCCGAAACTCCCTGTCTCAGCTCCTTCACGCTTCCACCTTCTCAGCTTGCTTCTGGTGTTTCATCAGCTCGATGTCGAGGCAGAGCGACTGCAACTCGCGGATCAAGACATTGAAGGATTCCGGCACCCCTGGTTCGATGGCCGCCTCACCTTTCACGATGGCCTCGTAAATCTTGGCGCGGCCGTAGACGTCGTCGGACTTCGCCGTCAGCAACTCCTGGAGGGTGTGGGCGGCGCCATAGGCCTCCAGCGCCCACACCTCCATTTCCCCAAAGCGCTGGCCGCCAAACTGTGCCTTGCCGCCCAGGGGCTGCTGGGTGATGAGCGAGTAGGGGCCGATGGAGCGCGCGTGGATTTTGTCGTCAACCAGGTGCGAGAGTTTCATCATGTAGATGTAGCCCACGGTGACCGACTGGGCGAAGGGCTCGCCGGTCATGCCGTCGTAGAGCCGGGTCTTGCCCGACTCGGGCAAGCCGGCGACTTGCAGCAGGTGCTTGATCTCCGCCTCGCGCGCCCCGTCGAAGACCGGCGAGGCGAACGGGAGGCCGTGCGACCAGTCTTCGGCCAGCGCCAGCACCGCCTGGTCACTCGTCTCTTCGAGGGCCTCTTGGAGGCGGTCGGCCAGTACCGTGCCGCGGAAGACCTCACGGAGGTATTTCCGCACCGCTTCCGCCCGCGTCTCCTCGGCCAGCATGTGCCCGAGTCTGCGCCCGATCTCTTTGGCCGCCCAGCCCAGGTGGGTTTCCAAGATTTGGCCGACATTCATGCGTGAGGGGACACCCAGCGGGTTGAGCACGATTTCCGCCGTGGAGCCGTCAGGCAGATAGGGCATGTCTTCTTCGGGAACAATCTTGGCAATCACGCCCTTGTTGCCGTGGCGTCCCGCCATCTTGTCGCCCACCGACAGCTTGCGCTTCATCGCGATATAGACCTTGACCATCTTGATCACGCCTGGGGCCAGCTCGTCACCCTTCCGCAGCTTGGCGATCTTCTCGTCGGTGATCTTGCGCAGCACATCGCTCTGGCGCGAGGTCATCTCCTCGATTTCGTCCACCTTCTCGCCCAGCAGCGGGTCGCGCTGCTTGAGTTTCATTCGCTTGAGGTTGCGAGTGGAAATTTTGGCGAGCACCTCCCGGGCGAGCACGGTACCCTTGGTGAGCAGGCGCTTATTGGTTTTCTCGTCGTGCAGGTCGGAGATGAGCTCCTGGCCGCCCAGCAGTTCGGTGAGCCGCTTCAAGCGCTCGTCTTCGAGGACGCGGATCTGATCGCGCAAGTTGTTTTCGAGCCGGGTAATCTGTGCGGCTTCGATTTGCTTGGCGCGCTCGTCCTTGTTCACCCCCTTGCGGGAGAAAACTTTGACGTCCACCACCACACCCTCGATGCCGGGCGGACAGTAGAGCGAGGCGTCGCGAACATCGCCAGCTTTCTCGCCAAAGATGGCACGGAGCAATTTCTCCTCCGGGCTGAGCTGGGTTTCGCCCTTGGGGGTCACCTTGCCGACGAGGATGTCGCCCGGGCGGGCAGTGGCGCCGATGCGGATGACACCGCTGTCGTCCAGGTTGCGGAGGAAACTTTCGCTGACGTTGGGGATGTCGCGGGTGATTTCCTCGGGGCCGAGCTTGGTGTCGCGGGCTTCCAGGTCGAACTCTTCAATGTGGACCGATGTGTAACAATCCTCCCGGACCAACTTCTCGCTCACCAGCACGGCGTCCTCGAAGTTGTAGCCGCGCCAGGGCAGGAAGGCCACCAGGATATCGCGCCCCAGGGCCAGCTCACCGCGTTCGGTGCAGGGGCCGTCGGCCAGCACCTGGCCCTTCTGCACCCGCTCGCCCTTGCGCACGATAGGTTTTTGGCTGATGCAGGTGTTCTGGTTGGAGCGCTTGAACTTGGTGAGCTGATAGATGTCGGCGTGGATTTCGCTCGACATCGTTCCCGCGTAGCCGTCGCCCAGCGCGCGCACGATGATGCGCTCGGAATCCACGTCTTCGACCACACCATCGCGCCGGCAAATGACCACGGCGCCGGAGTCGCGGGCGGCTACGCGCTCCATGCCGGTGCCGATCAGGGGGGCTTCGGCCCGCAGCAAGGGCACAGCCTGCCGCTGCATATTCGAGCCCATCAAGGCGCGGTTGGCGTCGTCGTGCTCCAGGAAGGGAATGAGGCTGGCAGCGACGCTGACGAGTTGCTTGGGGGAAACGTCGATGTACTCGACCTCCTCACGGGCCTTGAGGGCGGTCTTGCCGCCCAGGCGCGCGGTGACCACGTCCGGGATGATGCGGCTGCGGCTGTCCAGAGGTACGTTGGCCTGTGCGGTCACGTAGCGGTCTTCCTCGTAGGCGGTCAGGTAGAAGCAGTAGGGGTCGAATTCCGCGCGCCGCCCGGGGGAGAGTTTCTCGTTGGCTTCTTCCAGCGTTTCGCGCTCGACGTGTTCGCCCACTTTGAACTCGGTGTCGCCCGTGTTGGTGATGGTGACGTAGTCGACCACGCGACCGTTGCGCACCTTGCGGTAGGGGCTTTCGATGAAGCCGAACTCGTTGATGCGCGCGTAGCAGGAGAGCGAGCTGATGAGGCCGATGTTGGGCCCTTCCGGGGTCTCGATGGGGCAGATGCGGCCGTAGTGGGTGGGGTGGACGTCGCGGACTTCGAACCCGGCACGTTCGCGGCTGAGTCCGCCGGGGCCGAGGGCCGACAGGCGGCGCTTGTGGGTGATTTCCGACAGCGGATTGGTTTCATCCATGAACTGGGAGAGTTGGGAGCTGCCGAAGAATTCGCGGATGGCAGCCATCACCGGCTTGGCATTCACCAGGTCGTGCGGCATGGCGGTGGCGATTTCCTGGTACACCGACATCTTTTCCTTCATGGCCCGTTCCATGCGCACCAGGCCGATGCGGAACTGGTTTTCGAGCAACTCGCCTACCGAGCGCACGCGGCGATTGCCGAGATGGTCAATGTCGTCCCGCTGGTACTTGCCCTCGGGGTTCTTGTGCATCTTGAGCAGGTATGTGATTGCCTCGATGAAATCGCGCGACTCGAGCGTGCGTTTGTCCAGGGGGGTATTCAGCCCCAGTTTGATATTGAACTTCAGCCGGCCGACGCGGGAGAAGTCGTACTTGCGCGTGTCGAAGAACATCCCGCGGAAGAGCGAGGTTGCGGTCTCGAGCGTGGGCGGGTCACCCGGGCGCAGCTTGCGGTAGATTTCGATGAGCGCGTTCTCGGGCGACCGTACGGGGTCCTTTTTCAAGGTCTCGCTGACCACCACACCCACGTTATCCTCTTCCGGGTAGAAGACGTGGAGTTCGCTGATGCCGGCGTCGAGGCAGGCAGCAAGCAGGTCGGGGGTGAGGGGGCTGTTGGCCTCGCGCAGCACTTCACCGGTCTGGGTGTTAACCACATCGGCCGCCGTGGAGGCGCCTTCGAGGTCGGCGGCGCTGATTTCCACCTGCTCGACCTTGGCCTTCACGATCTCCTTGTAGCTGGCTGCCGTGATGCGCTTGTGCGCTCCCACCAGCAGCTCATTGCTGCGCGGGTGACGGAGCTCGTGGCTCAGCCGGCGGCCGACCAGGGTCTCCGACACGTCGCGGTAGAGTTTCTTCTGGGCAAGGGTGACGCGGTCGACGCGGTAGAAGGTGCGCAGAATTTCTTCGTTGTTCTTCAGGCCAAGGGCACGCAGAAAGATGCTCCCTAGGAGTTTGCGCTTGCGGTCGACGCGGACGTAGAAGATGTTCTTGGTGTCGTATTCAAATTCGACCCAGGAACCGCGGTAAGGGATGATCTTGCCGAGGAAATAGGTGCGGTTGTTCGCGGTTTCGTAGAAGACGCCGGGGGAGCGATGGAGCTGGCTGACGATGACGCGTTCGGTGCCGTTAATGATGAAGGTGCCGTTCTCCGTCATCAAGGGGATGTCGCCGAAGTAGACCTCCTGCTCCTTGATGTCGCGGATCGACTTGGTTCCGGTATCGCTGTCCTTCTCGTAAATGGTGAGGCGGATAGTGACCTTGAGGGGTGCGGCGTAGGGCATGCTGCGCTCTTGGCATTCCACCATCTCGTACTTCAATTGCAGGCCCACCGGATCGCCGCACTTGTGGCAGACCACCACGGCGTTCTTGTTGGGCGTGCCGCAGCGAGGGCAGAGGAGGTCGCCGACGTGCTTGGGATCGGTGCGCAGACTCAGGCCGCAGCTCCGGCAGGGTGTGCGCAGGTGGTGCAGGCCCTTCAGGTTGCCGCACTTGCATTCCCAGTTGCCGATCGAGTAGTCCACGAAGTCGAGCTGTGACAGCCCGCGAAAGTCCTGAATGGGGAAGACCGAGGCGAAAACGCTCTGCAGGCCCATGTCTTCCCGCTCCGCCGGCAGGCGGTCCATTTGCAGGAACCGGTCGTAGGACTTCCGCTGCACCTCGATCAGGTTGGGAATCTGGATGGTGGTGGCAATTTTGGAGAAATCCACCCGCAGGCGCTCCTGCCCGTTGGTGGCAGACCGACGATTACTCATAGGACTCCCTCGCATCCTCCGGCGTGGTGTCGAGCGAGCTCGACGCCTGTGGTTTACTGGACTTCAACTTTCGCACCCGCTGTCTCGAACTTCTTCTTGATGGCATCGGCCTCTTCCTTCGTGATGCCCTCTTTAACGGTCTTGGGGGCGGCATCGACGAGGTCTTTGGCCTCCTTCAGGCCCAGGCTGGTGACTTCGCGCACCGCTTTGATGACATTGATTTTGTTCGCACCGACTTCCTTAAGAACGACGGTGAACTCGGTCTTCTCTTCCGCGGCTGGCGCGCCAGGGGCACCGGGTGCGCCTGCGGCCGCCATCAGGGGGACCGCCGCCGAGACGCCTAGGACCTCTTCCAGGCGCTTGACGAGCTCAGCGGCTTCCATCAGCGTCAGCCCTTTGATCTGCTCGACCAGCGCGTCCAGCTTGTCACCGCCCCGCGAGGGCTTTTCCGCCTTCTGGGCTTCAACTTTTTCTGCTTTCTCTGCCATTGGGGTTGTGTTCCTCCTGTTAAAGAATCGTTCAGCGTGCCCCCGCTGCCGGGGAGGCGACTTCAGAAAACTTTTTCTCCTCGTGTGCTTGCTTGAGCACGCCGGCGAGGTTGCGCGCGACGCCCCCGGCGGCGGTCGCCAGCCGCTGCGCGGATGCCTGCAAGAGAAACAGCAGCCGCGAAAACAGTTCATGCCGGGTGGGCAAGGCGGCCAGGGCGTGGATCTGGTCGAGCGAGAGGACACGACCTTCGACCAAGCCGGCGCGGAAGGTGAAGGTAGGGTTGTCCTTCGCGTATTTCGCTAACGCCTTGGCCAAGGCCACGGGATCGCCCGCGGTATAGGCGATGGAGTTGACGCCCGTGAGCCCAGTGAGCAGCGGCTCGGCTGGCGTACCGCGCGCCGCGCGTGCAGCCAGCGTATTCTTCACCACACGATACTTGCCTCCGGTGGCCTGCACCTGGCGGCGCAGATCGGTTTCCTGCTCGACGCTGAGTTGCGTGAACGTTGACAACACCAGTGAGGTCAGGCCGAGCAGTTCGCCGTGTAGCTGCTTGATCGCTTCCTCCTTCTGGCTCCGCTTCTTGGCCACAGGTGCCTCCGGGCGTAGCGGTTTCCCTGCCTTATGTGGTGGCTTCGACCGAGGCCGGATCGAGGACGATGCCGGGGCCCATGGTCGAGCTCAGGGTAATTTTTTTGATGTAGCGGCCCTTGGCGGCGGGGGGCTTAGCCCGCAGTACCGCCCCAACGAGGGCACGGGCGTTTTCAATCAGCTTGGCTGGCTCGAACGAGATCTTGCCGATCGGGGCGTGGATGATTCCGCTCTTATCGACGCGGAACTCCACTTTACCCGTTTTGGTTTCCTGGATAGCTTTGGGCACGTCAAAGGTTACCGTCCCCGCCTTGGGGTTGGGCATCAGGCCGCGCGGGCCGAGCACCCGGCCGAGCCTGCCCACCAACTTCATCATGTCGGGGGTAGCGATGACGGCGTCGAAGTCCAGCCAGCCTTCTTGAATCTTTTTGACCAACTCCTCACCGCCGGCGAAGTCGGCCCCGGCTGCCTCGGCTTCTTTCAGCTTTTCGCCGCCGGCGATGACGAGCACGCGGCGCGATTTGCCCAGGCCATGCGGCAACACCACTGTGCCGCGCACCATCTGGTCGGCGTGTTTGGGGTTGACGCCTAGGTTGAGGGCCAACTCCACCGTCTCGTTGAACTTGGCGAACTTGACGCGCGCGAGCAACGCCACGGCCTCCTCCAGAGAGTAGGGACGCTTTTCGACCGCCTCATGCGCCTTGCGCATATTTTTGCCCGCGCGGGCGACTGCCGTGGCCACGTGTATTCCTCGCTAGCCTGAAATGACGTCGAGCCCCATCGAGCGCGCAGTGCCTTTGACGTTGCGGATGGCCGACGCCAAATCAGTTGTGTTCAAATCCGGCATTTTGACGCGCGCGATTTCCTCCACCTGTTTTTCACTCACCGTACCGACTTTGTTTTTGTTGGGCTCGCCCGACCCCTTGGCGATGCTGGCAGCGCGCTTCAGCAGCACCGCGGCGGGGGGCGTCTTGGTGATAAAGGTGAAAGAACGGTCCTGGAAGACGGTCACCACTACCGGGATGATCAAGCCCTCTTGGTCCTTGCCCTGGGTCTTGGCGTTGAACTGTTTGCAGAATTCCATGATGTTGACGCCGTGCTGGCCGAGCGCGGGCCCCACGGGCGGGGCCGGCGTGGCCTTGCCAGCGGGAATCTGCAACTTCACCTGGGCAACGACTTTCTTACCTTTTCGAATCGGGGCCGCCATGTTCGACGCTCTAGAGCTTCTCCACCTGCAGGAAATCGAGTTCGACGGGCGTTTGTCGCCCGAAAATCGTGACCATGACTTTCAGGGTGTTACGGTCGGGGTTGATGTCTTCGACGACGCCGGTAAAGCCTTTGAAAGCCCCGTCCATAATCTTGACCTGCTCGCTGTGCTCGAAGCTGAGCTTGGGTCTGGGCCGCTCGGCGGAGACTTCGACGCGGTGCAGGATCTGGTCGACCTCCTCCTGGCTGAGGGGGGTAGCGGTGGAGCCCGTGCCCACGAAGCCGGTGACGCGCGGGGTGGAGCGGACGACGTGCCAGGTGTGTTCGTCCATCTCCATTTCGACGAGCACGTAACCGGGATAGAACATGCGTTCGCTGGTCACTTTTTTCCCGCCCTTCATCTCGATGACGGGCTCGGTCGGGATCTTGATGGTGCCGATTTTGTCCTCGAGGCCGAAGGCGGCGATGCGGCTGCGGAGGCTCTCGGCGACCTTGCGCTCAAAGCCGGAGTAGGTGTGGATGATGTACCACTGTTTCTGTTGGGTTGCCTGTGCCATTACCCCACCAAACTTTCGCCCAGTTCGAACAGCCATTTCATCGCCTTGCCGAAAGGCAAGTCGAGGGCGATGCCCAGGTCGAAACCGAAAAAGAAGACGGCGATGATGACGACGACGGTGGTAGCGCGCACGT
>JBHIAG010000024.1:0-22870 GCA_046758465.1 Terriglobia bacterium | reverse complement strand
CCAGACTGGCTTCAGGCACAGGCGAGACGCCGGTGCCACCAGACTGGCTTCAGGCACAGGCGAGACGCCGGTGCCACCAGACTGGCTTCAGGCGCAGGCGAGAGGCCGGTGCCACCAGACTAGCTTCAGGCACAGGCGAGAGGCCGGTGCCACCAAGACAGGAAGAGGCCGGTGTCAACCAAGGGGACCCGCCGTAGGGCTAGCGGCGGGCAAGCAAGATGCAGAGCAACAGGTAGCGTTTGAGATTGCTTGTGATGAGGAAGTTGGCGCGCACGTGCGCCTGGCCGTTTTCCGCCAGCTGTTGCGCAAAGGCGGGATTAGAGAGCAGGTAGCGGATCTGGAAGGCTGTCCCCTCGACGGAATGGGTCAGCATCCCTGTAATCTTGTGGATGACCTGGGCAGGGATGCCACCGACGGCGCTGGCCACGACGGGTTTCTTTTTCCACAGGCCTTCCGTCACCGTCAGCCCAAAGCCTTCGCGCAGCGACTTCTGGATGATGATGGTGGAAGCGTGCTGCAGGGCGTTGATTTCCAGCGCACTCCAAGGGGGTAGGTCCAGGATGTGGATATTGGAGTCGTTGGCAGCGGCACTGCGGACTTCGTCCAGCACGAGTCCGCCCTCCGGGTCGTCTTTGGCGCCGCCGCCGACCAGCACGAGTTGGC
This sequence comes from Terriglobia bacterium, assembly GCA_046758465.1. Classification (GTDB taxonomy): domain Bacteria; phylum Acidobacteriota; class Terriglobia; order Acidiferrales; family 2-02-FULL-67-57; genus JBHIAG01. The sequence goes on along the minus strand of JBHIAG010000024.1, from coordinate 22,207 downwards.
AGGGGAGGTAGCGGCGGACCATGCGGTAGGCCTCGATGACGCCGAGCGGATCCTTCAGCCGGTCGAAGCGTGAGACCTGGGTGAGGATGGGGAGTTGGGGATCGATGTGGAACTTCTCCAGGGTTTGCTGGATGAATGCGGGCTCGAGGTCGCGGTTTTTTTCCGACAGCGGGTCGATGCTGGGGTAGAAGAGGTATTGGGGAATCTCGAAGCCGCGGGCGAAGTTTTCGGAGGAAAAGATGGTGGCGTGGTAGCGGCGCACGTACTGGTGCAGGAAGTCCCAGACGCCGGGGTGGGGGTGCGAGACATCGATGTGGCAGCGCCAGATCCAGGCGGCGGGGTTGCGGGTCTGCGCCTGGATGAGGCCAGCAGGCTGCGGGTCGTGGATGACAATGAAGTCTTCGTTGAACTCCATCTGAGAAAGGTTCTGCTCGGTGTAAGCGCGGAAGATTTCGAACGCCTGGGGATGCGGCTCGTAGCGGGCACCGTGCAGAGCGTTATGGAAGCCCTTGGTGACTTCGAAGAAATCGTCGCCGCCGGTCATGACCTCGCGGCGGGTGGGCAGCCCCAGCTCGTTGAGCAGCGGCACCAGGCGGTTGAGAATCTCGGCCACGCCACCGCCCACGGCGGTCGAGTTCACCATCTTGAGCGAGCGGCCGGCGAGCTGACGGGCGAGCGTGCGCAGGTCATTGATCTCGCTGGCGCCGACCACAGCCGCGTAGTCGTCGAGCGCGATGGGCTTGGGGGCGGGTGGGACGGTAGCGTTCATGGCGTCAACCACCTCTTGGTTTCTTGCAGGACCAAGGTGCGGACGCCACCGAGGGTGTTGGTGTAGATGTCGATTTGGTCGATGCGCTGGGCGAGTTCGGGGAGGTCGAGCGAGGTGGTGACCCAGTAGGAGAAATCGTTAAAGAACTGGACCGGGGGGCGGAGGCGGGCGGCGATGAAGTGATAGTGGAGGCTGTGGATGCTGAGCTCGCGCAGGATGTCGCAGAACTCTTCCAGGCTGTGGGCCACTTGGCCACTGGGGATGGCGATGGGTTGGGCCTCGCAAAAGTAGAAGGGTTCGAAGGCGGCGCGGTTGGCGGCGTCGGGCTTTTCTTGCACGAAGCGCTCGAGCACGCCCACCAGATCGACGCGCAGGGCGGCTACACTTTCGTACTGGCGGATGTCGAGCGCGGCGAACTGCTCGGCGAGTTGGTGTTCGTTGCAGGCGGCCAGGGCCCACTGCGACCAATCGTTGGAAAAGCCCTCGCGCAGGAAGTGGTAGTGTTCGAGCACCTGGAAGGTGTGGTTGCGGATGGCGTCATCGCTACAGGTGCGCAGGTGGGTGAGGAGCTGCGCCAGGGTGTGCGCCTGTTCGGCGCAGATGCGGGTCAGGTAGCCCGCGGTCATAAACTCAAAGGGGTGCTTGGCTAGGCGCATCCCAACGCCTCCCCCAGCCGGGCCAGCAAGCGGCCGGCAGCCTCGGGCGAGCGAAGGCGGTAGCGCGCGCGAGTGGGGCCACGGCCGACATGGATGGAAATCGCCGCCGGGCCGAGTCGGCGAAACACCCGTTCGTCAGCCTGATCGTCTCCCAGCGAGAGTGCCAGCCGGCGGCCCGGCCGGGCGGCGCGCCAGCCCCGCCGGGGGCGGGACCAGCGGGCGAGCAGCCAGGCGGCCGCAGTGGCCTTGCTGACGTCACGTGTCGGCAGGAACTCCCACACCTTTTTGGCTTGCTGGAAGCGCACGGGGGGATTTTCCCGCCGCCATTCCGGGGTGACAATCGCCCGCGCCTGGCGGGTGGCAACAGACGTCGCCCGGCGGAAGTGGACGGTGACGCTGGCGGGTTTGGGCTCGACCCAGATGCCGGCCAAGCGGCGCAGGCGATGTTTAAGGCGGCGCGCAAAAGCTCTCATTTGTCGGCGCTCAGCCACGGAAGCATACACTATGCGGCGCCCGCGCGGCGGGCAGAACTCCAAGCCGTGGCTGCCAACATACCAGATGTCCGGCACGGAGACCAGCCGGCGGAGTTCTTCGAGGCGGCGCCCGCTGACAATCGCCACCTGCACGCGCGGGCAGCGGGCCAGCCGGCGCAAGGCGCGGCGCGTCAGCGCGGGCAGGCGCGCGCGGCGGGGGTAAGGGATGAGCGGCGACAGAGTCCCATCGAAATCGCTCAGTACAGCCACCAGGTCGGCGTGCGGCAGTCGCCGTGCCAGCTCGGCCCAGAGGGTTGAAGGAGTGCGCATGCGGGAAGCCCTAATTTATCACACGACCGGTGAAGAATAATCAAACCACAGAGGCCTGCCTGCGCAGGCAGGCACAAAGCACACAGAGGAAACCTTATATAATTCCGTGGCGCCCTTCGGCTATGCCCTTCGGCTCCGCTCCCTTCGACTGCGCTCAGGGTCTTCGCCCCGAAGCTTCGGGGCTCAGGGCAGGCCCGCCGCGGCGGGCAGGCACGGCAAGCGGGGTCTCGGCCCCGTCCCGAAGCTTCGGGGCTCCGAAAAGCCCTGCCTGCGGCAGGCCCGCGACCCGTTCGACAAGCTCAGGGTCACCCTGAGGTACTCGAAGGGCGACTTCGCGCTGTCCCGCTCTGCGGGATCGGGGCAGGCCGTAGAAGATGAGGTCGATGCCGGGGTAGACGTCTTTGTAACGAACGCGGGCGTAATGGGGGATGTGGGTGCGCCAGGTGGTGGGGTCGTTGCCGAGGAAGTAGTGGCTTTTGCCGGGCAGTGGGTCGAGGCCGGAGACTTCGGGGGCGGGGTTGGCGCCGAGGTGCTTCATCCGCAGCACGGTCGGGGCGATGCTTTGCTCTTCCCCAGTGGCAGGGGCCACTGGGTTGGACGCCTCAGAGGTGTGCGTCGCGGGAGCGGGTGAGGCCTGGTGGCGATGCCTGCGGAAGCGGCTTCCTTCCTGTTTAGCTTGCCACGTCTTCCCCTGCCGTTCTTTGGCTTCCCCTCCTACCCCATGGTGGCGCCACAGGGTTCTGAGAGGACGCCATCCGAGGCGAAAGGACGCGATCCGACGCCATGCGCTCAGCACCGGCTGGCTCGGCTTCGGTGTGGCGCGGGGCAAGTTTTAGCGTTCGCGGAGCAGGCTTTTGAGGACGAAGGTGAGGTTGGCGGGGCGCTCGGCGAGTCGGCGCATGAAGTAGGGGAGCCACTCGCGCCCGAAGGGAATGTAGATGCGCACGCGATAGCGCTGGGCGGCGAGAGCGAGTTGCAGGTCGCGGCGCACGCCGAGAATCATCTGGAATTCGAAGCGAGTCGGGTCGAACCCCTTGCGGGTCACAAGCTGCTGGGTGAATGCGATGAGGGCTTCGTCATGCGTAGCCACGGCGGGGAAGAAACCGTTTTCGAAAAGCTCGACGAGCAGCTTGCGATAGTTCGCATCCACCTGTGCCTTGCGCGGGAAGGCAAGGCTGGCGGGCTCGCGGTAGGCGCCTTTGACGAGACGAATTTTGGGGCGCAGCGGTCGCAGCCGCTCCAGGTCGTGCGCCGAGCGATAAAGGGAGGCTTGCACGGCGAGCCCGATGTTCTCGTGCTTGCGGCGCACCGCTGCAAACAGGTCAATGGTTGGCTGGGTGGTGGCCGAGTCTTCCATATCGACTTCCACGAAGTTGTCGAACTGCGCCGCATGGCGCACCAGGCGTTCGACCAACTCTTGACAGAGGGCGGGCGCGGACTTCAGTCCCAGTTGCGTAAGCTTGATGGAAATATTCCCGTTGAGCTGGCGTTCGTGCAGCAGGCGCAGGCTCTGCTCATAGCTGGCGCAGGCGGTTTCGGCTTCTTCGCGGCTGCTGACGTTCTCTCCCAACTGATTCATGCTCACGTGCAGGTCTTTCTGGTTCAACTCGGCCGCCACGCGCAAGCCGTCCTCGAGCGTTTCGCCGGCGATGAAGCGGCGGGCAAAGCCGAGGCGCATGCCCGTGCGGGCGATGGGGTCGGTGACGGCTTTTTTCTTGGAGAGCCAGAAGATGAAGTCGCGCGTCCACATCGCTATCGCGGAAGGCGTGCGAGCGGGCTCAGGCAGCGCCGCGAGCGGGCTTGAAACTCGCCAGCGCCTCGGCCTCGCTGGGAAATGTTTCCAGCACTTCCAGCAGGCGCGTAATTTGCAGGACTTCCCGCACGCGGGCGGGAAGCGCACACAGCGTCAGCCGCCCGCCCTGCTCTCGGAGCCGAGAGGTCGCTTGCACCAGCAGCTTGATGCCCTGGCTGTCAATCGCCGACAGCTTCTCACAGTGGAGCAGGACGGCACGCGTACCGGCGGTGCCGAGCTCTTCCACGCGTTGGTCGAGGGCAGCGCAGTCCGGCCCCAGCGTCAGCCGCCCGCTCAATTCCAGCACCACAACGTCATCCATGCGGCGCTCGCTCACCCCCAGCGACATGCTGCTGCCTCCCGACGTACAGCGCGATTATAACATTTATAGCGGCCCCTAACGCCCGCGCGCGCGCCGACCCGCGGACGACTTTCTCCGCCCCCGCGCGTAGCGCGCCTCCACCGTCGTGTGCATTCCCCCGCGCGGCGTGAACTCCCCGCGCACCACCGCCCACACCGGCTTGGCCGCCGCCACCACGTCGCGCAAAATCCGGTTCACCGCATTCTCGTAGAAAATACCCAGGTTGCGATAAGCATGGATATAGTTCTTGAGCGACTTCAGCTCCACGCAAGATTTGTCCGGCATATAGTGGAGCGTAATCGTGCCGAAGTCAGGCAGACCCGTGCGCGGACAAACCGAGGTATATTCCGGCACGCTGATGGTGATCTCATAGCCGGGGAACTGGTTTTCCCAGGTCTCCAGTGCCGGTAGCGGCGCCCGCACCCCCGCGCGCGCGTGCCCCCGCATGTATTCCGGATTTCGCTTCCGCCCCACCAGCCCGCATCATACCACAACCACTCTCGGCCCTCCGCTTGACACCACTGCCTAAACCCCGTAGGCTGACGAAACTTGTATGTGTGGGCGAAGACAGTTCGTACATCCTTCCGCCGCATATTTCATCTAAAAACTGTCGGGCGGCATCCCAGGGCTCATCAAGAGGCAATGAGAAGCAGAATCCCACAGGCACGGAGGTGGCTCAGCGGCGGCCTGCTCTTGCTCGCCCTCCCGCTCTGCGCGACGCCCCCACAAACCCCGGCCTCCCACGGCGAGCTGGTGGGTCACGCGCGCACGCGTGGACCCCAGGGACAACCGCTGGCGCTGGCTGGCGTCACGGTGGTGCTCGTCGCGCGCGCCGACCCCACCGTGCTCTTCCAAACTCAGACCGATGAAACCGGCAGCTACGCCCTGCGGCAGATTCCCGTCGGCACTTACCTTCTCACCGCCACCCTGGCGGGCTACGAGGAGTTTACGCGCGCAGTCCAGATCGAAGCCAACACCTTGCTCGAAGTCACGCTCACCCTGACGCTGGCGCCGCTGCGGGAAGAGGTGACCGTGAGGGGCGAGACGCCCGGCATCCAGCTCGAACAGACGGCACCGAAAGGGGAAGTCCAGCAACAAATCCTGCAAAACGCTCCGCTCGTGAGTGAACGCTTCCAGGAGGCCTTGCCCCTGCTGCCCGGGGTGGTGCGCGGCGTGGATGGCTTGCTGAACATCAAGGGAGCACGCTCCACCATGACGGGCTGGCTCGTCAACAGCGCCAACGTCGCCGACCCGGTCACGGGTGAGCGGGCCATCAATCTCCCCATTGACGTCATCCAGCAAGTCGAAGTCCTAGCGAGCCCCTACTCCGCCGAGTACGGCAAGTTTGCCGGTGCGGTCACCACGATTGAAACGCAGCCGGCCACCACCAAGTTCAAATTCAATCTCCAGAATTTTATCCCCCGGCTCCGGCGCCGCGACGATGCCTTTCGCGGCGTCGAGTCGGCCACCCCCCGCATGACCTTCAGCGCGCCGATCGTCAAAGACCGCCTCTCCTTCTTGCAGTCCTTTGAATACCGCTTCGTCCGCTCTCCCATCACCAGCCTGCCTGAGCGGGCGCAAGACCGGGAGCTGGAAAGCTTTGATTCCTTCACCCAGCTCGATCTCACCGTCACCCCCAGCCACTTCCTCAGCGGAGTGTTCTCTCTCTATCCGCAAAAAAACCGCTTCGCCACCCTCAACACCTTCAATCCGCAGGCGGTCACCGCCAACTACCGCCAGGCCGGCTGGTTTCTGGGGGTGCGCGACCGCCTGCTTCTCTCCAACCAGTCGCTGCTGGAGTCTTCCTTCAGCGTCAAGGACTTCGATGCCCGCATCTTCCCTGCCATGGTCAATGGCGGAGAATTCATCCTGCGCCCGGAGCGTGCCTTCGGCGAATTTTTCAATACCCAAGTGCGCGATACGCGCGCCTATGAATGGCTCGAAGTCTACAACTTCCCGGAAACTCACTGGCGGGGCACCCACTATTGGAAACTCGGGCTGAATCTGACCCACCAGCGCTTCAGCGGCCTGCATGCAAGCCGCCCGGTGCGCATCGAGCGCGGCGACGCTACCCTGGCCGAGCGCATCGAATTCGTCGGGCCCACCGCCCTCCAACGCAACAAGACCGAGTTCACACTCTTCGCCCAGGACAAGTGGAACCCCACCCGGCGTTTCACTCTCAACCTCGGCCTGCGCTACGACCGCGACACCCTAGCCCAGCAGCACCTCCTGGCCCCGCGCTTCGGCTTTGCCTATCTCCTCACCGACGACAACCAGACCGTGCTCCGCGGCGGCGCCGGCCTCTTCTACGACAAAGTGCCCCTGAACGTCGCCACCTTCGAGCAATTGCAGCAACGTGTGGTGACCCGGTTCGCCGCCGACGGTGTCACCCTCGTGGATGGCCCGCGCCAGTTCACCAACCGCCTGGCGGGCGGTCACCTGCGCACACCCCGCAGCGTCGCCTTCAATCTTGAACTCGACCGCGAGCTCCGTCCCGGCTGGCTGCTGCGCGTGAGCTATCAGCAACGCGAGGGGCGCCGGGAATACGTCTTGAATCCCATCGAGGATTTGGCCGGTGTCCCCACCCTGCTGCTGGCCCCCTCGGGCCGTTCCCGCTACCAGGAGTTCCAGCTCACCACCATCTATCGCTGGGGCAAGAGCAATCTCCTGAACGCCTCCTATGTCCGCTCCCGCGCGACCGGGAACCTGAACGGCTTCGAGCAATTCTTCTCCAATTTCGAGGACCCCGTCATCCGTCCCGACGAACGGTCGCGGCTGGCGGCGGATGTGCCGAACCGCTTCCTGTTCTGGGGTAACGTGACCGGCCCGCTGAACATCCTCCTCTTCCCCGTGCTGGAAGTTCGCGACGGCTTCCCCGTCTCCTTCCTCGACGCCGAGCGCAACTTCGTCGGCCCGCGCAACCGCGCCGGACGCTTCCCGCTGTTTGCTACCTTTGATATCCAAATCCTGCGCGACTTCAAGGTGAAAGCCTTCGGTAAGGTGCGTAAGTTTCGCGTCGGGCTCAAGATTTTCAACATTCTGCGCAGCTTCAACCCGCGCGACTTCCAGAACAACCTCGATGCGCTCGACGCCGGCACCTTCTACAACTCTCGTGGTAGACTCTTCCGCGGCAAGTTTTTGCTTCATTTCTAACGCGAGATGCTCAGGCAAGGCCGCTGGCTGCTGCTCCCGGCGCTGCTTGCGCTGGCCCTACTGGCCCCGGCGCAGCCAGCCGCCAACTCCCGCCCCGGCAGGCTGACGGCGCGGGAGATTATCACTCGCCTGCAAGAACGTAACCGTGTCCGCGAGGCGCTGCTGGAAGCCTATAGCGTCCGCCGCTTCTATCGCGTGGCCAATGAGCTCTTCGGGAAACGCTCCGAGATCGAAGTCGAGATGGTCTTCCACAGCCCCGACCAACTTGCGTTTCGCATCCGGCGACAGAGCGGCTCGGGCTTCCTGGCCCGACGCGTGCTCCGGCGACTCATGGCGGCCGAAAAGGATGCCCTCACGCCGGAGAACAAGCGGCGCAGCGCACTCACCAAAGAGAACTATGAGTTCACCCTGCTCGGCCAAGAGCTGCTGGACAAGCGCTGGTGCTACGTCCTAGGCGTGAAACCGAAACGCCGAGACACCTACTTGATGGAAGGACGCATCTGGATCGACGCCGAGGACTTCGCCACTGTGCGCGCGGCCGGCAAGCCGAGCAAGCGGCCCTCGTTCTGGACCCGCAAGATTGAGTTCGTGCGCGGCTACCGCAAGGTGGGACCCTTCTGGCTGCCCGACCGGGTGGAAAGCGTGACCGAAGTGCTGCTGTTCGGGCAGAGCACGCTGGCCATGGAGAGCGGCGACTACCGGATTCGGCTGCGCCCCCCCGCCCCCCAGCCGCCCAGCAATAATTTCTTGCCCTGGCCCCTCGGCTTGCGCCACAATCGCAGCATTTTATGAAGCCTTCCTGCGCCATCATCTTGGCGGCGGGTCGGGGGCGCCGCTTGGGAGTCCTGACCCGCACGCGCCCGAAGTGTCTGCTGCGGGTGGGTGCGCGCACGCTGCTCGAACATCAGTTGGCGGCGCTGGCCCTGGTGGGCATCGAGCGCGTCGCCGTCGTGATTGGGTTTGCCGGGGAGCAGGTGCGCCAAGTGGGCGGAGCCGGTCTCCACTACATCCTCAACAACCGCTCCACCGTGACCAACAGTCTCTACTCCTTGTGGCTGGCACGCGACCTCGCCCGCAACGGCTTCCTGCTGCTCAACGCCGACGTCCTCTTCCATCCTGAGCTGCTCGTCCGCTTGCTCCACTCCCCTTACCCCGATGCGTTGACCGTGGAGCGCCGCGAGCGGTTCGACGCGGAGGAGATGAAAGTCACGCTCGCAGGCGACCGCGTCCTGGCCCTGAGCAAACAGCTCGACGCGCAGCGTGCCCACGCGGAAAATGTCGGGATCGTGAAATTTTCTCCCGCCGGAGCCGAAGCCCTCTTTGCCACTATGGAACGCTTGCTGGCGCGCGGGGCCGAGCGCGAACTCAGCCCGTTTGCCTTTCATGCCCTGGCGCAGCACTACCCGCTGCATGCCGTGCTCATCAACGGCATCCCCTGGATTGAGATTGATTTTGTGGCCGACCTGCGCCGCGCCCGCCGGGAAATCCTACCCGCCCTGACCGCGCACGCGTGGACCCCTCCGACGCCTGTGGCCTCCCCGCCCGCCGCGCTCAAGACGCCAGGCCGGCCGGTCGCAGGCGTCGAATCGTGAACATCCTCTACCCGGTCATCACCAACTACTCAGGCGCCGATGTCTACTTCCAACGGCTCGTGGCGAGCCTCGCCGCCCGGGGCGTCCAGACCCAGTTGCATTCCTATCCGCATCTGCTGGAATTCCTGCCCTACCGTGCCCTGAAACCCTTCTTCGGGCCGGCGCAAAACTGCGACCTCGTGCACAGCAAGGCCGAATACGGCTGGCTGTTCGCCACCCCCGGCGTGCCGCTGGTGGTGACGCTGGCGCACTCGGTCTTTGATCCGGCCTACGACCGCTACCAAAACCCCCTGCAGCGCTGCTACCACCACTGGAAAGTGCGCGCCAACATCGTCCGCTCGTTTGCGACCGCGGCGCGCGTGGTGACTGTCAGCCGCTTCTCCCAGCAGGCCATCCAGCAAACCTATGGGCACCCCGATGTGCGCGTCATCTACAACGCGGTGGACGAAACCTTTTTTCACCCCCGGCCCGATGAGCCGCCGCGCGCAGACAAGCACGTGCGGCTGCTGTTTGTCGGCAACCTAACCCCCCGCAAGGGCGCCGACCTGCTGCCGCGCATCCTCGAGCGCCTGGGAAACGAGTTTGTGCTCGAATACACCTGTGGCCTGCGGACCCGCGCGACCCCTGCCCCCCACCCCCGCATGCGGCCGCTGGGGCGCCTCAGTTCCCAGGCCTTGCGGGAGGCCTACCAGCGCTGCGACATTTTCTTGTTCCCCTCCCGGTTGGAAGGGTTTGGCTACCCGGTGGCGGAGGCGATGGCCTGCGGCAAGCCGGTGGTGACCACGAACTATGCCGCGCTGCCGGAATTGCTGGATGACGAGCGCGGCGGGTTCCTCTGTCCGATGGACGATGTGGACTCGTTTGCCGCGAAGATTCGGCTGCTGGCGGCTGACCCCGGCTTGCGGGCCCGCATGGGCGCCTACAACCGTGCTAAGGTCGAGCAACACTTCTCGCTCGCCCCATGGGCGGCGAACTACCTCCAGCTCTATCGGGAGTTGCTGTGAACTTCTCCACCTCCCCGCAGGCCACCCCCACGCGCGCCCGGTGGTGGTTGGGCCTGCGAATCTTTTTTCTGCTGCTCGGGCTCACCTTGCTTGTGGTCCTGGTCCAGCGTGTCGGGATGCGCAGAGTACTGGCACAGGCTGTGGGCGTGGGTTGGTACTTCGCCGCCATCGTAGTCTTGTTTGGTGGTGTGCATATTCTCCGGACGCTCTCGTGGCGCCTGTGTTTGAACGAACCCGGCCGCCACATACCGTTTTGGTCTCTCTGGGGCTTCTGGCTCGCCGGCGAGTCAGTCTCCCACCTCTCGTTCGCTTGGTCGGGGGAGGCGTTCCGGGCCGTGGCCACACGCGAGCTGGTGTCGGTAGAGCAAGGGCTCTCCGCCCAGCTGGTTTCGCGCGCGCTCTACACCTACGCCAGCCTCTGCTGGGTAGCGCTGGGGTTTCTGCTGGTCTGGTGGGCGGTGCGGCTCGAGGGTGTGGTCTACTCCATGATGCTTGGGGGAACGCTAGCAAGCCTCGCCATCCTGCTGCTGGCTACCGCTGCCCTCCTCGCCCAGGGCCGGATGGTGGCTCCGTTGACACGCTGGCTCGAGCGGCGCCAGCAGCGCCGGCCGCATCCTCTGCGGGCGCGCCTGGTAAACTTTCTGCGCGCCCTCGAAAGCGATTTGGCTGCGCTAGTCGGCTCTAACCGGCGCCGCTTCATCCGCTTGCTTGGCTGGAACCTGCTGGCAGCGCTGGCGGGCGTGGCGGAAGTCTACCTGGTGTTGCGCGGGCTCGGCACGGCACCTGCGCCGGCCCAGGCTTTCGTCATCGAAAGTCTGGAAAAACTGCTCAGCCTGGGTGCCTATTTGATCCCGGGCAACCTGGGAGTACGTGAGGGTGGCACCATCCTAATTCTCAAACTCTTGGGCCTGGCGGCTGTGTTCGGTATCAACCTGGCCTTGATTCGGCGCGCGCGCGCGCTGGTCTGGGTGGCGGTAGGGACGTTGTGGCTTGTCCGCCAGGGCGTGTCGCCGCGCGCGTGGGTACAGCCCGCAGCAGAGGAAATTCCAGCGGACCAACTGGGCCGGAAAGCCCCCTCAGCCCGCTCGCCCGAGACCCCGTGAGAGGGTTTGCTAGGCTAGGCCCAAGCCAGGGCTCAGGGAAAGGACACGGATCAGGGGTGGATGCGATGCACTGGGACTGGAAGAAACTGGCTCCCCATGCCATTCGTATTAGCAAGAAGGTTTTTTTCTTCTATAAATCTTCCCACTCGGTGAATTTACCCTCGGACCCGGTGCGTCAGATGATTCACTATCGGCACCCGCTGGCCCGGGTAGTGGTGGGGTGCCTCCCCTACCGGCTCAAAAAACCCTTTCTGAAGCTCTACGTCACCGAACGGATTGTGGAGTATCCCTTTGTGTGGCGCCACTTGGACGTTTCCCCAGGGGCCACCATTCTCGACCTCGGCGCCACGGGCAGTAAGCTGGCACTGGAATTGGCCAACTACAGCTACCAGGTGATCGCAGTGGACGTCCAGGACTATCCTTTCACGCACCCGAATCTCCGTTCCTGGCGTGGCAACTTCCTCGCCAACTCATTCCCGCCCGCCAGTGTGGATGCAGTGGTTGCCATCTCGACCATCGAGCACCTCGGCATCCCGTACTATGGCGGGCCTTCTGAGCCGGACGCCGACCTGCGCACCATGCAGGAGATTTGGCGTTTGCTGAAGCCCGCAGGGCGCCTTTTGCTGACCGTCCCCTACGGGCAAGCAGCACAAACATCTCACCAGCGTGTCTATGATGCCTCTAGGTTGAAGACTCTGCTCGAACGATTCAAAATCGAGCAGATGAACTTTTATCGGCGGGAAAAGGGTTGCCACTGGCTGCCGGCCGAGGAAGCCACGATGCGCACGGTCAGTTCGGTGCCTCGCACCGAGGGGATAGCCCTGGTGCGGGCTTGCAAGCCCTAGGCCGTCTCCGGTGTGACAACCCAGAAATCACTTCCTGCACCTAAATGATGCAAGAATGGTGTAAAAAAGAAGGCACATCGGGCTGCTGGAAGCTACGATGAGACACGAGAGACGCAAACCGAGTATCGCTTTCTATCTCGCGCTTGCCTGGGCCTGCGTGAGCGGCACTGCCGACGCTGGCGAGCCGCAGGCAGACCGGTTGACGGCGCCGCAGCCAGCGCGTGTCGTCGTAGAGAAGGTGCCCTGCAACTGCGAATCCCAATCGGGTGTCGAAGCCGACGTGCTCCTGGTGACCCTGGGCACGGAGTCCTGGCTGGACGGCGCGCGCCATTTCCATCCCATCGTCAGCTTGGCCTTTGACCGCCTCCTGGCCGAGGAAGAACCGGGCCAGTGGGTGGCGCTGTGGAACCTGGGGGTTTCGCCGGCAGGCTGGCGGCGTACTTTGCGTGCCTTATTTCCCATTCCCGCCCGTCCCCCCAAAGCATCGAAGAAGAAGCTGTCCAAGCTCGCGGCACGGCTCGCGGACGTGCGCTCCGGCCGCGGTAGAGCGGTTGCCCGTGCCCCGAACCCGTACACGGATTTGAACCGGCTCAAGCCGGCCACCGCCAGCCACGGCACGACCATGGCGCTCAAGCGGGTGCTGAACTGGATCGGTGTCTTCAACCCGGCCCAGCTTTTGTTCCGGACTTTCCTGCTGCACCGGGGAGATCGGGCAGAACGCGCCTTCCAGCGCGCCTACCTGGGCCTCGCCTGGCTGATCGACGTGGAATTCGACGCAGACACAGAGAAGGTGGCCTGGCTGAAAAACATCAATGACGTCCGCTTCCACTTGTTGCGGGACCGCTCCTTTTTCGGTCGCTGGGTGCGCCACGGCAACTCCCTCGAACTGGTTTACAACTACGACAGCAAAGCCCGCGAGCAGCTAGGCAAAGGGTCATCGTGGCTCCAGGCCGCGGCCAACCAGCGCCACCTGCGCTACGAATCCATCCACCGCTTCACCGCCAACGGCGCCACCGTGCCGGCCGCCGGTGTCCTCTACTACGATCCCCGCAAGGCCCCTCTCCCCCAACGCGCGCGCTGGCCCAAGCCGAATGTCTTTGACCTCGGCTACAACCCCTTTACCCACCCGGAGATTCAGCGGCGTGCCCGCGAGCACCCGGATCAACTCATTCCGTTGGCTCTCTACGTCCTGCAAAGCGGCCTGGGGCTGCGCCCCATCATCGCGGCCAACTTTTTTGCCCACAACAACCCGCGTCTGCGCGAATCCACCCTGCAGGGTATGCAGTGGCTGGGGGAATGGCTGGTGGTCTCGACTGGCTTCCTCGCGCCCGAGCGCTTTGCCTACCGGGTGGGCTCCTACATCGCCAACAGAAAGGCCTTTACGCTGCTGGTGAACAAGAGCACCCGGCTGGGCGTGGAGGAGTTACGCCTGGCCCTCGAGTCGCATCTCTATTTCGACCCGGAGCGACGCCGCGACCTGATGCGGCAGGTGGACAAGCGCGTGCAGAACCCGCTGGTGAAATCCGCCCAGGTGGAAGCGCTACTGGCCGCGTTGCAGTACGAGGGCCTGCGCGCCGACGGCGCACGGGCCGTCTGCCAGGCAGTGACCCGAGTCCGCCGCAAGCTGGCCCGACGCTTCCAGGTTCCTAACGGGCTGGCGGCGCCGGAGCACTGGGCCCGGCTGCGCGGCCGACTGGCCGAGTGGCAGGCACGGCGGCGCATCCGCGACCTGCTGAACCACGGCTTTGCCGAACTGGGAGCACTGGCGGCTTTGCAGGAGCCACTCGCCTACTTCGAGACCCACCCCAGCGCCGACCCGAAATCCGCCCGGGTGCTGCGCACCCTCTATGCCGCTCTCTTCCGGGAAGAGCTTCGCCTGCCAGCAGGTGGGCGCTTGGCGGAACTCAATCGCACGGGCAACCGTGTCGCGCAGCTCTGGGCGCACCTGGAGGCCACGCGTGGCCGAACCCCGGCGGAATTCCAGCGTGAGCGGGCTCGCATCGAGTCAGCGACGCGTGCGCGTCGGGCGAAAGAGAAGCGCAAGCGGCAAGAACAACAGGGGCGCTTCCTGCACGATTTCCTCAGAGAAGCACACAAAAAGATGAAGCGCGTGGGGTGTGCCCAGTCGCAAGCGTCACTCGCTGAGGTCGAGATGTACGTCGAAATCTTGCTGGACTTGCCGGCGGCCCTCGCTCACAGCGCCCGGCTCCAGGGGGAGTTCCGCCGCCACCAGCGCCAACTCCGGCGCGACCTGGCCCGGTTGCAGCAGGCATTGGCACAGTGCTCCCCGGGCGGACGCGACCCCTGGCGGCTCGAACAGCGCCAGCGAGCATTGCTGCTGGCGCGCGCTGCCGAGGAGAAATTGTTCGCGCCGCCCACCGCCCTCAGCGCGAACGGAGAAGAGGAATAGCCGGATGCGCCGCCTGTTTGCGATTGCCTTGCTTGTGCTGGTGGCGGCGGGACTCGCCCGGGCCGACGACCCTGAAGTGTCCCGTCGGCGTTTGATCCAGATCAAGGTCGATGGGCTCAGCCCCGCCTTGGTCGGGGCGCTGATCGATCCCGACAATCCCGCAAAGCTCAACCAACTTCCTGACCCGGAAGGCTTCCGCCGCGCCATCCGGCTCTGGCGCGCCTACACCGGCCGCCAAGACCTGGTGCCCAACCTGCGGCGCTATTTCTATGAGCAAGGTGTGCGGGCCGAACAGATGTATTCGGCGACGGTAACGCTGTCAGCGGCGGCCTGGTCGGTGATCGACACCGGCCAGCCGACGGTGGTCAAGAGGCACATGACTTTCAGCCGGCAGAACGGCTACCTGCGCTCGCACCTGGACGGATTTCGCGACAGCGTGGAGTTCCTGCTCCGCGACGCGCGCAAAACCAATGCGCAGTGGACTCTGGATCAGGCCGGCGTCAGTCTGCTGGCCGATGCCTTCAATCCCCTGCGCGTCTACATCGCACCGCAACTCTTTCATCGCCAGCAGCCCTATGCATACTTGGCAGGTCTCGGGCGTCGCTGGCTCAGCGGCGGCCACCCGCTCTCGCGGCCCCTGCGGGTGCTCGGCCATCACCTGGCCCGCCGCACCAAAGGCATGAACTACCCTGACTTTTCCGAGGACTTCCTGGCCGACCACCTCGGCGAAATGATCCTCGTGCGCGACTTTGCCGGGAAAGAGTACCACGACTATCTCTCCGTTTCCTTTTCCATCATCGACCACAACCACCACATCGACCCGAACCCGGAGAACCTGGTGTTCCGGATGATTCTCTTCGACCGGCGCCTGGGAAGGATTCTGACGGCAGTCGAGGAGAGCCAGCGGCGGGATGAAACTCTGGTGGTGCTCATCTCCGACCACGGCTCCGAATACGAGCCTGGGAAGATCAATCTCTCCTTCCCGCTCACCCGAGCTTTCCGCGCGCCGCTGTTCGGCGGCCACACGGTAGCGACGGTGATGGCCGAAAATGCCGCGCGCGTACTTACCACCTCCGTACCCGGGATTGACTTCCCGCGCGTTTACGAGAGTCCCTCCTCGCCCTACGGCAAAGGGCGTCCCGGGGGCGCCGACGACTACGTCACGGCTTTCATCGACAACTTCGGCAACGCCCGCGCCGAAATTCACCTGCGCAACAATGACCTCAACCGCTTGCACCTGCTCTTGCTGGCCCGCCAGCGGCGCCTGCGCGAAGACGAACACCGCCGCTGGCGCGACCGCTTGCGGGAGACTCTCGACGCCATCCGGCTCTGGCTCGGACCCGAACGCAGAGCCTACCACGACTACCACGCCGGCGTGTGGGACTGGCTGCCGCAGTTGGAAAAGCGCAGGGACCCCTACTGGCGGGATGCAGCCGCACGGCTGCGCCGGGAAGCTGCGCGCGATGCCCGGCAGTTGCGCGTGCTCGACAACCTCTGGGAGCTGGCTCGGGCCGAAAACCCACTGGCTTGGCTCGAACGCCACCGGCTCTCGATCCCCGAAATCATCCCCAAAAAGTACTTCGGGCCGCGCAACTCCCTCTATCAGCTCAGCCACTACACGATAGGACTCGATGCGGAGTGGAATTGGGTCGAGACCACGGTGGACCACCGCGGACGGTCGGTGCCGATGGACTATTTCGAAATCCTGGCCCGCTACCGCGTCCCCAACCCCGCCGACAGCGGCGAGCCGAACCCCTTTGACCTGGTGGTCACGGTTGTGCCGGTCGTGGCCGTGGCGCGCGCGGGGCGGGCGCAGGGTTGGTGGGACTCGCAGACGCCGGTTCAGCAGGCTTTGTGGGTACTGTCGAGCGCCGGCGAACAGACCGGCCGGGGCGGTCAGGCGCTGCTGCTCGAAGCGGTGGACGGTCGCTTGCGCTATCTGCCGCTGGCGCGACTGGTGCCTCACGCCGATGGCACGGTGGAACTCGAGCGCGCCGCCGACCGTGACCCGCTCGGCTTGCTCGCCGACCCGGCCTTTCGTCCGCCGAGCGGCGCCTCGCGCCGTGCTTGGCTCCAGCGGTTCCACCCGCCCGAAGCCTGGCTGGCCGCGACGGCCAAGACCCGCTACAGCAACGCCCCACTGGTCTTTGCCGACATCATGCGGCTGAATGTCCTGCGATTTGTGGACAGCGCGGAATTCGCGCCGAACCTGACGGGCTTTTCCTCGCCGGAGATGAAACAGCGCTATTTGCGGGGGCTGCGCTGGAAGTACGCCTCCAAGCAGCCAGACCTGCGCGTCTGGAGCGCGTGGCTGTGGAACTTTTCTTCCAAGACCTATACCTCCGGCGGCAGCCACGGCGGGCTTTCCCCGCAGGTCAGCCGCGTGGCCTTCTATCTGTGGGGCGGGGAGCGCACGGGGCTGCCCGCTGGCTTGGTGTTCCGCGAGCCGTGCACGACACTCGATGTCGTTCCGACGCTGGCCGCGGCCCTGCAGATGCTCGATCGCAACGGCCGCGTACTACGTCAGCCGGGTGCAGTCCGCGACCGCACCTTCCTACCCTTCCCCGGGCGCGTCTTGCCCCTTTGGTCGGCCGCCGCGACCGACGTCGCCCTGGCCGCCCGCCGCAAATTACCCGCTGTCTTTGACCAACACTTCTAGCCGTGGACTATGCCAGCTAGTGGGCTATTCGCCTTCTCGGAGCCGTGGCCATGCAACGGCCCCGCAGCGGCAACTCGCATGCGCATCGCGACAGATGACATAGGCGCGCCATGCCGCTACAAGCCGCTCCCGGTGCAGTCCGGCCCACCTCCGCCGGCGCCTCAGCCACCCTATCTCCTGCGGACAAGCTCCAATATACGGCCCTCCTCTCAGTCCCAGCGGAAAATATCGCTGGCGACGACCACAAAAGTAACTAACTCATTGCATAACAACAAACTAGAAGGCATCCGAACGTCCTGATCTCTCTCTAGGACCCACGTCCTGCCTCCCCTGCACCTGGCTAGCTCCTTTTCCACCCCTAGGCGGATTGACGCCCAATCGAGAAGGGCTTCTCATATACCCCAAGTGGCGGGGTAAGGGCTGCTTGTCCAACGGATGGCCCCCCACCCCTCCCATCCAAGAGTGAGGTGAACGAGAGTGATGATTCCTACCACGGAACGTAGACGGGCCCAACGCTTCCCCCTGGAGCTCCCGCTGGAAATCAAGTGGGGAGAAGCCGCCGGGGAAGCGCTGCGGCCGGCTGACCTCCGCGACATCAGCGCCACCGGCATCTACTTCACGGTCGACCGGGAACTCCAACCGGAGAGCAAAGTGGAGTTCTTCGTCCGCTTGAACGTCGAAGGCGCACCGCCCGGTGGAGTTCTGCTGCATTGTGTCGGCAGCATCGTCCGGGTCGAGCACCAAGGCACGAACGTGGGCGTGGCCGCCCGCATTGACCGCTACCGGTTCGTGCGACCCGACGAAGCTTCGCGGGACGTCAAACCCGAGCAGGCAAACTAAGATTCGCGGCTGTCGGCTTGCCCGAACCCCGGCAGCCTGCAGAGGCACTTCCTATGGCGACCCGCCACACACGCTTGGCTCCCCCAGCAGCCCGCATCCCTGCGGCCATGGGCGTGTGTCTGCTCTTGCTCGGCTTCCCCCCTCTTACGCTCCTGGCTGACGACAAGCCCGCCGCCGCCCCCGCCGGTACCGTCACCGCCCTCATCCCCAAGGATTACATCGAGCGCGGCAAAACCGTCGCGGAAGCCCAGAAAGGCGCGCCGGTCTTCTGGAGAGATATCATTCGCACCGAGAAGGGCGGTCGCGTCCGCATCGGCTTGAGCGATGGCTCGATTCTCAACATCGGCTCCCAAGCCCGCCTGCGGATCGTCAGCCACGACGAGCAGTCACAGCAATCCGAGCTCGCTCTCACCTACGGCAAACTGCGCGCCATCGTCGCCAACCGCACCCGCGAGGGAAGCAGCTTCCGCGTGCGCACCCGCCAAGCCGTCGCCGGTGTCATCGGCACCGAAGAGTATCTCGACGCCACCCCCACCGCCACCGTCGTCATGGCCCTGCACGGCATCGTCGTCGTCACCTCCAGCAACCCCAACATTACAGGCGAGGCCGTTCTTCAGCCAGGCCAGCTCACCGTCGTGTTCAGCAACCGGCCGCCCGAGCCCCCGCGCTCGGCCACCGCCGAAGAAGTGCAGTCAGCCTTTGGCAGCACCGCTTCCGACCCGGTAGTCACCATCGTGCCCGACCGCGGCGCGGTCGGGACTACCGTCGAGGCCGAAATCAGCGGCGACAACCTGGCCGAAGCCACCGCCGTGCGGTTTGCCCAGGACGGATTGACCGCCGTCCTCCGGCCCGGCGCCACAGCCGAAACCCTCCCGGTCACCATCACCATCGATTCCAACGTGCCGCCCGGCGCCTACACGTTCACCGTCGAGACCCCCACCGGAAACCGCACCGGAAACTTTATCGTTTACACGCAAGAAGTCCCTGTCGTTGTTTTCACCACCGCTGTCGGCTTCTCGTTGAGTCTCTCTCCCGAAACAAATGAAGGCGCTCCGCTGGAGCTGGCGCGCGGCGACCAGGTCGAAGTGACCGTCACCCTGGTGCCGGATGAGGGCTTCTCCGGCACTGTCTCCCTCGGCGTCGGGCCCCTGCCGGAAGGTTTGGTCGTCGAACCCGCCACGGCCACGCTCAGCAATCTGGGCACTGAGGGGGCCCCGCCGGAAAGCGTCACCCTCGCCATCAGCGCCACCGGCAACGCCCCCACCGGCCCGACTTCTATCCCGATTACCGGCGCTTCGGGCACGCTGACACCAGTCTCCGCGCTCATCTATGTGAGCATCGGCGAGGTCGCTGCTGGCGGCTTCGCGCTGGAAGTCAATCCCGCCACCACCGCCAGTACCCCCGTGGAGGTGCAACTGGGTGCCCGCGCGGAATTCGAGGTTACGTTGGTCCCTGACGCTGAGTTCGCCGGCGTTGTGGCCCTGAGCGTTGGGGAGCTCCCGCAGGGTATTACCGTCGAGCCCACAACCGTCCAATTCAGCCACGAGCCCGGGCAGAGTGCTCCGCCGCCGACCACCTTCACCGTCTACACCAGCCGCGAGACGCCACTGGGTGTTCATGAAATTCAGTTGTTCGCGGCAGCCGAGGGCTTCGAGACCCAGACTGTGCCCATCTTCATCGAGGTCACGCCTCCCCCACCCCCGGTCGCCGTGATTGGCGGCGAACTCTACTACAGCCAGAGCGACCCACCGGTTTCCGTTCAGCTTCCCACGGTCGAAGCCGCGCACGGCGCACGCCTCCGCCTCGAGGCCGGTGAATCTACTGCCGCCGACGGCCTCACCCTGGTGAGCTACCAATGGGAAATCGTCGGCACTCCCTTGCGCGCCCAGGGGCCGGTGTTCGACTTGGATACCTGGGAGTTGACCCCAGGCCCCTCCTACCGCGTGGTGGTTACTGTCCAGGACGACCTGGGGCAGACGGCCACCGCGGAGTTGACCCTCACCCTGCGTGAATTGCCCAACCCGGAGCACCCCGTCAGCAAGTGTCTCCAGGCTGGCACCGAGAGCTTGCAACTCAGCCAGTTTATGAACTGCTTTGATGAGCAGCGCTTCTCGGACTATCCCACCCTCGAGGAGCAGACGTGGAACTTCTTTGATCAGCTCACCGCTGCCCGGGTCTATTATGTCGTGGCCAACAGCCAGCTCATCCCCGGCGCTGACACCACCGCCATTCTGCAAATCAACCCCTTCCAGATTACCTTCACCACCAAGACCGAACCGGGATTCACGCAACAGCGCACAGACGCCCTCACCCTGCGCCTGCTGCTCATCCGCGACGAGACCCGAGAAGAGTGGAAAATCACCGACTTCGCCAGCCAGACCGGTGCCACCGTTCTGTTGAGCGATTTCAGCCTGCTCACCACTAACGTGAGCGGCGTCGCTCTCACGACCGAAGCTCCCCTGCGCGCACTCCGCGGCGGTCCCTCGGACACGATTATCGTCCAAGTCCAGTCCCTGGGTGGTTTCACCGGCACGGTTGAACTCTCGGTCGAGGAACTGCCTGCGGGCCTCACCGCCACCTTCGCCAGCCGCAGTGTCGCCGCTGACTCGGCCACGGAATTAACCTTCAACGTCGACCCGTCCGTCGCCCCCGGCGATTTTGAAATCACCCTGGTCGGCGCGGTGGGCCAACTGCGACGCACCCGCACCCTGCTCCTCCGCGTCATCGAGGGGTTCGCTCTCACGGCTGACACTGCGCTGACCGCACTCCGCGGCGGTTCCTCGGACACGACTATCGTCCAAGTCCAGTCCCTCGATGGCTTCACCGGCACGGTTGAACTCTCGGTCGAGGAACTGCCTGCGGGCCTCACCGCCACCTTCGCCAGCCGCAGTGTCGCCGTCGGCTCGGCCACGGAATTAACCTTCAACGTCGACCCGTCCGTCGCTCCCGGCGATTTTGAAATCACCCTGGTAGCTCAGTTCGGCCAGGTGCGACGCACAAGTACGCTGCTGCTCCGCATCACGGACTTTGCCTTGACCGTCGCTGCCCCGCCCTCCCTGGTCGCCGGGGGAGAGGCGGGCTCAACTACGGTCGCTCTCCAAGCCATCAACGGCTTCACCGGGACCGTTGACCTCTCTCTGGGCCCGCTGCCCGTCGGCATCACCGCCACCTTCGCCGCTCCCAGCCTCACCATTGATCTCCAAACGCCACAGCCGCAAACCATACTGACCGTGGCGGCGGAGACTAATACCCCTTCAGGGACTTTCGAACTGACAGTGGTGGGAAGCGTCGGAGGGGTTCTGCGTACGCAGTCTCTTTCGGTAGAGGTTCTGAATTCGGCGCCGGTGGCTAACGAGGCGAGCGTGAGCTTGGACGAAGATACTTTGAGCACCATTACCTTGTCAGCCACCGACGCCAACGGTGACCCGCTCACCTTTGCCATCCTCACCCCGCCCAGTCATGGGACGCTGGGAGCGCTCACCCCGGTGTCGGCGACCTCGGCGACAGTGGACTACACCCCCGACCTGAACTTCAACGGCGATGATTCTTTCAGCTTCACGGTAAGCGATGGCAGCGCAGCCAGCAGTGCCGCAATCATTCCCATCACTATCAACCCGGTCAACGATGCCCCATTCCTGACACCGATTTCTGATCAGACAATCCAGGAAAATACTGAGAGGGTCATCAGCGTCACCGTACAGGACGTGGACGGCGACCCGATCACGCTGGAACTGGTCAACGCCCCCTCGTGGGCTTCCCTTGGCAGCGTCCGGCTTTCCCCGGGCTTCGACGTGGTCACGAGCAGCGAGGGCTCGGCCTCTTTCCAGATGGGCTTGCAGGCCACCGATGACAAAGGGGCCAGCGACCAGACGAATTTCACGGTTACTGTAACAAATGTGAGCCGCGACCCGGTGGCTGATGCCCAGACCGTGAACACCGATGAGGACACGGTGGCGAGCATCACCCTGACCGGGTCTGACCCAGATGGCGATGAGCTGACCTTTGCCATTGCTACCGCTCCCAGCAACGGGACGCTGGGAGCGCTCACCCCGGTGTCGGCGACCTCCGCGACGCTGAACTACACCCCGGAGCTGAACTTTAACGGATCCGATAGCTTCGTCTTCACGGTCACCGACCCCAGCGGGCTGAGCAGCACCGCCACCGTCACCATCAGTGTGGGGGCAGTGAACGATGCCCCGGTGGCGGTGGATGATGCCTAT
>JBHIAG010000023.1:0-22904 GCA_046758465.1 Terriglobia bacterium | reverse complement strand
ACCGGGGAGATTTCCGACAAGCTCCCTCGACAATGACGCGCACAGCTTTCCAGTGTTCACTGGGCGCGGAGATTCGAAATTTTTGGACAGAAAAGTCCCCACACTCGTGAAAAACAGCGACTCGAAGTGGCCTGTAAGTTGTTGAAAACTTTGGTGCCGGGGGACGGAATCGAACCGCCGACGCCAGCCTTTTCAGGGCTGCGCTCTACCTCTGAGCTACCCCGGCACGCTACGCGCGATTCTAGAGATGCACCGCAGAGGTGTCAAGGCAGCCTGCTGGCGTGCGTTGCGGCTAGACGCGGGAGAAGTCGCGCTTCTTTACCACTTCGCGGGGCTTCGACCCTTCAGGCGGGCCCACTAATCCTTCCTGCTCCATCACATCGATTAGGCGCGCGGCGCGTCCGTAGCCGATGCGCAGGCGGCGCTGCAAGGTTGAGGTCGAGGCCTTGCCTTGTTCCATCACCACGCGCACCGCCTCCTCGTAGAGCTCGTCGTCCACGTCCGGGCCTTCGTCTGCTGGTGATTCCTTCTTGGTGTCCTTGGGGAAGCGAAGGAACTCCTCATGGTAGCTGGGTTTGCTCTGGGCGCGCCAGAAATCGCAGACGCGCACAATTTCGCTTTCGGTGACCAGCGGCCCGTGCAATCGGTGCAGCCGCGCCGAGCCGGCCGGCAGGTAGAGCATATCGCCCATGCCCAGCAACGCTTCCGCTCCGTTGGTGTCCAGGACCGTGCGCGAGTCCACCTTGGTGGCCACGCGGAAGGAAATGCGGGCGGGAAAGTTAGCCTTGATTAGGCCGGTGATGACGTCCACCGAGGGGCGCTGCGTGGACAGAATCAGGTGGATTCCCACCGCCCGCGCCAACTGCGCCAGCCGCGTGACGGATTCCTCGACGTTGGGTGTATCGATCATCATCAGGTCTGCCAACTCGTCAATCACGATTATGAGGTAGGGCAGGGAGCGCGGCGCCTCGCCTTCTGCGGTCACCACGCGCGGCCCATCCTCGTTGGCGTGCAGCCGGTTGTACTGCTCGATGTTCCGCACGCCGCTCTCTGCCAACAGCTTTAACCGTTTCTCCATCTCGCGGGTGGCGTTGCGGAGAGCATTGGCCGCAAGTTTGGGGTCGGTCACGATGGGCGTGAACAGGTGCGGGATGCCTTCGTAGAGCCCCAACTCCAGCCGCTTCGGGTCGATCAGGATGAACTTCACCTCTTCCGGCATTGCCTTGTAGAGCATCGAGATGATCATGGCGTTGATGGCCACGCTTTTGCCCGAGCCGGTCGAGCCCGCGAGCAGCAGGTGTGGCATCTGGTCGAGATCCGCCACCCGCACGTTCCCGTACAGGTCCTTGCCCAGGCTGATGGTGAGCTTATGCGTCGCGGCGGCGAATTCCTGCGATTCGATGATCTCGCGCAGCACGATGGTTTCGCGGTGAACGTTGGGCACTTCGATGCCAACGGTGGACTTCCCCGGAATGCGCTCGATCAGGATCGACTCAGCCTTGAGTCCCAGGCAGATGTCATCACTCAGTGCCGTGATGCGACTCAGCTTCACCCCAGCCTGTGGACGAAACTCAAACGTGGTCACCACCGGACCAGGGTTGATTTGCACCACCTGGCCCTGCACCTCAAACTCTTCGAATTTCTGTGTCAGCAACTCGGCCCGCTCTTGCAGCTCCTCCTCGTTTGGCCCGTCTAGATGCTCTGGGGCGCGGAGCAAGCTGGCAGCCGGCATCCGGTAGCGCGGACGTTTCACCACTGGCGTCGCCTTCACGCTCGCCAGGGACTCGAGAGGTTCGGCTTTTTCTTCCCATCCCTCCTCGAGCCGTGCCGCGGCCCCTTTCGGCTGTGCGCTGGGAGCGCGGCTGGCTTGTCGGCTGCCCGCCGGCGCAGCCGCCAGCTCAGTAGGTGCGCTGATGTCAACAGCTCGGGGGATAACGCGCGGCCGCGCGATCGCCGCGCGGCGCGCACGCCACCCGCGCCAGCGTCCCGCCAGCTTCTGTGCCCATCCAGCATGCTCGCCGAGCCACATGTAGCTGCCACCGAGGGAGAAACGTGTCGCCAGGTAGGCGCCGACCACCAGCCCAGCGAGACTCAGAATGTAAGCGCCGGGAACGTTCACCACATAGACCAGCCCCGCCGCCAACAGGATGCCCAGCAGGCCGCTTGCCGGGAGCAACCCGTGAATGCGGGGAAGACCGGGCAGAAGGCCCAACAGCGCGCACAAGGAGAAAAGCAGCAGCAGGCCGCCTGCGATCTTTGCTTTGGGCGATGCCATCGTGCCGCCGCGCAACCAGTGCCAGGCCAGCAGGAACAAGATCAGCGGCAGCAGCACCGCCGTGTAACCCAATGCTTGCAATACCAGCTCAGCCGCATACGCCCCGACCACACCAATCCAGTTCCCGGCGAGTGGCTGTCCGGAGGCTTCCGGTGGTGGGGCGGCGACGTTGAGGGAAGGATCCAGCGGATTGTAACTGACCAGCGCCAGCGTCAACAACACGCCCACGACCAACCACAGAAAACCGATGAGCTCATTCAGGCGTTTGTTTTTGCCGGGAGTGAACAGGTTCATCGCTGTCGCTCTCCTACTGTCTCGCAACCCCTGCAACCCAAAAAGAAAACGGGACGCGCGTCAACCTAACCTGCGGCAGGTAGAAAACTGCGCCCCGAAACAAAAATCGAACTGCGCGTTTACGATGCTTGGAGGAGCTCGAAAACCAGAATCATTATGCCCAAAACCACCCGATATGCAACAAATATTTTTAACGTGTGCCGCTGCAAGTAGCGCAGTAGAAACGCAATCGCCGCAAAACCCGTGACCGCCGACACCACAAAGCCTACCGCCAGCGTCAGCCCGGAAACGCCTTCCGGCAGCCCGACTACTGAAATCTCCGCAAATTTTTGCACCGCGGCACCGGCGATGATGGGCGTGGCCAGCAGAAAAGAAAAGCGCGCCGCTGTTTCCCGCTCCAATCCACGGAACATTCCCGCTACCATGGTAATCCCGGCGCGCGACACCCCGGGCACAATGGCCAGCGCCTGCGCCACGCCCACCGTCAGGCCATCGCCCCACGTGATTTGGTTCAGCTTCTTGGTCAAGCCGGGCATTTGGTCGGCAAACCACATCACCAGTGCCACCAGCAGCAACGCTGCTGCCACCAGTCGCGGCGTGCGAAACACGGTCTCGGCGTAGCGTTCCAGTGCGTAGCCGGCCAGCGCCGCCGGCACAGTGGCCACGGCCACCAGGCCGAGCAGCCGCCGTGGTTGCTCGACCCCGGCCAGCAGCGCCAGCTCTTGTGTGCGGCCCGTGACCAGCGAGGCCAACAACGCCGCCCACGTGGACGCGAAATAAACCAGCAGCGCCATCAGCGTGCCCGCGTGCAGCACTACGTTGTAGGTCAGCCCCGGGTCCGGCCAGCCGAACAGCCAGGGCAGCAACACTAGGTGGGCGGTCGAACTGATGGGAAGGAATTCTGTAACTCCTTGGACGATAGCCAGGACAATGGTTTCCAGCAGCGTCATCATCGCAGGCGTCGCTCCAGTTCCTTTTCCATCACGTAGGCGTCAATCCGATCTAGATAGTAGCGCGGCACCACGCTGCGTTGACGGTAGCCGCTCTTCTGCCAGAAGGCAACCGCGGCTTCGTTGTCCACCGCCGTCTCCAACCAGACACGCGCGATGCCCTGCGCTGCCAGCCAGCGCTCGGCGTGTTCCAGCAGCGTGCGGCCCACGCCGCGACGCCTGTGATCGGCATCCACGTCCAGCGTGATGATGTGCCCCAGGGTGCGACCCTGACGCGCCACCAACACGAAGCCAATCAGCCTGCCCTCCTGCTCGGCCACAAACGCTTGCGCGTCCGGCTCAGCCAGGAACGCCCGCAGAGCAGAACGCGAATAAGCAATGCCCGGCGGATAGCAGGCTTGGTCAAGCTGATAGAGAGCGTGGAAGTCCCCGTCCCGGTAGGGTCGAATCTGCATCGTCGGCAACCCCAAGATGGTCTGTTTTCTTGTGTTTCCATCCCCCTTCCTGAGCCATCATCCCCAGCTTTCTGGCCGACAAGGGGGG
This sequence comes from Terriglobia bacterium, assembly GCA_046758465.1. Classification (GTDB taxonomy): domain Bacteria; phylum Acidobacteriota; class Terriglobia; order Acidiferrales; family 2-02-FULL-67-57; genus JBHIAG01. The sequence continues at coordinate 18,842 of JBHIAG010000023.1, read as the reverse complement.
GTGTTTAGTAGCCAGCAGTCTGTAAGCTGCTGACAAAATTGGAGTTGAGCTGAGAAAACTAGTTTCTCCGTCATGTTTTTTATGTTCTCCCACGCCCCTTTAGAAACACACCCAACACTTTTGCTATCATCCAGCACCGGTTTGGAACAGCCCCGCTTGGCGGGGCCGCTCCCTGCGCTTTTTTCCTTGCCTCTTCTGCCTCCTTGCTTCCTATGCCTCTTTTTACCTCGCCTTCCCCCTAGCACATTTGCTCTACCCTTGTCTAATAACGATGAACATTTTGCACACCGTGAACATCATGAACATTGTGAGAATTTTTCCCCCTTTGGCACCGCGCTCCCTCCCGGCCGACATGTAGCCTCTCTTAACATCGAGCCCCCAGGCTTCTGCCTGGGGGAGCCTGTTTGGTGGGTATGGGCTTTAACCCGTACGTAAACTTAGCGCATCGTGCATTGGGCCGGTAGCAGCCCTGGCCTACCCTGAGTCCAGTCGAAGGGCTGCGGGCGGGGACGCCTGCCTCTACCGCGCCAGTCGGCGGTAAAGCTCGAGCAACTCCCGCACACTCAGGGCTTCGGCGCGCGTTCGCAGCGTGTGGCCGCTTGCGCTCAGTGCTGCCTGCACCTGCGCGAGCGGATACACACGCCGGAGATTGTTGACGAGCGTCTTCCGCTTCTGGCGAAAGCAGAGGCCCAGAAAACGGATGAACGCTTCAGCTTCCGCCGGCGCGACCTCGCTGCCCACGCCCGGCGGCTTCAGCCGCACCAGCGCCGACTGCACTCGCGGCGGCGGCCGGAACGCGCCCGGCGGAATCCGCAGCAAAAGCTTGGGCAGGGTGTAGAACTGCGTCAGAGCCGACAGGTAGCCGTACTCACGCCGCCCCGGAGCCGTCGCCAGCCGCTCGCCCACCTCGCGCTGCACCACCACGAAAATGTCCTCTATGAGCGTGAGTGAACCGAACAGATGGGAAAGAATGGGTGAGGTGATGTAGTAGGGGAGGTTGCCATAGACGCGTAGCGAACCAGCTCCGCTCGCCCCCGCCAGCTCGGCAAAAGACACCTGCAGGATGTCAGCGTGGATGACCTCGACCGCCGGCACCTCCCGGAAACGTCCACGCAACTCGCTCACCAGCCACGCATCTGCCTCCACCGCCAGCACCCGCGCCGCCCGACGCGCCAGCAGCGCTGTCATCTCGCCATGCCCCGCGCCGATTTCCAGCCAGCAATCACCCGCGCCGCAGCCCAGCAACTCGACGATGCGCTCCCGCATACCGCGGTGGACCAGGAAGTGCTGACCGAGTTTCGGCCGACGCCCAAACGGGCGTCCGTAGGCACGCCGCTTCACGCAGACATTGTAGTCTGTGCGCCCGAGCCGTCCCGCGAATTTTTGCCCGTGGTCTTCCGCAGCCGCGTTGAACAAGGAGTTGCGCTTGACAAGGTGGCGAGCGTCCAGTAGCGTACTCCCGCATAAATCTCCCAACCTTTCTCGGGAAGTGAGATGAAAATCCTGTTTGTTGGCTCGGAATGTGTCCCCTTCGCCAAAACCGGCGGCTTAGCCGATGTGCTGGGGGCGCTGCCCAAGGTCTTGGCGCAACGCGGACACAAAGTCGTGGTCGCGCTGCCGCGCTATCGCAAAGTGCAACCGGGCAAACCGGTGCTCCCCAGCGTCACCGTTACCCTTGGCCGCGAGGTTCATTTCCCCGCCATCCAGGACGGCCGCACCCTCGACGCCGTCCGGTATCTCTTCGTCGACTACCCACCCTTCTTTGACCGCGACGAACTCTACACCGTCCGCGGCCGCGACTACCCCGACAACGCCGAGCGCTTTGCCCTCTTCGCCAAGGCGGTCATTGAACTTGCTAAGCGCCTCTTCACGCCAGACCTATTTCATTGCCACGATTGGCAAAGCGCCCTGGTGCCGGTGCTTCTGCGCACGCAGTACGCAGCCGACCCCATCGTCGGCTCCCTCCCGGTTGTCCAGACCATCCACAACCTCGGCTACCAAGGTGTCTTCCCGCCCGCAGTCTTTGACCGCGTCGGCTTGCCCTGGAGCCTGTTTCACATGGAGGCGTTGGAATTCTACGCTCGGGCCAACTACCTGAAGGGCGGCATTGTCTTCTCCGATTACCTGACCACCGTCAGCCGCAAATATGCGCAGGAAATTCAGACTCCGGACTACGGCCACGGCCTCGATGGCATCCTCCGCAAGCGCAGCGACCGCGTCGTCGGCATCCTCAACGGCGTGGACTACGCTGCATGGAGCCCTGAAATCGACAAGTTTCTCGTCGCCAACTACTCCGCCACCAACCTCGCCGGCAAACAGGACTGCAAGAAAGATTTGCTCGCACAATTCAAGCTGCCCACCAACGATCTGAAGAAGCCGCTCATCGGCATCGTCTCCCGCTTTGCCGCTCAGAAGGGTTTTGACTTGATCCAGGAGGTGGCCGACGCCTTGTTGCAGAACGACCTCTACCTGGTTGCACTGGGCACCGGTGAGCCGCTCTACGAGCAGCTCTTTCGCCAGCTCGCCCAGCGCTTTCCCCACAAAGTGGGGGCCCGCATCGCCTACGACAACACCCTGGCGCACAAGATTGAGGCTGGCTCCGATATGTTCCTGATGCCCTCTCGCTACGAGCCCTGCGGCTTGAACCAGATCTATAGCCTCAAGTACGGCACCGTTCCCGTCGTCCGCGCCACCGGCGGCCTCGACGACACCATCGAGCAGTTTGAAGCCCGCACCGGCCGCGGCACCGGCTTCAAGTTCACCCCCTATTCAGGCCACGCGCTGCTGGTCTGCCTCCGCCAGGCTCTCTATCTCTACTCCACCGACCCCAACGCCTGGCAGACACTCATCCGCAACGGAATGGGGAAGGATTTCTCCTGGAGCGCCTCCGCTGCTGAATACGAAAAGCTTTTCCAGACTGTAGTCCGGCAGCAAAAAGTTGCATCGTAAGAGGGTCAAATTTCATCTAGAATAGAACAGGGGTGGGACGGTACACGAGCGAAGGAGACCCTATGGCTGAGAATATCCTGAGCGTAACCGACAGCAATTTTGAGCAAGAGGTCCTGAAGTCGGCGACCCCCGTACTGGTCGACTTTTGGGCTGAGTGGTGCGCGCCCTGCCGGGTGCTGGCACCCCGGGTCGAGGAGGTGGCCCGGCAATACGCGGGCAAGGTCAAAGTGGCGAAACTCAACGTCGACGACAATACCGCCACCGCCAGCCGCTACAACATCCGCGGCATTCCGACTCTGTTGCTCTTCCGCGACGGCGCCGTCAAAGGTCAAGTCGTCGGTGCTGTCTCCAAGGAAGAAATCGAGAAACTCCTCGACGGCGCTCTCGGCTAGCCCCAAGCCCGCCCTCAGCCACGCGCGTCTTGCGCCGCCTCGCTCCTCCGCCTATCATAAGAGCGTTCTGAATCCGCCCGAAGCGGAGAGGAAAGGGTAGACTCCCTTCGGCCACGGAGGTTTTCCGCCGCACCGATGCCGGAGCCAGGTGTGTGCCGCGACCCTAGGCAATGAACACACTCGTCGTGGTGGGGGCACAATGGGGAGATGAGGGCAAGGGCAAGGTCGTCGACTCCCTGGCCGCCGGCTTCGATGTGGTCGCCCGCTACCAGGGCGGGCACAACGCCGGCCATACCGTGGTGGTCAATGGCCGAAAGCTGATTCTCCAGTTGGTCCCTTGTGGCATCCTCCGGCCCGACAAGTGGGCGGTCATCGGCAACGGCGTCGTCCTCGACCCCGCCGCCCTGCTCAACGAACTCGAGACTCTGAAGAGCCTGAGGATTTCCTGGGCGGGCCGCCTCTGGATCAGCACCCGTGCCCATTTGAACTTCCCGTTTCACCGCGAACTGGAAACAGTCGCCGAGGCAGCGCGGGGAGCCCAGAAAATTGGCACTACCTCCCGCGGCATCGGCCCCGCCTACGAAGACAAGATGGGCCGCCACGGGCTGCGCGTGGGCGCTCTGCTCGACGCCGAGCAATTCGAGAAGAAGCTGTGCCAGCTCCTGGAGGAGAAAACCAAGCTGGCCTGGCAGGTCTTCGGCCACGCCTTGGCCGGCTGCGACCACCTGATCGAGCAATACCGCGAATACGCTCAACGCCTGGCTCCCTACGTCACCGACGTCCCTGCCTGGCTCGCACACGCCCGCCGCACGGGCAAGAGAATTCTCTGCGAAGGCGCCCAGGGCACGATGCTCGATGTGGACCACGGTACCTATCCCTACGTGACTTCTTCCAGTGCGGCGGCCGGCGGTGCCTGTACCGGGCTGGGCCTGCCGCCCACCGCCATCGACGCTGTCCTGGGCGTTACCAAGGCCTACACCACCCGCGTCGGCAGTGGGCCGTTTGCCACCGAGGTCCGTGGTGCCGAAGCCGACACCCTGCGCGAGCGCGGCGACGAGTATGGCGCCGTCACCGGACGGCCGCGCCGCTGCGGCTGGCTTGACCTCATGGTCTTGCGCTACGCTGCCCAGCTCAATGGCCTCACGGCTCTTGCTGTCACCAAGTTGGACGTCCTTGACCACCTGGCCGAAATCCCCATCTGCCTCGGCTACCGCTACCGAGGCTCTCCCGTGACCGAGATGCCGGCGGAAGCCGACCGCTTGGTTGAGGTCGAGCCAGTCTATAAAACTTGCCCTGGATGGCAGACCTCTACCCGCGGCCTGACCGCCTATGACCAACTCCCCCAGCGTGCCCGTGACTATCTTCAGTTCGTCGCCGATGAGGTGAGCGTCGAGATTGGATTCATCTCCACCGGCCCCCAACGTCAGGAAACCATCATCGTCCCCGATGCGCAGGTGGCGCGTTGGCTTGCTACCTAGGATGGCCATGCTCAGCTACGACGAGGCGCGCGCCAAAGTGATTGCCCTGGTCGCGGCGCAACGCCGGCTGCCGGCCCGCGAGACCGTTTCCCTGGAGGGCAGCGTGGGCCGTATCCTGGCTGAACCCATCAGTGCCGACCGCGACTACCCCCCTTTCCACCGCTCCACCCGCGACGGCTTTGCCCTTCGTGCGGCCGATGTAGCCTCGCTGCCGGCGACCCTGACCTGTGTGGGAGAAGTCAGGGCAGGTCAAAGTTTTGCGGGCACGGTGGGCCCGGGCGCGTGCGTCCAGATTATGACCGGCGCCCCGCTGCCGACCGGGGCGGACGCCGTCGTCATGCTCGAATATGTGGAGCGCAAGGGCGAGCAGGTGAACGTAAACCGTGCTGTCCGGGCCGGTGAGAACGTCGTTCGGCAGGGAAGTGAGGCGCGCCAAGGCGCCGCGCTACTCGAACCCGGCCGCAGGATCAGCTACGTCGAGGTCTCTTTGCTCGGCCAAGTGGGCAAAGCGCGGGTTGAAGTCTATCGCCAGCCGCGCGTGGCCATCCTGTCCACGGGTGACGAGGTGGTCGAGATCAGCGCTGCCCCCGGCCCGGTGCAAATCCGCAACAGCAACAGCTTCAGCTTGGCTGCTCAGGTTCGCCTGCGCGGGGGCGAGCCGGTACTCCTCGGCAACGCCCCCGACACCGTCGGCAGCTTGCGGGAAAAAATTGAACGTGGTCTCCAGGAAGATCTGCTGGTGCTGACGGGTGGAGTTTCGATGGGGAAATACGACCTGGTCGGCGTAGTGCTGCGTCAACTCCGTGCGGAGTTTTACTTCGACCAGGTGGCCATCCAGCCCGGCCGGCCGGCAGTGTTCGGCCGCTGCCGCGACACCTTTGTCTTTGGCTTGCCGGGTAACCCGGTCTCCACCATGGTGACGTTCGAACTCTTTGTCGCCCCGGCCCTTACCCTGCGGGCGGGTTCGGTGCCGCAGCCGGTACGATTCTTGAAGGCCAGGCTGGCCGAAACCCTGCGCACCAGGACCGGCCTTACGCGCTTCCTGCCGGCACGGCTCGACGGCGGGGGCGCGGATGTCACCGTGCGGCAGTTACCCTGGCAGGGCTCAGGCGATGTGGTGACCCTGGCGGCCAGCAATTGTTTCTTGGTTGTGCCTCCTGACAAGCCCGAGGTGCCAGCCGGCGACTATGTGGATGTGCTTCTGCGGCTCGATTTCTAGCAAGCCATGGCACGAAGAAGCAAAGGCGCCAAGCAGTTAGGCCACTACGACGCGCACGGTCGCGTCGCTATGGTGGACGTCGGCGGCAAACCTGCCACCCTCCGCCAGGCGCGTGCCCATGCCTTCGTGCGGATGAAACCCTCCGTTGTCCGTGCCGTGCGCCGCTTGCGCACTCCCAAGGGCAATCCGCTGGAAGTAGCGCGCATCGCCGGCATTGCCGCCGCCAAGCGCACTGCTGAGTTGATCCCGCTCTGCCACCCATTGTTGCTGACCCATATTGATGTACAGGCACAGTTGTGCCACAATGGGATTCGGTTGACCTCCGAGGTACGTTCCACCGGCTCAACTGGCGTGGAGATGGAAGCACTGACGGCGGTCACGGTGGCCGGCCTGACCGTCTACGACATGTGTAAGGGGCTTGACCGTAGCATCCAGGTTGGTCAACTGTTTCTGTTGGAGAAATCTGGAGGCAAAAGCGGACTCTACCGTCGTCCGCACCGCTAGTGACAGCAAAAGCTAGTATCCGCATTCTGGTGGTGGATGACAACCCGGCGGTGCTCGACCTGCTCCGCAAGGGCATGGAGCAGTGTGGCGAAGTCATTGCGGCCACCGACGGTGCCGACGCCTTGCTGAAAGCCATCGAAGAACAGCCCGACCTGATTGTCTCCGACTACCAGATGCCCGGGCTCGACGGCCGACAGCTCTACGAAAAGCTCCGCACCCGCCCGCAAACCAAACAGATTCCCTTCATCTTTATGGCCAGCAAGAGCGACATCGAAGAGCGCTTGCGGCAGTTCACCGACGGGGTCGAAGACTACATCGTCAAGCCTTTCTTTGTCCGCGATGTCATCGCGCGGGCGAAGAAAGTCGCCGACCGCTTGCACTTGGAAAAGCTCCAAACCACCGCGCGTCGCCCCGGGATCATTGAAGGGCGCCTGGAAGAGATGAACGTCATTGACCTCTTCCAATCGCTCGAAATGGGTTCCAAGTCCTGTCGCCTGACCCTGAGCAACGGCAACGAGAAGTGTGAAATCTTTCTGGAGAACGGCCAGGTCTATGATGCGGTGCTTGGCGACACGGCGGGCGATGAAACAGTCTACAAGGTTGTGGAATGGAATGAAGGCACGTTTGAGATTGACTTCAGCGGCAAGTCTGACCAGCGCCGTACCACCCGCTCCACCCAGGGCTTGCTGATGGAGGCGCTGCGCCTGCTCGATGAAGCTCGCCGCGACCAAGTGGAGAGGTGATGCCGGGACCCTATCGCGCTGTGATTCTCACCATCAGCGACTCTGTATCCCAGGGAACGCAGCAGGATGTTTCCGGTCCTGCTGTCCAAAGCAAGCTGGAAGAAACCGGTTGGACTGTACGGGGGATTGAGGTTCTCCCCGATGACTTCAACCTGATTCGCGAGCGCCTGACGGCGCTGGCGGCCGAGACTGATGTCGACGCTGTCTTCACTACCGGCGGCACCGGCATTGCCCCGCGCGACCGCACCCCGGAAGCCACCACCGCCGTGATGGAACGTTCGCTGCCCGGTCTGGCCGAGCTGATGCGACGTGAGGGGCTGAAGCAAACCCCCCTGGCGGCCCTTTCGCGCGCTGTGGCCGGCGTGCGCAGCAAGACCTTGCTGATTAACCTGCCCGGCAGCCCGCGCGGGGCTGTGGAGTCTCTCGCCGCCCTGCTCGAGGTTCTGCCCCACGCCGTAGATGTCATCCGGGGCGAGGCAGTGCATGAGCCACCTCCAGCGCCAGTGGAAGCTCCTACGCCCGACAGGGAGCCTGCTGCCACAGAAACCCCCTTGGCTGAGCCCGCCGCTGAAGAGGCTAGCGACGAGCAGGAGCCGCTTGGCAAGTCGGAACCAGTTTGATAGCTTGAGAGTGAACACACGGCCTCGGCAAACTGGGCCTGCCCTGACCCGCAGGTCCTCCTGAGCGGAGTGGAACGGTGCCTGAGAACTATGTTCCCATTGTAATTTTCGCGCTGCTGGCGCTCATCTTTCCCGTCGTGACCTTGTGGATTTTCAAGTTCGTGCGACCGGAGCCGGGTACAGTCGGGGCCAAGCTGAAGCCGTATGAATGTGGGGTTCCGCCTGAAAGCAGCGCACGGGGTCGCTACGCAGTGCGCTTCTATATCATCGCGATTTTGTTCGTTATTTTTGACGTTGAAACCATCTTCCTGTTCCCCTGGGCGGTGCGGTACAACGTGCTGGGTCTGTTCGGACTGGTCGAGATGCTTGTCTTCCTGGGGATTCTGATTGTCGGCTACATCTGGCTCTACAAAAAGGGTGCGCTCGAATGGGTGTAGGAGCGAGCGTTGACACCCCCTTTTGGCTGGTACTAAAAGTTTCAGCTCTCATTCTGCCTCTGCCTGTGCGGCGGCTACTTTTCCAGCATCTGCGATGAGCGAACAAGAGAAGCCTCCGGAGTCAAAACCCGCGGCACCCAAGCCGGCTCCCCCTAAACCCAAGGGCCCGGGTCCGGAACCGCTCGAGAACGAGCTGGTGCGGCGCCTGCGGGCACGCTTTCCCGAGGCGATTGGCGAGGCCACGCAAGACCGTGAGCAGGCCATCGTTTTCGTCAGCCGTGACCGCCTGCTCGATGTCTGCGACTACCTCAAGTACGAAGAGAAATTCAATTTTCTCACCGACGTAACCGCCGTTGACCGCTACCGCGGCGCGAAGCGCTTTGAGGTGGTGTACAACCTCTACTCCTTCTCGCACAACGTGCGCCTCCGGCTGAAGGTGCACCTGGCCGACGACGAGAGCGTCCCCACAGTTTCTGGCCTCTGGGGTACGGCCAACTGGCTGGAGCGCGAAGCCTACGATATGTTCGGTATCCACTTCGATGGCCATCCCTATTTGAAGCGGATTCTTTTGCCGGAGGAGTGGAAAGGCCATCCGTTGCGCAAAGACTACGACATCATCCGCCAGGATACCGACTGGGTGCGGGAAAACCTGGGAATTGAGAGTGGGCAATAGATGGGTGACTTCGGCGTAACCCAGACCGTTCTCGGTGCCGACGAGATCGTGCTCAATATGGGCCCGCAGCACCCCTCGACCCACGGCGTGCTGCGCGTCAAGCTGAAGCTCGACGGCGAGAAAGTGACCGGGTCAGAGTGCCTCATTGGCTATCTGCATCGCGGCGTCGAAAAAATCGGCGAGAACCGGCCTTACACACAGTTTGCCCCCTACGTGGATCGCACCGACTACGTAGCGGCGGTCTCGAATGGCCTCGGCTATTGCGAGGCGGTCGAAAAGCTCCTCGGTGCCGAAGCTCCGCCGCGCGCCCGTTGGGTCCGCATGATTCTGACCGAGTTGCAGCGCATCGCCAGCCACCTCTTGTGGCTCGGCACGCACGCGCTCGACATCGGCGCCATGACCCCCATCTTCTACACCTTCCGCGAGCGCGAAGAGGTTCTGAAAATTTTTGAAAAATATTGCGGCGCCCGCCTGACCACTCATGCCTTCCGTATCGGCGGGCTCCAGTATGACACCTACGACGGCTTCGAAGACGACATCAAGACGTTCTGTCGTGACTTCCTGAAAAAAGTCGATGAATACGAGGAGTTGCTCACGGGCAACCGCATTTGGCTTGAGCGCACCAAGAATGTCGGCGTGCTGACCGCGGAGCAGGCCATTGACCTCGGCGCCACCGGCCCGCTGTTACGCGCCTCTGGCGTCCAGTGGGACATCCGCAAGGCCTTTCCCTACGCGGCCTACGACCAGGTTGCGTTCGACATTCCCACCGGCCCCAACGGCGACACGTTCGACCGCTACATCGTGCGCATACAGGAGATGCGGCAGTCCCACCGCATCATTCTGCAAGCAGTGGACTCCATCCCTGCGGGGCCCATCCTGGCCCGGGTCGGGAAAGTCATCAAACCCCTGCCGGGCGAGGTCTACCACTCAATTGAGGCGCCCAAAGGTGAGCTCGGCTATTACATCGTCAGCGACGGCACCATCCAGCCCTACCGGCTGCGTATCCGGCCGCCTTCGTTCGTCAACTTGCAGGCGTTTGACACGATGGTGCGCGGCCATCTGATCGCCGACGTGGTGGCCATCATCGGCACCATCGACATTGTCCTGGGCGAGGTGGATCGCTGAGTGAATCGATGCTACCCTCCGGCCACGGCGATGCCCCAGTGAGGCTATGGCTGAACTAGTCGAGGCGTTCCAGCCCTACCTGCGACCTACCGTTCTCGTTGTCGTTGCGTTTCTCATGCTGTCGTTGATTGCGGCCGCCATGATCTGGATCGAGCGCAAGGTCCTGGCGCACCTGCAAGTGCGCGTAGGTCCGATGCGCGTGGGCCCGCACGGACTGCTGCAACCCATCGCCGACGCCCTCAAATTGCTGCTCAAGGAAGACATCGTCCCCGCCGAAGCCGACCGCTTCATTTTTCTCTATGCGCCCGTCATCAGCGTCATCGCAGCCTTCACCGCCTTCGCACTGGTTCCCTTCGCGCCCAACTTCATCATCACCGATGTCAACGTCGGGATTCTGTTTCTCATCGGCATCTCCTCGTTCGGTATTTTCGGCATCATCCTGGGCGGGTGGGCCTCAAACAGCCACTACCCGCTGCTCGGGGCGATGCGCTCCACCGCCCAGCTCGTGAGCTACGAGGTGGCCCTGGGCTTTGCCATTGTCAGTGCCCTCCTGCTTTCCGGCACGTTGAGCATGAAAGGCATCGTTGAAAAGCAGGCCGAGTTGGGCATCTGGTTTGTCTTTCTTCAGCCGGTGGCGTTCTTTATCTTGTTTGTTGCATCCCTGGCGGAAACCAATCGCAACCCCTTTGACCTGCCCGAGGCGGAGTCGGAGTTGGTCGCTGGCTTCCACACTGAGTATAGTGGCTTCCGCTTCGCGCTCTTCTTTATGGCGGAATACACCGCCATGGTGCTCGTCAGTTCCATCGCCACCACGCTCTTCCTCGGCGGCTGGCTGCGACCCTTCGCGAGCGTTCGCGCCTTCGACTTCTTGAACTACGCCCCCCTGCTGGTCTTCGGCGCTGGCACCGTGTGGTTCGTGAAGGAAATTTTTCTCGCCTATTCCGCCACCCATCGGTTTGTCCTCATTCTGTTCGCAGTGGTGGCGGGTAGCGTGACGAGTGCGCTCTTCATTCCCAGTGTGCTCGAAGCCGTCCAGGGAGTGTTTTGGTTCCTGCTCAAGGTGTTTGCCTTCTTGTTCGGGTTTATCTGGTTTCGCGGCACGTTCCCGCGCTATCGCTTCGACCAGCTCATGCGTCTGGGCTGGCACTTTATGATTCCCGTAGCCATCGCCAACATCATCTTTTGCGGCCTGGGCCTGATCTTGTGGCAACGCTTGGGGTGGAATCTCGTAGGAGCACTCTGGGCGGGCAACCTGGCGACGCTGCTGCTGGCTGTCCTGTTGGCCGGCCGGCATACCTATGAACCTGGAACGTAGCGAATGACTTTCTACCAAGTAACGTTTTGGTTCTTTGCGACAGTCACCGTGGTCTCGGCACTTCTGGTGATCACGCGCCGCAACCCGGTGCACAGTGCCATTTTCCTCATTGTCACCTTGCTGTCGGTCGCAGGGCTGTACTTGCAACTGCGGGCCGAGTTTTTGGCGGCCGTGCAGATCATCCTCTACATCGGCGGGGTGATGGTGCTGTTCTTGTTTGTGATTCTGCTGGTGAACCTGGATGTAACGGTGCAGCAGGAACGATTTAACCGGCAGTGGTGGGTCGCTGGCATCGCCGCCCTAGTGCTGGCGGCCGAACTAGGTGCCACCTTCTTCCTGAGCCGCGAAGGGTTTTCGTCCCCTGCCGAGCCTGTGGCCGCGGCCGTTTTCACAGCTAATACAGAGACTATCGGCGAGACTCTTTTCCAGAACTATATGTTGCCGTTCGAAATCGCCTCCCTGCTCCTGTTGGTGGCGATGATCGGGGCAGTAATCATGGCGAAAGGGAAGTAACCGGGTGGTTCCTACCAGCCACTACCTGATTCTGTCCGCGATGCTGTTCACGATTGGTGTCATCGGGGTGCTGACCCGGCGCAACCTCATCGTTATCCTGATGTCGATTGAGTTGATCCTGAACGCCGTCAACATCAATCTCATTGCGTTTGCACGTCACTTGGCTTCCGTGAATGGACATGTCTTTGCCATCTTCGTCATCACAGTCGCAGCAGCTGAAGCCGCCATCGGATTGGGAATCCTGATCGCCTTCTTCCGCAATCGCGAAACGGTCAACGCAGACGAGATTGATTTGCTGAAGTGGTGAACGTGTAACGATGCCGCAGAATTTTCTGGACTGGGTCTGGCTGGTTCCCTTGCTGCCGCTGGCGAGCGCTGTGCTGATGCTGCTGGTGGGCTCGCGCCTCCCCCGGGCCGTGATTAGCTGGCTCTGCTGCGGCACGGTGGGGCTCTCGTTTCTGGTTTCCCTGGGGATTTTCCGCCAGCTCGTCGCTCTGCCTCCGGGCGAACGTTTCTACGACACAGGGGCCCTCTTTACTTGGTTGCCTCTGGCCGAGTTACACGTCGGATGGGGTTACCTGGTGGACCCGCTCTCGGCGGTCATGATTTTGGTGGTAAGTGGCGTCGGCTTTCTGATCCACGTTTACTCCGTCGGCTATATGGCGCACGAGGGCGGCTATTATCGCTACTTCGGCTACCTGAACTTGTTCATGTTCATGATGCTGACCCTGGTGCTGGCGAACAATTTCCTGATGATGTTCATCGGCTGGGAAGGCGTAGGGCTGTGCTCCTACTTGCTGATCGGCTTCTGGTTTCTGAAGAAGAGCGCCGCCGACGCCGGCAAAAAGGCTTTTGTCGTCAATCGCATAGGGGATGCCGGCTTCCTGCTCGGCATTTTCCTGCTTGCTACCACCTTCGGCACGCTCAACTTCACCAGCATTAATCAGACGTTGGCGGGCGGGCAGTTCCAGGCCGGTGATGCAGTGATCACCGCCATCACTCTCTTGTTGTTTCTGGGCGCGATCGGCAAGTCGGCGCAAATTCCGCTCTACGTCTGGCTGCCAGACGCAATGGAAGGCCCCACACCGGTGAGCGCGCTGATCCACGCGGCGACGATGGTGACGGCCGGTGTCTATATGGTGGCACGCGCAAACGCCCTCTACCAGCTCGCCCCCACCACCCTCGCCATCGTCGCTGTGGTAGGCGCCGTGACCGCCCTCTACGCCGCCTCGATGGCCCTGGTGCAGAACGATATCAAGCGGGTGCTGGCCTACTCGACCATCAGCCAACTTGGCTACATGTTTCTCGCCTGCGGGATGGGCGCGTTTGCCGCCGGTATCTTCCACCTCTCCACGCATGCCTACTTCAAGGCCCTGCTGTTCCTCAGCGCCGGCAGCGTGATGCACGCGCTCTCCAATGAGACCGACATCCGCAAGATGGGCGGGCTCTGGAACCGCATCCCCATCACCGCACGAACCTTCTTGATCGCCGGCTTGGCCATCGCGGGCCTGCCCCCGTTGGCCGGTTTTTTCAGCAAGGATGAGGTTCTCTGGAAAACGTTTTCGAATCCGAGCAGGCCACTGTCGGGGATCTTGTGGGGCATCGGCATCCTAACGGCGGGGATGACCGCGTTCTACATTTTTCGGTTGGTGTTTCGTACTTTCTTCGGGAAGTCACGCGTGCCGCACGAACTCGAACACCACATTCACGAGTCGCCTCGGGTGATGATCATCCCGCTGGTGCTGCTAGCGACGCTGGCAGTCGTGGGCGGTTGGATTGGGTGGCCGGCTATCCTCGGCGGCGCAAACCATTTTGAGCATTTCTTGGAACCGGTCTTCCAGTCCGGTGTCCCGGCACCCGCGCCTGCGGTGGCCGGGCCTGGCCATGGGCTGGAATTGGCTTTGATGGTGGTATCTGTGCTGGCGGGTGCGCTTGGCATCTTGATTGCCTTTCAGTTTTACTTAAAGGAGCCTTGGTTGCCCGACCAAGTTGCCTTTCGGTTCTCGCGGTTCTACAAGGTGCTGGTCAACAAGTACTACATGGACGAGGCCTATGACGCCGTGTTTGTCGAAGGGCCAGTGCTCGGCAAAGCCATGGGCAACACCTTTGCGCGCTTTGACCTGAAGGTGATTGACGGCTATGGGGTGGACGGCACGGGTTGGTTCACCCGCTTCATCTCGCGGCTTTCAATCTGGTGGGACACCTGGATTGTGGACGGGGCCGTGCGCGTGCTGGGATGGCTCGTCTGGTTCGCGAGCTGGCCGGTCCGCGTGGTGCAGACTGGCTTCGTGCAGGCCTACTTGCTATTGATGGCCACCGGCGTGGTGGTCTTCTTGTTGGTTTGGTATCTGCGTTAGAGGAGTGAAACTCGGCGATGGAATTTTCTCATGACACGATCCTGAACTGGATTCTGTTTACGCCGCTGGCGGGCGCGGCGGTGGCACTCTTCATCCCGCGCGAAGCCAAAGCCTTCCACCGCTGGTGGGCCAATCTGGTGATGTTCGCTGGCTTTGCGGTGTCGCTCCCGTTGGTCTGGTGGTACGACAAAAATGAGCCCGGGTTTCAATTCGTCTTCAAGCGCTCCTGGATCCCTTCGTTCAATGTCGAATTCCACCTTGGGATCGACGGCATTAGCTTCCTGCTCATTATGCTCACTACCGTCCTCGGCTTCATCGCCGTCTTGTCCTCCTGGGCCCTTATCCAGGAGCGGGTGAAAGAGTACTACATCATGTTCATGCTGTTGCAGACAGGAATGCTGGGCGTCTTTATGTCGCTCGACTTTGTGCTCTTTTACGTCTTCTGGGAAGTGATGCTGGTGCCGATGTACTTCATCATCGGCGTCTGGGGCCACGAACGCAAACTCTACGCCGCCATTAAGTTCTTTCTCTTTACCCTGTTTGGCTCCGTCCTGCTGCTGCTCGGCATCCTGGCGATGTGGTACTACAACGGCCAGCAGACATTCGATATCACCCAGCTTATGAAGCTCGATCTGCCACTCGAGTGGCAGAAGGGGATCTTCTGGGCCTTCTTCTTTGCCTTTGCCATCAAGGTGCCAATGGTGCCGTTTCATACCTGGCTGCCCGATGCCCACGTCGAGGCGCCGACGGCCGGCTCGGTGATCCTGGCGGGCGTACTGTTGAAGATGGGGACCTACGGGTTTATGCGCTTCTCGTTGCCCATGCTGCCTGATGCCAGCCGCGAATACGTCTGGATTATGGCAACCCTGTCCATCATCGCCATCATTTACGGTGCGCTCGTCTGCATGATGCAGAAGGATATGAAGAAGCTGATTGCCTATTCGTCGGTTTCGCACCTGGGCTTCTGCACGCTGGGCATCTTCGCCTTGAACCACCAGGGGCTGGCCGGCAGCCTGCTCCAGCAGGTCAACCACGGCATCTCGACCGCGGCGCTCTTCTTGATTGTGGGTCTGCTCTACGAGCGCCGGCACACCCGCGAAATCGTAGCCTTTGGTGGGCTCTCGACGCCGATGCCGCGCTTTGCCACCATTTACTTAATCATCACCCTGGCCTCGCTGGGGATGCCGCTGCTCAATGGCTTCATCGGCGAGTTCACGATTCTCCTGGGTGCCTGGCGGGTGAGCTGGATCTGGGCGGCCTTCGCCGTGCTCGGCATTGTGCTGGCAGCCGCCTATCTGCTCTGGCTGTACCAACGGGTGATGTTCGGGCCGGTAACGCACCCGGAGAACGAGAAGTTGCGCGACGTCAACCTGCGCGAGATGGCCACCTTGGTACCGCTCGTGCTCTGGTGCTTCTGGATTGGGATTTATCCCAAACCGTATTTCGAGGTACTGGAGCGGCCGGTGGCGCAGCTAGTCGAGCGCGTGCGACCCCGCGCGGTGGAAGAGGCTCGCCGGACGCTGCCGGTGATTCTGCCCGCGCAGTCAACAGAACCGGAAACTGAACCTTTGACCTCCGTCCTTGAGCGGCGCTGATGGAGACACAATTATTTCAGTGGTTTGACTTGCGCGACTTCCGCGCCATTGTGCCGCAGCTCGAGCTGACGCTGTTTGCCTGTGGCATCCTGCTGATGGACTGCTGGCTCGAGCGCAGGCATAAATACTTGAATGCAATGGTGGCGTTAGTGGGAATTGTTTTCAGTGGCGTGGGGCTCTGGCTGATCCGCAACGTCAACTCGACTGCCTTCAACAGGGTGATTATCGTAGATTCGTTTTTCATCGTCTTTAGTTTCATTTTTCTCGCGGCGACGGCTCTCGTCATCCTAATGTCAATCCGCTACCTGGAGGTGGAGGGAGCGCATGAGGGCGAATACTACGCGTTGATGCTGTTCGCGACCGTAGGGATGATGTTCATCGCCGGCGGCACCGACCTCATCACATTGTTCATCGGGCTGGAACTGATGGCGCTCTCTTTCTACGTGCTCGTGGGCTACTTGCGGGCAAACCGGCGCTCGAATGAGGCCGCGGTGAAGTATTTTCTGCTGGGTGCTTTTTCGTCGGGCATCCTGGTCTACGGCTTCTCGCTGCTCTACGGCATCAGTGGTTCGACCAACATCAATGATATTGCGGTCGTGGTTGCCCAGCGCGGCCTCGGTGATCCCATCGTCTTTCTCGCCACCATCACCATCGCCGCGGGGATGTTTTTCAAGGTGGCAGCGGTGCCGTTCCATCAGTGGGCGCCCGACGTTTACGAAGGTGCCCCCACGACCATTACCGCCTATGTGTCGGTAGCCTCTAAGGCAGCCGCGTTTGCGATGCTGGTACGGCTGTTTTTGATTCCTCTGTATCCGGTGCGCGCCAACTGGGAAGACATGCTGGCAGTGGTGGCGATACTGACGATGATCGTCGGCAATCTCGCGGCGATCACGCAAGAGAACATCAAGCGCCTGCTGGCTTATTCCTCCATCGGCCATGTCGGCTACATCCTGCTCGGCATCGTTGCCGGCAACAAGACCGGGCTGATGGCCGTCGTGGTGTACATCATTGTCTATGCCTTCATGACCCTGGGCGCGTTCGCGGTCGTTGTCGGGATGCGCCGAAAGGATTTGGTCGGTGACCAGGTCTCCGATATGGCGGGCCTGTTCTTCAAGAATCCTGCCCCCGCCGTGCTGATGATTATTTTCTTGCTGGCGCTCGCCGGCATTCCGCCGACAGCGGGTTTCTGGGGCAAGTATTTAATCTTTGCAGCCTTGATCGAAAACCAGCATTATGTCCTGGCGGTGATCGCGGCGCTCTACGTGGTCGTGGCACTGTACTATTATTTCCGCATTGTGGTTTCGATGTTCATCACCGAGCCGCGCGAGCCCGGCAAGATGACCCTGGCGCCCGGCTTGGCGGTTGCACTCGCCGCCACCTGCTTGCTGACGCTCGGTCTCGGGCTTTACCCCGAACCACTCTTCCACTGGGCACAGGTGAGCGTTCGGCCCTTTCCCTAGTGCCGTTCCAACCTGAGTGGTAATGTCGTGGAGGGTTTGACTCTCGGTCTTTTCCCTCAAGGCGGATTTCGTCTACCCTTGGCATAAAGCGTGGGGATCGTGCGAGATGCCCGAACCGAATGAGCCCGAGCGCCGGCCGTGGCGGCAATTGGGATTTGTCCTGACTGTCGCGTTCACCTTTCCCGTCGCGCTGCTGGTGGGCTATGGGATCGGATGGTGGCTTGACGGCAAGCTGGGCACCAGCCCGCTATTCTCGCTGGTGTTTTTGGGGTTGGGCTTCGTGGCTGCCTTGCTGGAATTGATGCGGGGGCTAAAGCGGCTGAACCGCAAATGACTGAACTTCCCCGGGCTGAACAAGAGTTTTTGGCCGGCGCGGTGCGCCGCCTGGGTAGCACCATCCTTTTGCTGGTCCCCGCGGGCACGGCGGTTGCGGGCTGGCAGTGGGGCGGGGATATGGCAGTGGCAGTTGCTTTCGGCGGCGGGCTTGCCTACCTGAACTACCGCTGGATCGTATCTATCGTGGACACGCTCATGGCGGCGCAGAAGGCTCGCGTTCCTCGACGCACCTATCTCAAGCTGTTGGCACCACTAATATTGCTTGTGATTCTCCTCTATGCTATCTTTTCGCGCTCGTTGCTTTCCCCTCTGGGCGTGGCGGGTGGTGTGTTGCTTCTTGTGCCCGCGGTGGTCGTGGAAGCTGTCTACGAAATCTTCTTGGCTGTGCGCAGATAGAAGATGGAACCCCACTCCGAGTTTGGCAAGCTGATACACCAGTTGTTCGGCGAGGCGGTGCCCGACTATTTGGCCACGGAGCTATTGATCGTTCTGCTGTGCATCCTCTTTTTTCTCTGGTTCCGGTCGCGTCTGTCGGCGGACAATCCCGGGGGCTTGCAGCTCTGCTTTGAGCAGCTCTTGTCGAATAGCTTCCGGGTGGGCATCTACGACCTTCTCGATGAGATTGTCGGCCACGGCGGACGGAAGCACTTGGCACTGATCGGAACCGTGGGCCTGTTCGTGCTGTTTTGCAACTCGATCAGTCTAATTCCCGTCTTTGCTTCGCCCACCGCGCATCAGACCGTGCCTCTGGGATGTGCGCTCGCAGTCTTCGTGTACTACAACATCGCCGGGATGCGCGCCCACGGACCCTTGCGGTACGGGAAGAACTTCTTGGGACCCATCCTGCCGCTGGCGCCACTGATGCTGCCGATTGAGATCATCAGCCACGGGGCGCGGTTACTCTCTCTGACCGTGCGTCTTTATGCCAATATGTTCGTGAGCGAGTTGTTGTACGTGACCTTTCTGGGCTTGGGTCTTATGGCGATGACGGCAACCTGGCAGTTCAATAAGATTCTGGGTAGCGTGACGGTCATCGCGCCGCTGGTCATTCCGCTGGCTTTCGTTGTGTTGCACCTCTTTGTGGGTTTCTTGCAGGCGTTTGTCTTTACGCTGCTCCCGCTTGTCT
>JBHIAG010000022.1:0-23025 GCA_046758465.1 Terriglobia bacterium | reverse complement strand
ACAGCCCCGCCAGACCCAGCAGCAAATACAGCAACGATGCCAGCATTCGCCCCTACGGCAGGACAGCGAAAACGCGCGCGGGCCTGCCGAAATCGTCTTCGAGCTTGATGGCCGCCACGACGAGCAAGGCGCCGCTCTCCGGCAGCCGGCTGAGGTCGGCCAGGCTTTCGAGCTGCTAGAGCCCGGCGCCGTGGCAGAGCCGATGGACTTCGAAATCTTTCGACAGCCCGCAGTCCACGCTCAGTGTATCAATACCCAACCCGCTCACGCCGGGGTCAATCAGGATTAGCCCCAGCACCAGCAGCGCGAAGATGATCCAGGGCCAGAGCGCGACGCTCATCGGCCAGACACTATCTCAGCTTGTGCACGGGGGCAATGCCCCCGCTCAGCGGGGGCAGGCAGGCCTTGGGCGGAAGGCTCAGGCCAGGGCGAGTTGGAAGTTGCAGGCGGGGTTGAGGCAGCGGCGGACGTTGCCGTTCTTCGACCGCTTCTCGAACAGGAAGGCAGCATCGCAACTCGGGCAAGGCTCCGCGATGGGTTTTTCATTGGTGGTGAAGGTGCAGTCGGGGTAGCGCGAACAGCCGTAGAAGGTGCGGCGGCCTTTGCGGGTCCGGCGCTCGACCAACTCCCCCTGGCTGCAGGCAGGGCAGGCGATGCCGAGCGTCTTCTGGCGGGTGTAGCGGCACTCGGGAAAGTTCGAGCAGGCGATGAACTCACCGTAGCGGCCCTGCCGGAGCAGGAGTTGGCCGCCGCAGTCGGGGCAGGTTTCCTCCAGCGGGACGGGTTCGGCGGCGCGTCTGGAGCGGTCGAGGGGCTTGGTGGTCTTGCAGTCGGGGTAGCCAGAGCAGGCGAGGAAGGGCCCAAAGCGGCCGCGTTTGCGTACCATCTCGCGGCCGCAGTTCTCGCAGGTTTGGAGTTCGGCTTCCGGCGCGGTGTCGTCAGAGTCGATGCCGTGGACTTCGAGTTGCGGCTCGCGGGTGTTGGTGCAGTCGGGGTAGCCGGAGCAGGCGAGGAAGAGCCCGTGGCGGCCGATGCGCAGCAGCATCGGCTTGCCGCAGCGTTCGCAACTCTCCTCGGTGGGCAGGCCGGCCTTGACGTTTTCCATCTCCTCGCCGGCGCGTTCGAGGTCGCGGGCGAACTTTTCGTAGAATTCCTCCAGTGCCTGGCGCCAGGGCAGCTTGCCTTCCTCGATGGCGTCGAACTCGGCCTCCATGCGCGCGGTGTAGGCGACGTCGAAGATGTCTTCAAAACTCTTGATGAGCAGGTCGTTGACAATCTCGCCCAGCGGAGTGGTGCGGAAGCGGCCCTGCTGCTTGCCTACGTAGTCGCGCGCGAGGATGGTGGAGAGGATGGTGGCGTAGGTGGAGGGGCGGCCGATGCCGCGCTCTTCCAGTTCCTTGACCAGGGTGGCCTCGGTGTAGCGGGGCGGGGGCTGGGTGAAGTGCTGTTCGGGGTTGAGGGCGTTCAGCCGGAGGGTTTCGCCGGTGCGCACCTCGGGCAGCGCGCGCGCTGCCTCGGCTTCTGCCTCCTCGGCCTCGCGGGCCTCATCCCGGCCCTCTTCGTAAACCGCCAGAAAGCCGTCAAACTTGCGCACCGCACCGCTGGCGCGCAGCCGGTAGTCACCGGCGGCGATGTCGATCTGGGTCTGGTCGAACACCGCCTCGGCCATCTGCGAGGCCACGAAGCGCTGCCAGATGAGCTGGTAGAGTTTGAACTCGTCTTGGCGGAGATGGCGCTTGACGTTTTCCGGGGTGTGCGCGACCGAAGTGGGCCGGATGGCTTCGTGGGCCTCCTGGGCGCCCTTCCTGCTGCGGTAGAAGCGCGGCTTCGCGGGCAGGTAGGGCTGGCCGTAGCGCTTGAGGACGACGTCCCGAACTTCTGCCAGCGCCTGGTTCGCGACCCGGGTGGAGTCGGTGCGCATGTAGGTAATGAGGCCGACGCTGCCTTCGGCGCCCAGCTCGATGCCCTCGTAGAGGCGCTGGGCAATCATCATGGTGCGCTTGACGCTGAAGCGGAGCTTGCGGGCGGCTTCCTGCTGGAGGGTGCTGGTGATGAAGGGTGGGACGGGGTGGCGGCGGCGCTCGCGCTGCTGCACCGACTCGACCACAAACCTGGCCGCCTCCAGAGCCGCGACGTGCTCCTTCGCTTCTGGCTCGTTCGGGATGTAGAGCTGCTTGTTTCTCTGTGCTTCCTCCTGACTCGGAACCTCGAACTTCCTGCCCCGGTACTCAACCAGCTTGGCGTCGAAGGGCGGCGGGGCAGCGGCGGAGAGGTTGGCGGCGACGGTCCAGTACTCTTTCGAGACGAAGGCGCGAATCTCGCGCTCGCGCTCGACCACCAGGCGCAACGCCACCGTCTGCACGCGCCCGGCGGACAGCCCGCGCTTGACCTTGTCCCAGAGCAGCGGGCTCACCTCGTAGCCCACCAGCCGGTCGAGGATACGGCGGGCTTGCTGGGCATCCACCAGGTGCGGATCAATTTCCGCAGGCTTTTCGAATGCCTGCTGCACCCCCCACTTGGTGATTTCGTTCATGGCCACCCGGAAGATTTTCTTTCCCCGGCCCACCGGCGGAGCCGTTGTGAGCACGGATGTTTTTCCGGCCTTCTTCTTGGCCATTGCTGCCTTGGTTGCCTTCCCCGTGGCGGTCTTTTTCTTCTTGCCACGCCTGTGGGTCGCGTCCTCCTCGATCGTAAGCTCCTTCTCGGTCAGTATCTCTTTCAGGTGGGCGCAGATGGCTTCGCCTTCGCGGTCGGGGTCGGCGGCGAGATAGACAGTTTCGGCCGTGGCCGCAGCGGTGCGCAACTCTGTGACCACTTTTTCCTTGCCCGCGATGATGACGTAGGTGGGTTCGAAGCCGTTGTCGATGTCCACGCCGAGCTGCTTTTTCGGCAAATCCTTGATGTGGCCGAGCGAGGCTTTGACGGCGAAGTGGCGGCCCAGGTAGCGCTTGATGGTTCTGGCCTTGGCGGGCGACTCGACGATAACGAGGGAGCGGGGCATAGCGGCTAGGAGGCGGCCGGCAGGGCGCGAAGGAAGTATTTGCCGGGCAGTTGCCGGATCAATCCTTTCATTTCCAAGTCGAAGAGGGCGGCCAGCACGTCCGAGGAGGTCAGTTCACTGGACTCAACCAGTTGGTCCACGTGCAGCGCCTCGTCCACCTTGAGGATGCCGAAGAGGGCACGCTCGCTGTCGGAAAGCTGCGCGGTGAGGGGCAGGCCGGGTGGCGGGATGGCGGCCCCGAAGCTTCGGGGGGCGGCGGCGAGCTGGGCCAGGATTTCGTTTCGCACCGGCGTGGGCAACTCTTCGACGACATCCTCCCAGTCGCTGACCAGCTTGGCGCCCTGCTTGATGAAGTTGTTGGGCGCCCAACTCTTGGGGTTGGTGATGTTGCCCGGGACGCCGTAGACCTGGCGGTTGTATTCGAGCGCGAGCCGCCCGGTGATGAGGGCGCCGGAATACTGCCCGCCCTCGCCGATGACTACACCCCAGCTCAGCCCGGCAATGATGCGGTTGCGGATGGGAAAGTTCTGCGGGGCGGGAAAGAAGCCCAAAGGAAATTCAGTGAGGACGCAGCCGTTGGCTTCGACCTGCTGGCGGAGCTTCTTGTTTTCCTTCGGGTAGTCGGTGTCGATGCCGGTGCCCAGCACGGCGATGGTTTTGCCACCGGCGGCGTTGAGGGCGCCGCGGTGGGCGGCGGAGTCAATGCCGCGGGCCAGCCCGCTGACGATGGTGAGACCGCGCTCGGCCAACTGCTGCGCCAGCCGCTCGCACACCTGGGTGCCGTAGGGGGTGGGCTTGCGCGAGCCGACGATGGCCAAGCAGTGGTTCTTCAGCACCGTCGCGTCGCCGCGCAGGTAGAGCAGCACGGGCGGGTCGGAGATTTGCTTGAGCAGTTCGGGGTAGTCGGGTTCGTCCCAAGCCAGCAGGCGGCAGTTGAGCTGGCGAACTTTATCCAGCTCTTGCTCGGCGGCTTTGAGCGGCACGCGGGAATGCAGGGTCTGTGCCACCGAGGCGGGCGCGCCGGCGGCTCTGAGTTCGGTGAGCGAGGCGGTGAAGATGCGCTCGGGTGAACCGAGGCGCTTCAAGAGCTGCGCTGCCAGCCGCGACCCGATGCCCGGCGTCAGCGTCATCGCCAGCCAGTAGGTGTAGCGCTCAAGTTCCTGCGCCATTGTTGCTCGCCAGCCCCGCCGCTGGCGGGGCAGGCCTTACGGTGCCCCTAAGAGTTGCGAAAAATCAAGCAAAAGTTACCTGCGGCCCTGAGGGCGGTGCGCGTGCAAACTACACGGGAGATAAAAATATTGTCAGGCGAGCGCGCTCGATGGGAACGCCGGGGATGGTTGTCGCGCCTGCTAGCGTTGGAAGGGTGCAAACGCCGCTACTAGCATCTCCCGATACTTTTCTCGGTCGTACCCGCACCAGCCTTCCCAAAGGGTGTACGCCCGCACGCGGTCATTGGGCAGGACAGCCTCGGCGTCGGTGATGATGTAGTCAACTGTCTGCCCCGGGCGCAGCTTGACGCCGCGGCCGGCGAGTTGCTGGGCAGCAATGGCGGTCAGGCTAGCTTTCTGGTACTGGCGCGGTGGGCGCGTGAGCCGTTTGCTGATGACCAAGTCTTCGAGGGTAACCGCACCGCTCTCTAGGGCCTGCTGGTAGCGGGCCAGCACTGCCCGGGCTTCTGCAAGCTTCCGGCGGTAGCTCGTGGAGTCGCGGGCTTCAGCCAGGATGGCCAAGACTTCCTGCTGCATCCGGGCCACGAATGGGGCGGTATCATGGCGGCGCGACTCCAGGCCCCGTACCTTCAGCTCGCTTTCTTCACTGACCGCGAAGAAGCGGTTGGGGACTGGCACAGCTTCAAACTGTTTGGATGGCAGGAAGACGATGTAGCGGTAGAGGGCCTGCAGAGAAATGGGCAATCCTGTGCGCTCATGAATTTCCTCTGCCAACCGTTCGTAGTCTTCTCGTGTGGACCGCTCTCGTTGGACGTACAGGCTGTCCACAACCGCATGCAGAACACGGAACCCCCGCTGCTCGGCTGTTTCTTTGGCCACCAGCAGTTGCTCGCGTCCGATGGCGTTGATGCTTTCGTGGGCCTCGATTTTGCCCAGGCGGGCGTTTTTGTAACCCAGGTAGCCGAAGCAGCAGACCAACAGCCACTTCGCCGCCTCCCGCCGGCGCTTGTACTGTTCCCGCCGACTGGATGCGGGGACAGTTTCTAGTAGCTCTTTGTACCGTTGCCTTTTCTCAATCAGTGGGGCCACCGTGCGCCCGACGATGCCTGGGCGCTTGCGGCAGAGGCGGTAGCCGAGTTCGGGAATCGGCGGGCTCTGCGGGCAGCACGGGCAGTTCACGGTTTCCGAGGAAACGTTGAAATGAACCATGATGCTGGGAAACTGTGACGGGAAGTCCAACTCCGCTACGTTTTCGTGGAAGCCCAAGATTGGAGGGAACACCAGCCCACCTCGGTCAGCGATGAGAAGCTGGTCTGGGTGCTTGAAGTCCTCCGGTTCGCTTTTCTGCTCCGGGATCAGCACCCGGTCGCGGTAGGCCACTTCCATCTGCATATAGGAAATGCCCGTACCGGTGGTGGTGCGGGCCGCATACTGCAGCGGCAACTTCGTCACGCGGGCCAATTCCCACAGGCCATCCAGCTCACAGTGGCCGGCGATGAATGAGTTGCTCACGTCTACGTGCAGCCGGCCGTAGAGCGTAGTCGCGCTGTCCTTGAAGAGGATGCGCCCGTAGCTCATAAAACTCCGGGCCCGACTCTGATGCACGGGCAGGTTGGGGTCGCGGTTGAGTTGCAGCGGGAGATTCAGTTGTCTTGCCTGCCGGCCCAAGAGGGGCAGGATGGTGGAATCTCCCCACTCCGACAGGATCAAGTCTGGATCATGCTGCCTGAGAAGGCGCTGGAACATGACCACCGCAGGCTCACCGGATTCGTCCATCACATAACAGTCACCATCTACTTCCACTTCCAGCGCGCTGCGGCGTCCGTGCGTAGGGTTGACCCGGGAAAGTCCTTCCAGGCGTAGGCGCATGATCTTGAACGGCGGCAGCTCGTAGTCCAAGGCCCACTCATCGTCTCGGCGCTCCAAGCCACAGACACGTCCATGCTCATCCACTGCTACCTCGACCCTGGCGAGGGGGAATACCTGCCTTTCCCAGCAATAGCGTGGGCCCAGCATGAGATCGCTGTTATAGAGCCGCAGGTGTGAGTCGAAACGGTGCACCCACCGCACCAAGGAGTTGAACTCAGTCGGGTGCTGAACAGAAACTTGCAGGACTGGCAGGGCCTTGCCCTGCCAGAGATCGGTGCGCTCGGTGAGCCGGCAAGTCACCGCCCAGCCGCGCGCTTCGAGCCTACCCTGAAGCCGACGCAAGGTGGCTGGGGAGCCGTGCACGTAGCAGGCCGGCGAAAATGGGTCAATCAGCCGGTGGCGCTTCTGGTTCGTCTCGATCAGCCACAGCGTCATTCCTTGCGGGCTGGGGTAGAGGTCTAGTATCCACCCCTGGAGTCGCATGGGCTTTCTCTCCTTGCCGAAGTTGGCGCTCGAGTGCATACAGGCGCTTTTCCTGGTCAAGAGCGATGGAGAGTAGGATCGCTTCCATCGGATTGTCGTGGCACTGGTAGGTGGCAGCCTGGGTGTAGGAGCGGGCGCGCAGAAAAAGGCGGTCAAAGTGCTGCTGATCCTCTCGCCGCAACGCCCGACGGAATTTCATCCATCGCTGTGCCGCCTGTTCAATGAGTTGACGAAAAGTGGGAACGGTACGACCCATAGAACACCTCCGGGAGCAGCTAGCCTGGCAATCGCGGCCTTACGCGCTCGCAGGTCAGCGTGAGCTTGTCGTTTGCCTGCACCTCGAACTTCCACACTTGGTCGGCATGAGCAGTGAGCTGCCCGAAAAACCTTCTCCGCGCGGTGACAAAGGAGCGAGCATCGGAAAACACCGCCACGGACAGTGGCGGTTGTGCCAGTCGCCGCAGTCTTTTCAGCGCTTGTTCAAAGCAAGCCCGGGCATCCCCCTCGCGCACATCTTCGTCGAAATACAAATCCGGCAGGGCCGTGACGATCAGGATGTCAGCGGGAAACCTCCGCAATGCGCCCGGCACACGCGCAAGCAATTCGGTGAGTTGAAAACAGGTAAAAGCCCGAGCGACTCGTATCCGCCGGTTGAACGCGGAGGGCTCCTGCCCGCGCTGGCGGGCAAAGCGTGCGATCAGCAGCGGGTCAATCCGGTTGGCACCGTCCAAGTAAACGACTCGCTTGCCTTCGACGAGAAGCCGCGGGAGGAAGTAGTGCGAGAGCCGCGCCGCGTTACCCGCACCGTGAAAAACGGTCAGCCCTCGTGCAGGCAACCGCCAGGGTTGCAGTCGGGCGGGGGCAGAAACAGTTGGAGTTGTCAGCAGCAAAGCCATCGGAAGAAACCGCCAGCGCAGAGCGTTGCTGGCAATGCCGATGATAGGCGAATAAAAAGCGAAAGTCAAGGGAAACGCCCGTGGCTTGCTAACGGCCACCCTGCGCAGCGAGGACTACCCGCTCGGAGCAAACCAGGCGGCACGACGGCGGCGCGTCGGAAGCGTCGGCTTGCGGTATGATGGGCGCCGGCGATTGTCAGCGAGCGGGCGATGGGGGAGTTGGAAGCACGCAAAGGGGTGATTGAGGAGTTTCTGCGGGCGCATGCCGGCGCGGGGCTGGAGGTGAGCGAAGACGGCGAGCTGCTCTTCCGCCTAGCGGCGAACAGTTACGAGGTGCGACTGGAGGCGGGCAAGCTGCTGCTGCACCTGTGGTCGGAGGAGCGCACGTGGGTGCGGCGGGTGGCGGAGGTGGAAGAGGCGGCGGCGGGTCGGCTACGCGTGCGCGTGGAGCGGTTCGGGCAGCGCCGTCCGGGGACGTTGACGCTCGCCACGCCACGCGGTGCGACGCCAACCGACGCCATACGGCGCGTTGCGCGCCGTACGTACGCCACCTTCTTCCGCCGGCTGCTGGAGCGCGAGTTTCCTCGTGGCAAGATCGAAAACCTCTCCACTGCGGCTGACCTGAAGAACTCTTTTTCGGGTCTCTACACGCGGGCGCTGGTGGGTGTGGGAAAGACGTGGTGGGCGGTGCTCGGGGTGAACGACTCGGAAGAGCCGGCGAGCGTGGACGGCATCCTGACTTACGGGTTGATCTGGCTGGCATGGCATCGTCACCGCTGGCCGGAGCGCGTGTGTGCCGGGCTGCGGCTGTATGTTCCGGTGGGACGCGGCGCGCTCAGCGCGTGTCGCCTGCTGGCACTGGATGCAGCGCTGGGGCGGTTTGAAGTCTACGAAGTCAACCAGCAGGAGTTCACCTGCGCGCCGCTGGCGGTGGAGGTGGGCAACTGGGACACGCGGCTGCTGCCGGCGGCCTGGGCGGTGGAGGTGCGGCGCGCGGAGGAGTCGAGCGTCGCGCGCATCTGTGCACTGGCGCCGGAGATGATTGAGCGCGTGGTGCTGCCGCCGCGGCCGGAACTTTCGCTACGCGTGCGCGGATTGGAATTTGCGCGGGCTGCGGGTGGGGAGGTGTGGTTTGGGGTGGGCACCCAGCAACGGCTCACGCCGCAACACTGGCCGAAACTCGAAACGCTGCTACGCGAGCTCCTGCGGCGCCGCGTGGCCGGCGGTCAGCCTAACGATGCTTTCTATCGCTTGCAGTCGGAGCGTTGGCTGGAAAGCGTGGTGCTGGAAACCATCCACACGCTCGACCCGCGGCTCGAACGCGCGCAGCTCTATCGCCAGGTGCCGGCATTGGCGGCGGGCGAACGTCGCGTGGTGGACTTGCTGGGCGTGACGCGCGACGCGCAACTCGTGGTGATGGAGTTGAAAGCGTCGAGCGAAATTCACTTGCCGCTGCAAGGCCTCGACTACTGGCAACGCGTGCGCTGGCTCCACCAGCGCGGCGAGCTCGAACGCTTCGGCTACTCGCCCGCGCGCCCGCTCAAACCTGACCCGCCCGAGTTGCTGCTCATCGCCCCGGCCTTCCAGTTCCACCCCACCACCGAAACTCTCATCCGCTACTTCACACCCCAACTCCGCCTCACCCTCGTCGGCCTCAACGAAGACTGGCGCCGCGAGCTCCAGGTCGTCTTCCGAAAAACCCGCTAAGCAACACCCGGCTACACCGGGCTACAAGCAGGCGCTACGCTGTACAAACGGCGGTAATGGCAGACAGAGGGCTGTAGAGCCCGGTGCCACGCCGCCCCTTCGCGGCACAACTATGGCAGGGATGAAAAAAAATGGGGAGGCAACGCGTTCCAGCGGGGGTGCGTCGCCTCCCCGTATCGTGGAAGTCGGGGTTGGTACTATATTGGATGCCGCCGCCCGCCCCGGGTTGCACCCAATTCACACCCCCGACGCCGCTCAGGTGCCCGGGTTTGCCCGCCATCGGACCTGCCGCCGCTTGCCGCTCTTTTGGCGGGTACGGGCTTCTCGGAGCGCAGCGGAGACCCCGCGTTCTTTGCGGGGAGCCCGTACGTAACTTCCTGAAGCTCGAATTGGGTAGGTAGCGGCCCTGGTTGCGGGTGGGACGCATGCCGCCGCCCGCCTGCCCTGCCTGTGCTGAGCGAAGCCGAAGGGCGCTCTCCCGCAGGAGCCACAGGCCACCGGTCGCTGACGACAACTTTCGGCGTTTCTTCGGCGAAAATGCGTCCTTCCATCGTTATTCCCTCGTTACTTGCGGGGCGCGGAAGCAGTAGACTCGTCCCTGGCTTACCGCATGTGCCGGAAGGGGAAATCATAAGCATGAGGTTGCGGGATCGGATTCATAGTCCACTTGCTGAGCTTGCGAGCCTGGTGCTGGTTTTGGCTCTTGCCACGCAAACCTGGGCGCAGCAGGTGAGCCCGGCACTGTTGAAAGCCGCCCAAGAGGCCTACCAACGACAGCAGAAACAAGACCCCAAGATCCTACCGCCAGCGCAGCAGCACCCGGCCCAGCCACGGATGTCCCCCGCCAGTGAGAGCGATTGGGACAACCTCGCGCAATTGCAGCCCGGCCAACGCATCCTCGTTGAGACTATGGATAATGTCAGGCACCGCGGCACCTTCGTTGCCTATTCCGACGAGGCCATCAGCCTGCGCGAAGATAAGCGCGATGTTGGCTACCGCCGTAAGGAGGTGTTAAGGGTTTGGCGGCTTGGCCCACCCAACCGGGGCAAGGCGGCTAAGATAGGCTTCCTCAGTGGTTTTGCCGTAGGGGCTGCTACGGCGGTGATCTGGTGGTTCAGTGGCGACACTCAAGACGGTGATGAAGATTACCTAGTACTGCTTGTGGCACCGGCCTTTGGCGGCCTGTTCGGAGGCGTCGGTGCGGGCCTCGGAGCGGCCGTTGCGCCCCGGTCGAAGACGCTGATCTACCGGGCGCCGTAATCAGAGGGGTCAGTGCACTTGTAGGGGCTGCAGTGGGTTCAGCGCAGGAAACTACCATTTACCGCATGAAACCCAAACATAGTGTGAGGTGATTAAGATGCGGGTTCAAAACAATCGTCCTTCTCCAAAAGCGCAAGCTATTTTGCTGGGTTTGGCCTGGCTCATCTTGTGCAGCGGGCTTGCCGCGCAGGCCCAGGAAGCGGAGCTGTGGGGCTGGGTGAAAGACGCCCAAACAAACCAGCCGCTTGTGGCTGATGTCAGCATCGTCCATCCCGCCCCGCCGCACATCCAATTCTTCCACCTTCAAAGCCCTCATCGAGCGCGAACTCGCTGCCCCGAGTGCGCAGGCTTCCTCACCGCGCCCGTAACCCCCGCACCTCTCGCCCCCCTAAACTCTCCTGCCCCCCGTGCCCGGCTTCCCCGGCATGCCCCGAGGGATCGAGGGGTCGCAGGCCACGGGTCACGAGTCACCTCCTGTGCTTCCTGTGCTTCCTGTGCTTCCTGTGCTTCCTCTGCCTCCCCTGCCTCCGCGCTGCCCCCGAAGTGACATCAACTGACATGGCCCGCTTGCCATCTGTTGCGTATTGCACCCCGGAGTAGGGCATACTAAGGTCGCGTCATGGCGAGGCTGAGCGAGAAATCGGCCCGGAGACAAAGGGGGCTACCATGACCGAAACCAACAACAATCCTCCCACCCGTCCGAATGAAACTCTATTGGAATCCTGGAAGGAGATTGCTGCTTATCTGAAGCGCGATGTCCGCACGGTTATCCGCTGGGAGAAGTCGGAAGGGCTGCCGGTGCGGCGCCACTTGCACCAGGCGCGCAGCAGCGTCTATGCCTACCCCAGCGAGTTGGACGCCTGGTGGGCCACCCGCCGGCCGCGTCTCCAAGAAGCACCCCCTTGGCGGCGCCCAGTCCCCGCGCTGGCCCTGACCGCCGTGCTCTTGCTGGCCCTGCTTTCGGCCGGCAGCGGGCCGATTCTGACGCCCGTCGGCGCCGCCGCCGGCGAATCCGGCGACGGCATGGTCGCCCGCCAGGTGTGGGCACCTGCCGGGGATGCCTGGTCGGTTTCTCCTGACGACCGCTACCTGATTTTTATTGACTGGGATACCGGCGACCTGGCCGTCCGCGACCTTACCACCGGCGAGAACCGCCGCTTGACCGACAAGGGTGAATGGAGTGAATCCGATGAGTTCGCGGAAGTCTCCAGAGTGTCACCGGACGGCCAGCAGATTGCCTATGGCTGGTTCAATGGTGACCGCTATGACTTGCGCCTTGTCGGACTCGACGGGTCCGGGCTTCGGGTTCTCTATAGTAATGAGGACGTGGATTACGTCGAGCCGGGTGCGTGGTCCCCGGACGGCAAGTCCATCTGTGCCACTGTGACGAAATGGGACCGAACCAATCAGATCGTGCTGGTCTCGGTGGCGGATGGTTCAGCCAAGGTTCTGAAAACGACCGACTGGCGCCACCCGCACGTGGGTCAGTTTTCTCCCGACGGGCGCACCATTGTCTATGACTTCCCCCCGGAAGAGGGCTCGCCCGCGCGCGACATCTTCCTGCTGGCCACCGACGGCAGCCGCGAACTCCGTTTGGTGGAGCATCCGGCCAATGACCGCGTGCTGGGCTGGACACCGAATGGCAAGAGGCTGCTGTTTAGCAGCGACCGGACAGGGACGAATGGTGTCTGGGTCATTCCGGTTGCGGAAGGGAAACCGCAGGGCTCGCCCGCGCTGGTCAAGCCGGCTATCGGCTCCATCAGGCCGCTAGGCTTCACCCAGGAAGGGAACTTCTATTACGGTCTGGGGACCGGGATTCGGGATGCCTACATCGCCCCGCTTGACCCGGTGACGGGCAAAGTGGTGGCGGATGCGGAACCGGTCAGCCAGCGCTACGTCGGTTCTAACCGCATGCCCGCCTGGTCACCCGACGGGAAGTCCATCGCCTACCTGCGAACTCGGAATGTATCTGCCCTGGGTGGGCAGCTCGTGATTCGCTCCGTTGCAAGCGGGGAGGAACGCGAGTTCCCGCTGAAACTCACCGTCCACGGGCCCTTTTCCCCGCCCTGCTGGTCTTCCGACGGGCGCTCCGTTCTTGTGACTGGTACCGACAGCAAGGGCCGCCAGGGGTTCTATCGGGTGGACGTGGAAACGGGCGAGGTTACCCCCTTCGTCCGGAGCGAACCCCGGGTAACCAGCCAAGAACCTGCGTGGTCGCCCGACGGCAACGTGGTTTTCTATTTGCTGCGCCGCGACCGCAGCACAAAGAGCTCCAGTATTGTGCGGCGGGAGGTCGAAACCGGCCAGGAGAAGGAACTGTACCGTGCGGTTCCGCCTGCTTTTGTAAGCAACTTTGCGCTCTCGCCCGATGGCCAGCGGCTGGTCTTTCGTGGAGGGGAAGATTATGCAATGCACGATGTGCTGGATGTTCTGAAGGTCATGCCGGCCACGGGCGGCGAACCCCGCGACCTGATGCGAGTGCCGGTAGCGGAATACCATAACATCAGTGGGATAGCTGGCCTGGCGTGGACGCCGGACGGAGCCCACCTGCTCTTCGGGCGGTGGCGCAACTGGAGCGCTGATGGAAGAGTCGAGCTGTGGCGAGTCCCCGCCGCCGGCGGCGAACCCCAAAAGCTGGGGCTGGCAATGGAAGGCCTACGGGGCGTGCGCATTCATCCTGACGGGCGGCGCATCGCCTTCACCGCCGGGTCGGACAAAGGAGAAGTCTGGGTGCTGGAGAACTTCCTGCCGGAACGCAAAACCGAAAAGTGAAAGAGATGTGGGTAGGGCAAGGCCTTGTCGGAGTGTAGGGGAGATCCCGCTTTCCTGTCGAAGCCAGACGAAGGCCCCGCTGGGCCTGAGTCCCGCCGGCCTGCTCCCCCCGAAGCTTCGGGACGGGCTTGCGGGATCGAAGGCCCCTTTTTGCGGGGAGGGAAAGCCGTGGGGCCACGAATCACGGGTCACCGGTCGCTGAAGCCGGCATCCGCGGGCTACTGCTGGCGGCCCTCGATGGCCAGCAGCAGCACCACCGCCGCCAGCGCCAGCCGCCGGTCGAACTGCCGCCCCGGGTCCGCGCGCAGGTCCACGCTGTACTTCAGCACGAACGGGTTGAAGTGCTGCTTGATCTCCCCCACCGGCTGCCCGTGCACCTCCACGTGGTAGTTCTGCGGGATTAGGTTCGTCAGGAAGCGCCGCAGCGTGGCCAGCAGCGCCGAGTCCTCCCGGAGGTGGCCGATGGGTTGGTCGGTCGCGTCCAGGATGAGCCATTCATCCTTCAGGAGCGACTTCAGGCCCTTGCGCCGCAGCGCCCCCACCTTCTCCTGCGTCGCCGCCACCACCACGTCGTAGGCCGCGCTGAAGTCCAGCACCTGCCGCGCCTGGATGTGCAGCAGCGGCTGCTGCTTCTGCTCGTCGGCAAAGACACGGATATCCTCTTTCAGCTTGAACGCCTTCTGCTCGACGTAGGCCACCAGGCTGCCGAACTGGTCGTAGATGTGGAACTTGGGCGTGAACAGCGCCAGCACCTTGCGCCGCGCCACCAATTCATCGAGCGCAAACGGATCCATCATGGTGGCGGAAGCCTACCCCCGCATCCCCCACCCGGTCAATCCTCCCTGCCGGGAGGTGAGGTGAAGTCGGCCAAGATTCGGCCATAGACTTCTGGGTCAACGTTACCCCCGCTGATGACGCAGCAGACGTGGCGCTCGCGGAAGAGTTCGGGATTCGTGAGCAAGGCGGCCACGCTCAGCGCGCCCGTGGGCTCGGCTTTGAGGTTGGCCAGCGAGAAGAGCAGCCGGACGGCCGCAGCGATCTCCTCTTCCGGGACTTCGACAATGCCCGCCAGGCCCGCACGCAAGATCTCCCAGTTGTGGTTCCCGAGGCTCAAGGTGCGTGCCCCATCGGCCAGCGTCATCGGCTCGACCTCGTTGCGCACCAGCTTCCCGGCGCGGAGCGAGCGTGCGGCGTCGTTGGCCATAAGCGGCTCAGCCGCATGGACTGGCGTGGTGTTGCCGGAATTGCGCACGCCGGTGATGATGCCGGAGGTGAGCCCGCCGCCACCGATGGGCGCGATGATGGCATCGAACGAACGGCCCCTGCAGAGTTCTTCGCCCAAACTGGCGTTGCCCTGGATGACGAGCGGATCGTCGTAGGGGCTGGCCAGGTACGCCTCCGGGTGCGCGCGGGCCAGCTCCGCCGCGCGCACGTTGCGGCCCTTGACGCGCACATCGGTCAGCTCCACCGTAGCCCCGTAGGCACGCACGGCATCAATCTTCAGCCGCGCCGACGTGTGCGGCATCACCACCGTGCAGGATTTTCCCAGCAGCCGACAGGCGTAGGCCAGGGCCTGCCCGAAGTTGCCGGAGGAAGCAGTAAGGATATGCTGCTGGGGAACTTGCGAGGCCAGGTTGTACGCCGCACGGAACTTGAAGCTGCCGGTGTGCTGGAAGGTCTCCGTGGCCAGCGTAATCTGCGCCCCCAAGCGCGCGGAAAGTCGTGGCGATTCGATGAAAGTGGTGGGACGAACCACCTCGCGCAGCGGTCGGGCAGCGATGGACGCTTGGCTCATCGGAGCAGCCAACCCCAGCCTACAGCAGTCAGTCCATAAAAACCAACCCGGAAGACCACGTGTTGGCTTGCTTGCGCTCGTGGCTTCCCCTATCCTTGCGGGAACTAAGGATCGGGAAGTTCCGTACAGCAACATGAAATTAAGCTGGGCAGGAGATCCGGCATGCCAGACACCATCGCTTCCGCAAGTGCTCAGAAGAAAGAAGGAAAGGTGAAAACAGCCCTCCGAAGACTGCGCTCCTGGTTCAAGAACCTCTACGAAAAGTCAATCCCTGGACGGCGGGCCCGCAAGGGCGCTGCCCTCGGTGTGACCGCCGTCCTCCTCCTCTTGCTGGGCCTTAGGGGCTCGCGGATCATGAGCAGCCTGAGTACTCCCGTCGATGTCCTGATTGGTCTTTTGGTCGGCCTAGTAGCCATAGGCCTGTTCACAGGTGCCCTCCGGCTCCTCGCTAACCTGCTCCGAGCCCTGCCTCGCTACCTCGGCTGGGCGGGCACGGGAGCTTCAGTGGTCTTTGTCTTTCTCCTTCTGGATATGTTCCCACCGACACCGGGTTTTCCCCTCGCAGTAGGTCTTGTTGTTGTGGAAGCTTTTCTCGGAGGAGCGGTTGCCATCGCCATCGCGAGAGAGTTCCGAAGTGAGAGAGTCGGAAAGAGGATTCTGGTTTTGGCGTCGCTCATGCTCGCGGTGGCTGCCAACATCGCGTTCATCTCCTGGCTGGTGTGGCCGGGTACGGATTCTCACCTGGTGAAAGCCCAAGCGGCACCTGACACCGCGAGCGTAGTGCCTCTGGAGGCACCTGACCCATCCCAGCCGGGGCCTTACCCCGTCGCCAGACTGTTCTACGGCAGCGGTACCGACAAGCAGCGCCCCGAGTACGGCGAGGGGGTGGACCTGCAGACCGAACCTGTTGACGCCACGCCCTTCGTAGAGGATTTCAAAGGCTGGAGAGAGAAGTTCACGAGATGGTACTGGGGCTTCGGCGCCGATTCGTTCCCCCTCAATGGCCGCGTGTGGTTTCCCGAAGGGGAGGGGCCGTTCCCGCTGGTTCTGATCGTTCACGGGGGTCACCACATGGCGGAGTTCTCTGACCCGGGCTACGCCTACCTCGCGGAACTCCTTGCCAGTCGCGGCTTCATCGCGGTCTCGGTTGATGAGAACTTCTTGAATGGATCACCGGTCGGCGGTTGGCCCTACCATCGGGAAACCGACGCCCGCGCCTGGATCCTGCTTCAGCATCTCAAGGCCTGGCGGAGCTGGAACGAGACACAGGGAAATCCCTTCTACAAAAAGGTCGCTATGGAGAACCTCGGCTTGATCGGTCATTCCCTCGGCGGGGAGGCAGTCGCCATCGCCGGCGCCTTCAATAACCTGTCGCACTATTCCGATGATGCCACTGTCCGGTTTGACTTCGGCTTCTCGATCAAAGCCATCATCGCCATCGCCCCGGTCGACGGCGTACGCAAGCCTGCGGACAAACCGGTTGCCCTGGAGAACGTCAATTACCTTACCCTGCACGGAAGCCACGATGCCGATGTCGCACGCTTCCTGGGCGACCGCCAGTACAACCGCGTCAAGTTCACCGACGACCACGACTGGTTCAAGGCGAGCCTCTACATCTACCGCGCCAATCACGGCCAGTTCAACACCGTCTGGGGCAGGACCGACTTCTCACCTCCCTTCAGTTGGCTGCTCAATCTCAAGCCCCTGCTCACGGGAGAAAAGCAGCGCCAGATCGCCAAGGTCTATTTCTCTGCCTTCCTCGAAACCACCCTCCACCGAGACCGCCGCTATCGCCCGTTCTTCCGCGACCACCGCCGCATCCAGCACTGGCTGCCGCAAACCATCTACGTCACTCGCTACCAGGACGCGAGCTTCCGCCTCCTCAGCGACTTCGAGGAAGACATTGACGTGACCACTACCACTGTTGAGGGCGGGGACCAGCACGGGGAGCACCTGGCCGTCTGGCGCGAACAGGACGTCAAGTTCAGAGGAGGGAGAGCGCCGCGGGCAAACCACGCCGTCTATCTGGGATGGCGCACCGAAGCGGAAAACCCCGAGCAACCGACGGAACCCGCCAGCTACACCCTCGCGCTTCCCCCAACCTTTGCCCGCCAAGCCCGGCTAGGCCCCGACAGCCTGCTCGTCTTCCATCTGGCCGAGGCCAGTGAGAAGCCCCCGAAACCCGATGAAGAGGAGACCGACGAGGAGAAACCCAACGAAAACAAGGCCGGTGAGCCTGAGGAGGCGGAAGAAGAGGAGGAGGAAGACAAAAAAGAACCGTTGGACTTCACCCTCGAACTGGTGGCGCGGGATGGTTCCGTCGCCCGGCTGCCGTTGAGCCGCTTTCGGCCCCTGCCGCCCGTGCTCAAGGCCCGCTTCACCAAATTGAGCGCGCTGGAAAAAAAGAGGTATCACAGCCCCTCGGAGCCCGTCTTGCAAACCTACGAGCTTCCCCTCTCAGCGTTCGTGGAAGCCGATCCCCGGTTCAAGCCGGCCAATCTTGAAACCATTCGCTTCCGTTTTGATCGCAGCCCGAAAGGCGTGATTATCCTCGACCAAGTCGGCTTTGCCCGGCCGCAGGCGAACCCCTCGCCCGCCCCCGGCGCGCCTTGACTTGCCCGGCGTGCGAAAGTTATGGGAAGATAGGCGGAGTTTGCAGGTGAGTGCTGACGAGCAGGGGTTCTTAATGCTGCTTCGGTTCTGGGGCGTGCGAGGTTCGACTCCGACGCCCCAGCGAGAAAACGCGGACTTTGGTGGCAACACGCCCTGCCTGGAGCTGCGCACCGCCAAAGGAAACCTCTTCATCTTCGACTGCGGCACCGGCTTCCGCATGCTCGGCCGCGCGCTGCAGCGCGAGTACGGCAAACGTGGTATCCACGCCCGCATCTTTCTCACCCACTACCACTGGGACCACATCCAGGGCATCCCCTTCTTCACACCCCTCTACCATGCCCGCAACCGGTTCCTCTTCCACTCCTACCGCTTCGAAGACCAGAGCCTGCAGCGTGCCCTCGAAGGCCAGATGACCGACCCCTACTTTCCCGTTGACATGACCTCGATGGGTGCCCAGCGCCACTTCTTCGAGATTGGCGAGGAGCGGATGCAGTACGACGACCTCACCCTCATCTCCAAGCGCCTCCACCACCCCCAGGGCTGCCTCGGCTACCGCATCGAGTGCGACGGCAAGGTCGTCGTCTATGCCACCGACAACGAGCCCGGCAACCCCGCCGGCGACCGCAAAGTCCGCGAGCTCGCCGATGGCGCCGACGTCCTCATCTACGACGCCCAGTTCCTCCCCGAAGAGATGCGCCACCACCGCCGCTGGGGCCACAGCACTTGGAAGGAGGGTGTGCGCATCGCCAAAGAATGCAAAGTCGGCCAGCTTATTCTCTTCCACCACGACCCCGACCGCAGCGACCCCCAAGTCCGCCGCCTGCTCCGCCGCACCCAGCACCACTTCGACCACGTCATCGCCGCCCGCGAAGGCCTGACTCTCAAACTCTAAAACCCTGTAACTCAGTAACCCAGCAACCCAGTAACCCTGCTAGCCGCACGGCACAATCATCCGCACGCAGGCATCGGCCGCTTCCCGCCCCGAGCGGATGCAATCCGGGACGCCGATCCCGCCATAGGCGTTGCCGGCCAGGAACAGGCCGCGGTGCTGCCGCAGCCGGCCTTCGATGGCCCGCAGGCGCGCGCCATGGCCGAGGGTGTACTGCGCCATCGCTTTGCGCCAGCGGAAGACTCTGGTGGCCCGCGGCGTCGCCGTCAGGCCCAGAATACTCTGCAACTCGCGCCGCGCCAGTTCGACTGCCTCCTCATCACTCAACTCCAGCACGCCTTCATCCCCTACCCCGCCGAGAAAACAGCGCAGCAGCTCGCGCTCCGGTGGCACCCGGTGGCGAAACTTCTGGCCGACAAAGGTGCAGGCGCGCAGCCGCCGCCCCTCCGTCTTCGGCACCAAAAAGCCAAAGCCGCGGGGGATGTCAGGTGCGGCGGCTTTCTCATACACCAGCGCCACAATCATTGAGGAGGCGTAAGGAATTTCCGCCAAGCGGCTCGCCAGCTCACCATCGAACTGCCGCAGCAGCCGCGCCGACTCCCAGGCCGGCAACGCCAGCACCAGCACATCGACTTCCAAGGGCTCTGCCCCGGAAAAATGCAGACGATAGCCCGCCGGCGTGCGCCCAGACGGGCGTCCGTATGGACGCGTCACCCTAACCACTTCGCGCTGGCAGAAGACGCGCGCGCCCGACAAGCGCTGGCGCAGCGCGCCGACCAGCTCCCCGAAGCCATCGCGCAAGGCGGAAAAAAGCAGGGGCTCTTGCTTGTGCCCCGCCGCCAGCCGCTCCTTTCTCGCGGCCCGGCGGCCGCGCACCAAACTTCCCCAGCGCTGTTCCATCTCCACCAGCCGCGGCAGCACCGCCCGCGCGCTCAACTGCTCGACGTCGCCGCCGTAGATGCCGGCGAGCAGCGGCTCCACAATCTTCTCCAGCACGCCCCGCCCGAAATGCCGCGCGATAAACGCGGCCACCGACTCGTCTTGCGACGCCCCGAAGCTTCGGGGCAGCCGCGCCCAAGGTTCGCATACGAGGCGCAGTTTATCTCGCCAGGAAAGCAGCCGCGTGCCGGCCAGGGCCCGCAGCCGCGTCGGGACAAAGAATTCCATCCCCTCCGGCAATGGCAGCAGTTTGCCCCGGTGCACAATCCAGGTCCGCCGCTGGTGATCTTCCGACCCGATGACCCGCTCGGCCAGGCCCAGTTCCCGGCACAGGGCCAGCGCCTCGCCTTTTTCGCTCAGAAATGAATCGGCGCCGGCTTCGAGCACACAGCCTTCGAGCTGCTCCGTCCGCAGCGCGCCGCCCAGACGCGCCCCGGCTTCGAATAGATAGTCTTCCAAGGCCGCTCCCGCCGCGCGCGCTCGAGCCAGCAAGTACGCTGCGGTCAAGCCGGAGATGCCGCCGCCCACCACGGCGACGCGGTGCGGGTTCGGGATGGGCCGGGCTGGGGTCACGCTGGAGCCGAGAGCCGGATGCGGTCGAGCGCCAGCGCGGCCAGCGCTTCGATGAGCCGAGAGCTGTCGTTGAGCGACTCCGAGCGCCACAAGCTCACGCCGCGCTGGCGCGCGTAGTCGCGGAAGAAGACGTCCACGTCGTAGAGAATCTCGACGTGATCGCAGATGAAACCAATGGGAGCAATGAGGACGTGCCGGTGGCCTGCCGCAGCCAGCGCGTCAATCTCGGCTTCCACCCTCGGCCCCAACCATGCCTCCGCGGTCATCCCCTGACTCTGGTAGGCCAACCGCCAGACCTCCAGCTTGCTCGCAGCCGCCACCCGCGCGGCGGTTTCCCGCACCTGTTGGTCATAGGGGTCACCCCCTGCAATCGTTTTCTCGGGCACGCTGTGGGCGGTGAGAATCACCGGCACGCGACCTCCCGCCGCAGCTTCTGCCGTGGCCAGACCCGTCCGCAGCTTTTCGCTGAACGCCTGGATGAGCAAGGGGTGATCATGCCAGCTCTCCACAAACTGCACGCCCAATTTTCCGTTGGTTTGCGCAACGGCCTCCTCCAACTGCCGGCGATACAGCCCGACGCTGGTGCGGGAATTCTGCGGCGCCAGACAAATCACCACAGCGCGCTCAACGCCGTCCCGGACCAGCTCCGCCACCGCATCTGCGATAAACGGCTTCCAGTTGCGCATCCCCACATAGACCCGGCACCCCAACCGCGCCGCCAGTGCCTCCGCTTGCCGCCGCGTCCACGCGAGCAGCGGCGAGCCGCCACCGATGAGCGAATACCGGCGCACCATCTCGCGTACGGCTTCTTCCGGTAACGTGCGGCCGTGGCGCACGTGCCGCAGAAATTCCGGGATGTCCTCCAGGCGGTCGGGAGCACCATGCGCGAGCAGCAAAACGCCCCAGCGCTTCGGCTGCGATGTTTCCCGCTCAGCCATTGTTTTTCTTCCCCGGCGCACGCCGCGCCCCTGACGCGTGCACATGCGCGACCACCGCCCGCACGTTCTCCACCGGCGTCCCCGGCAGGATGCCATGCCCGAGGTTGAAAATGTGTCCAGGACGCCCGTTCGCCTGCGCCAGCACAACCTCCACCTGCCGCCGCAACTCGGGCCAGGGTGCCAACAGCGCGGCGGGATCGAGATTGCCCTGAATTGCCGGCTGGTAGCCAACCGCTTTCCAGGCGCGCCCCAGCGGAATCCGCCAGTCCACGCTCAGCACTTGCGCCCCGGCTTCCTGCAAGGCCGGCAACATCCCGGCGGTCCCGGTGGAAAAATGAATGACAGGAACGCCGCGGGCCTGCACGGCGCGGATCAGCCGCTGCGAATAGGGCAGGACGTAGGTTCGATAGTCCGCCTCGCTCAAACAGCCCACCCAGCTATCGAAGAGCTGAATCGCCTGCGCCCCCGCCTCCACCTGGCTCAGCAAATAAGGTTCGAGCACAGCACAGAGTTTTTCCATCAACGCCGCCCAGGCCGCCGGCGTCTGGTAGAGAAGAGACTTGGTGTGGAGGAAGTCGCGGGAACTGCCGCCCTCCACCATGTAGCTGGCCACGGTAAACGGAGCCCCCGCAAAGCCGATCACCGGCACACGGCCCGAGAAATGCCGCACCACCCGGCGAATCGCCTCCGCCACGAACCCCAGCTCGCCGACCGCCTCGCTGCGCAGCCGGGCGATGCTGCCCGCGTCGCGCACCGGCGGCTCCACCACCGGCCCTTCGCCTTCGGCAAACCGAAGGCTCATCCCCATGGCTTCGACCGGCAACAGCAGGTCAGCAAAAATTATGGCGGCATCGACACCCAGCGTTTCGGCCGCGGTGAGGGTGACTTCCGCGGCCAGCTCCGGCTTCTTGCAGATTTCCAAAATGCTGTGGTGCTGGCGGAGGGCGCGGTAGCTGGGCAGATAGCGCCCGGCCTGCCGCAGGAACCATACCGGCGTGGTGTCGGCCGGCTGGCAGCGGCAAGCAGCGAGAAACCGGGGTAAAGAACCCGCCATAGAAGGAAAATCTACCACAAGCGCGGCCGTCCCGGCTGCCCGGCTGGCTGCCCGAGGCTCCCCGCCGCTATGCGTGAAGCGTCAGCGGGCGCTCCGCTTCACGAGCATCGGGATTTCCAGCACGCGGTGCTTCACCAGCGCGTAGGCAAACAGAGGTAGAGGTAGAAGATGTGGGTGAAAAGGTGCACCCGCTTGGATTCGTCCCGCAGCTTCGGCACAACCCACTT
The DNA here is from genome assembly GCA_046758465.1 of Terriglobia bacterium. Taxonomy (GTDB): domain Bacteria; phylum Acidobacteriota; class Terriglobia; order Acidiferrales; family 2-02-FULL-67-57; genus JBHIAG01. The sequence continues at coordinate 840 of JBHIAG010000022.1, read as the reverse complement.
CGCATTATGAGTCCCCTAGAGGGTGCGCCCGGTTGGACTCGAACCAACACACTTCGGATTATGAGTCCGATGCTCTACCGTTGAGCTACGGGCGCCTGTTGGCTCGGCGAATTATAGCACCTTCAGTAGAGGTATCGGCTTCGCCTGTGATCGCAATCTTCATCCGGTAAAAGGAGCCCAAAACCGCCTCGTTGCGCGTAGGGACATGTGAGAACCTTCTTAGAGTAGGACAGCCACCCATCGAGCCATCGGCGGGTGTCTCGTCAGGCTATGGTTAGGCTGTGCGAACCATTCGGCCATGTTCCTTCTCCGCGTCAGAGGGCAGCAATACCCACAGCGTGTAGACTCCTAGGGCTATTCCCAAGGGAATGTCCAGCAAGGAGACAAACGCCACAATCAACGCCAGGATACGCCCCCACGACTCTCGCTTCAGCAGTCCCCAACCGGCTGCAATACCCCCGACCGCCAGAACGAGCAACCACCCTCCTACGAACGACACGATTGCCGGAACGAACTCAGGTACCTCGCTGATGCCGCGAAGCACGGTGTTCGCAACAATCAGACACGCTACCGCACCAAGCAGCCGAATCGCAGAAAGGGCAATCCACAACACACCCACCAGACGCAAATGGTGGGCTAGACGACCCTGTGGTGTTGGCGCTGCAACTACACCTACTGGTTTCCCACAAGACGAACAGGATTGTTGACTGGTCTGTAATTCTGCACCGCAATGGTTACAGAATATCTCTCACCTCTAATCTCTTGTACGACTCACTTCCTTCCCCAACCCCCTCGCCACTCCCTGCCAATGCTCTACTCAGCGTGCGATGGCGTAATAGA
>JBHIAG010000021.1:0-23194 GCA_046758465.1 Terriglobia bacterium | reverse complement strand
CCTGGGCTGTTGCCCCCATCAGTTTTTCAATAGTGTAGCAAACCCCGGAATCTCCGCAAACCGCAGCGGCGCACCGGCCTCTCCGCTGCTTGCGCCACCTGTCAGGCGCGACTACAATCGCTTCAACTGCGATGAAGCCGCGGCTGGAGCATCGCTGGGACCTGACGCCGCAGGGGGCCGCGCGCCTGCAACTCGAACTGCGCTCCCGGCTCAAAGCCACGCGTGACCTCGACCAAGTCCGCACCGTCGCCGGCGCCGACATTGCGCTCGACAAAGCGGCCGGCGTCGGCTTCGCCGGCGTCATTGTGTACTCTTTTCCCGCCCTGGTCGAAGTTGAGCGCCAGAGCGCGCAGCGGCAACTGACATTTCCCTACGTGCCCGGCCTGCTGGTCTTTCGGGAAGGGCCGGTGCTGCTCGACGCCCTGGCCAAGCTGCGCACCGACCCCGACCTGATCTTCTTTGACGCCCACGGCTACTCCCACCCGCGCCGCTTCGGCCTGGCCTCGCACCTGGGCGTCATCCTCGACGCCCCGGCGGTGGGCTGCGCCAAGTCGCTGCTGGTGGGCCGCTATGAGGAACCGGGCAACGCCCCCGGCGCCTGGGCACCGCTCGTGGACGGGGAAGAAACCATCGGCGCCGTCCTGCGCACCCGCGCTGATGTCCAGCCGGTCTTCATCTCCGTCGGCCACCGCGTGGACCTCCCCACCGCCATCGAGTTGGCCCTGGCCTGCACCGACGGCCGCCGCATCCCCAAACCCACGCGCGAAGCCGACCACTACGTCGAGCAGTTGAAGCGCGGCGAGCTGCGCGGCCCCGCGCAGCCCGGCACCCAATCTGGCTTCTCCTTCTAGCCCTGCCGCAACTTATACTCTCCTGACAGTTTGGAAGAGCTGCTCAGTTTCCCCCGAGCGGAATCCAGGGCAGCCCAGTCGAAGGGCTGCGGGCCTGCCCAGCCGGGCACCCAGTTCGGCTTGTCCTTCTAGCAAGCAGTGTCCCCCTTTTCGTTCAACCCAGCGGCTCCCGCCGCTGGGCACTTCCTCCCATTGCGCCCCGCCGCGCCTCTGTCATTCCGACCCCCGAAAGCCCGCCTGGGCAGGCATTCGGGGAGAGGCCTGCCTGCCGCAGGCAGGAATCTGCTTTTCTCGCCTGCTTGCCCGCTCCCCAAACTTCGGGACGGGCCGCCCCCGGCGCCTCCCAGCCCCTATCCCAGTTTGGAAGAGGTGCTCAGCACCCGCTCCTCCGGATAGCTCCCCCGCCCTGACCCACCGGCCCGCTCTGCGGCATTGGCGTCGGGGCCCTGGCTTGCTCTGCTTCCCCCGAGCGCAGTCGAGGGGCACCCGCCGTACAAGACAGTTTGGAAGAGGTGCCCGCCTGCCTCGGGCAGGCTCAGCACCCGCTCCGACGTTGAGGCTGCGGCTGTCTGGTGCTACAATCCCTCGCGGTCCGTTCCCCAGTAGCTCAATGGTAGAGCATCCGGCTGTTAACCGGAGGGTTGCAGGTTCGAGTCCTGCCTGGGGAGCCAACCCTTTCATGGGGAATCTGTGATGAATCTAGTTCCACGCAGAGGAATTGGTGTATGCGCAGCGCTCCTGATCTTTGCCCTGAGCTCTCTGGCCTTCGCCGATACCCTGACCGACAAGGTCGATGCGGTATTTGCGGACTGGGACCAGCCAGACTCGCCCGGCTGCGCGCTGGGAATCATCCGCGACGCCAAGCTGGTCTACGCGCGCGGCTACGGCATGGCCAACCTGGAGCACAACATTCCGATTACCGCGCACTCGGTTTTCCGTATTGGCTCCACCTCCAAGCAGTTTTCGGCGATAAGCATTCTCCTGCTGGCCGAGCAAGGAAAGCTCGCGCTCCAGGACGACATTCGCACCTACCTGCCGGAGCTGCCCCACTATGGCACGCCCATCACCCTCCGCCACCTGCTCCATCACACCAGCGGTCTCCGCGACTACTTGACCCTGACCTCGCTGGCGGGCAAGCGCGACGCCGACTACTACACGGACGAGGACGTGGTACGGCTGCTGGCGCGGCAGAAGGAGCTGAACTTCCCGCCGGGGCAACAATTCCTCTACAGCAACTCCGGCTACTTCCTCCTCTCGCAAATCGTCAAGCACGCCAGCGGGCAGTCGTTGCGCGCCTACGCGGCGGAGAACATTTTCAAACCGCTGGGCATGCGCAATACCCATTTTCACGACGACTACCGGATGCTCGTTAAGAACCGAGCGGCGGGCTATTCGCCGAAGAAAGAGGGCGGCTACCGCATCAGCATGACCCGGCTGGAAATGGTCGGCGATGGCGGCGTGTTCACCTCGGTCGAGGACTTGTTTCTCTGGGACCAGAACTTCTACCAGAACCAGTTGGGGAGCAAGAACCTGCTCGACCAAATGCTGACGCCGGGCACGCTCACCAACGGCGAGGAACTGGACTACGCGTTTGGGCTGCGGGTGAGTGAGTATCGGGGTTTGAAGACGGTGAGCCACGGCGGCAGCTTTGTGGGCTTCCGGGCACAACTGCTCCGCTTCCCCGAACAAAAATTTTCCGTCATCTGCCTGTGCAACCTGAGCAACATCAACCCCACCCGGCTGGCGCGGCAGGTGGCCGACATCTACCTGGCCGACCTCTTCACAGAAGAGCCCGCTGCCAAAGTGAAAGAAGTTAAATTCGTTGCACTCCCTGAGCAGGAACTGAAAGATAAAGTCGGAGCCTACCGCCACCCGGTGAGCGGCAACATTGTGAGGCTGTCGGTGAAGAAGGGCAAATTGCTCGCCAGCGCTGGCGGTCTTAGCTTTCAACTCGCTCCCCTCAGCCCAACACACTTTCGCTCCGTCGATGCACCCGTGGACGTAACGATCCGGTTTGAACGGCCGAGCCCGCAGGACCCCTGGCGGATCCAGGTCGATACGGGAGGCCGAAAGCCGGATACCTACGAAGCCATCCAGGTGGTATCGCCCACGCCCGCTCAGTTGAAAGACTACGTGGGCGCCTATTACAGCGAAGAACTGCAAGCGACCTACCGCGTGGTGCTGAAAGAGGGCCAGTTGATGCTCCGGCGCAGGCATGCAGCCGAGGCGCCTCTGCGCCCCACGCTCCGCGATCAATTCCAGGTGGGGACGAGGGGCATGCATGTGGAGTTTGTGCGCAGGGAGCCGAAGCGCGTCTCCGGGTTTCGGTTGCATGCGGGCCGGGTCAGAAACCTGCGCTTCGTACGAAAGACACCCTGAAGCAGCGCCCCGAGGGGAGCCAAACCTTCCAGGAGGAATCGGCGATGAATCTAGTTTCACCCAGAGGAATCGGTGTATGCGCAGCGCTCTTGGTCTTTGCGCTGAGCTCTCTGGCCTTCGCCGATACCCTGACCGACAAGGTCGATGCGGTGTTTGCGGACTGGGACCAGCCGGACTCGCCGGGCTGCGCGCTGGGCGTGGTTCAGAACGGCAAACTGATCTACACGCGTGGCTACGGCATGGCCAGCCTGGAACACAGAGTTCCCATCTCTTCCCAGTCGGTTTTCTACATCGGCTCCACGTCGAAACAGTTTGTGGCGGCGAGCGTCGTACTGGCGGCGGCGCAGAGACAGTTGTCACTCGATGACGACATCCGGAAGCATCTGCCGGAAATGCCCGACTATGGAACGCCCATCACCCTCCGCCACCTCATCCACCACAGCAGCGGCCTGCGTGACTACCTGAGCTTGATGAGTCTGGCGGGCATGCCGTTCGAAAATATCTACACGGATGAGGAACTCATCGAGCTGCTGGCACGGCAGAAGCAGCTCAACTTCACTCCCGGCGAGCAGTACCTGTACAGCAACTCCGGCTACTTCCTGCTGGCGCAGATTGTGAAGCGTGCCACCGGCCACTCGCTCCGCGCCTTTGCGGAGGAGAATATTTTCAAACCGCTGGGGATGACGAGTACCCATTTCCACGATGACCGCACGCTGGTGGTCGCCAATCGTGCCACCGCCTATTCACCCCAGAAGGAAGGTGGCTTTCGTCTCAATTGGTTTCTCAATTTCGACAAAGTGGGCAGCGGGGGATTGTTGACGACGGTCGAGGACCTGTACCTTTGGGACCAGAATTTTTATGAGATCAAAGTGGGCGGAAGAGATTTCGTCCAACAACTTCTTACTCCCGGAACCCTCAACAACGGCCAAATACTCGACTACGCCTTCGGCCTGGCGGTGGGCGAATACAAAGGCTTGAAAACGGTCAGCCACGGCGGCGCCTTCATGGGCTTCCGGGCGCAACTGCTCCGCTTCCCCGAACAAAAATTTTCCGTCATCTGCCTGTGCAACCTGAGCAACATCAACCCCACCCGGCTGGCGCGGCAGGTGGCCGACATCTACCTGGCCGACCTCTTCACAGAAGAGCCCGCTGCCAAAGTGAAAGAAGTTAAATTCGTTGCACTCCCTGAGCAGGAACTGAAAGATAAAGTCGGAGCCTACCGCCACCCGGTGAGCGGCAACATTGTGAGGCTGTCGGTGAAGAAGGGCAAATTGCTCGCCAGCGCTGGCGGTCTTAGCTTTCAACTCGCTCCCCTCAGCCCAACACACTTTCGCTCCGTCGATGCACCCGTGGACGTAACGATCCGGTTTGAACGGCCGAGCCCGCAGGACCCCTGGCGGATCCAGGTCGATACGGGAGGCCGAAAGCCGGATACCTACGAAGCCATCCAGGTGGTATCGCCCACGCCCGCTCAGTTGAAAGACTACGTGGGCGCCTATTACAGCGAAGAACTGCAAGCGACCTACCGCGTGGTGCTGAAAGAGGGCCAGTTGATGCTCCGGCGCAGGCATGCAGCCGAGGCGCCTCTGCGCCCCACGCTCCGCGATCAATTCCAGGTGGGGACGAGGGGCATGCATGTGGAGTTTGTGCGCAGGGAGCCGAAGCGCGTCTCCGGGTTTCGGTTGCATGCGGGCCGGGTCAGAAACCTGCGCTTCGTACGAAAGACACCCTGAAGCAGCGCCCCGAGGCTTTCGTTCGGTGGGCCGTGGGGCTTTCACCACTACGCGCCGGCTAAGGCGCGAGGGGTTCTGGCTAGTCGCGGCGGGTGGTGCGAGTGGCTTCTTTGAGGGCCTGGAGAAACTCTTCGCGCGTGAGGACGCCTTTGGAGTCGAGCAGTTGGAGCAGCGTGTCGAGCACGAGCTGGTTGTCAAAACTCTGCGTGGGGACAGGCGGAGCGGCCGCCCTCGCCGGCGGGGCGCCGGCGGGCTCGGTCGCCAAGCTATTTTGCGAGAGCTCATAGCGGCTGACTTCCGCGGGATCAGCGGTCGCCGAAGCCGCTTTGGCTAGCTGGCCGGTGATTTGTCCCATCAGGGTGTCGAGCCGCTGGCGGTTCTCCGGGCTCATCTCGGTGAACTCCAGGCCCATACCCATCGAGGGGTGGGAGGAGCGTACGACACCGCGCGTTTCCACGATGGCATCGGTGGTATTGATGCGGATGCGGATTGGGGTCCCGGCGGCCAGCGGGGACATGACGTCGACGTAGCAGCCGCCCCGGCTGATGTCGCTCAGCATGCCGCACACGGCGGTGTTCGTTGCCAGGTCTGTCGCTTCGACCTCGCCCGCACCCCGGTAGCGGGGATGCTGACGCCGTTCCACACCGCTCCAGGCGGGTTCGAAGCTGACTTTCAGAGGGGCGGCTGGCTCTGGGGGCGCGCCCGGAGCGGTCTCCTCGGACAGGATGTAGTCGTCCGGCCTGCGGCTGGGCAGCGCCACGCCCCAAATGTACTTTTTGTCCATCAGGCACAGGCCGACGTGGCCTTCGCGCTTCGAGCCCTCTTTACCAATCCAGGAAACTTTGTAGCGCGCTTTTTCCTTGCCGTGCCGGACCTCGACGCTATCGCCCCGGCTGCGCAGGCAAGCGATCCAGCGCAGGTGACACCCGGTGCGGCTGATGTCAACCGTTTCGCAGTCTTGCGTGAACGGATTGTTGTTGAGGTCCCGCCCCGAGACCTTGACGGGCAAGCTGATTACCAGGCGCTGTTCGCGACGGCGTCCCACGGGCTGTTCTCGTTGGCCCTCCCCGCAGGCGGCTCCGCGTTGCGGTGCGCCCGCGAGGCGGCCCCTTGGTTTCATGGTAGTGGGAGCGGGAGTCAGGGTCAACAGCAACTTCGCCTGCCATTACCCAAACCTTGCCTGCGATAACAGTCGGCAGCGTCTTTGTCCGGTTCAGTCTTCAGCTTTGTGGGTACGGGCTTTAGCCCCTACATTACAGGACCCACGCCAAGCTGGGCGGAAAGCAGCCTGCCCCGACCCATCCCTTGGGCTGGAGTCGGGGCCCTGGCGGCGGGCGGGACTGACCGCTACGGTCTTTGCACTAGGATTTCTTCTCCAGCAGGCGGCGCACCTTGGCCAGGACTTTGCCTTCGGCCGCTTCGCGCGTGGTGTCCTCGGCGGCAGCGATGCGTGCGCCGGCGCCGGGGAGATTAATTTCAGCTTTGGCATAGTAGGTGGCGCCGAGCCGATTGGGGGAGTTGGCGGCGGCGATGGTCAGCGTGAGCCGGGATGGGGAACACAGCATTCGCAGTGTGCTCAACCCGGTGCAGGGCAGCGCGAGCGAAGGCTGGCTGTGGCGTGCCGATGCCAACTACAATACCCTCATCGGCATCCTAAATACCGACACCGACGAGGCGAGCGTGGCGGTCTCCCTGGACTATTACGCCGACGGCTTGCGCTACAGCTACCAGTTGCCCGACCTGGGCACGCTGGCCGGGTGGTGTCGGGGCCGAGGAACCACCTACGTCTTCTTCAACAACATGACGATGTTTGACGACGCGCGGCGCTTCCAGCGCCTGCTGGCTCCCACCACGTCGGGGCTGGCCCGAGCCTGATGGCAGAACTCCTCGTCGGCACTTCTGGCTACGCCTATCCGGAGTGGAAGGGAAAATTCTATCCTGCGCGGCTGCCGGCAAAGCAGCAGCTTGGCTTCTACAGCCAGCAGTTCCGCACGGTGGAGATCAACTACACCTTCTATCGCCTGCCCGCGGCGCACACGCTCAGCGCGTGGGTGGCGGCAACCCCCGCCGGATTTCAATTTGCGCTGAAAGCGAACCAGCGCATCACGCACGTGCAGCGGCTGCGGGATGTGGACGCGCCGCTGCGGCGCTTTCTGGAGGCGGCGACGGTGCTGGCGCTGGAAAAGCGCCTGGGGCCGCTGCTGTTCCAACTGCCGCCTGACTTTGCCCTTGACCTCGAGCGCCTGGAAGAGTTTCTCGCGCAGCGGCCCCGGGCCGCGCGCTTCGCGGTGGAGTTTCGCCATTCCTCCTGGTTCACCGACGAGGTGTACGCGCTGTTGCGCCGACACCAGACCGCGCTGTGCCTGGCGGAAACCGACGAGACCTCTGCCCCCGACCTCCTCACCACGAATTTCACTTACCTCCGCCTGCGCCGGGGCCGCTACCGCGACGCTGAGTTACACGCCTGGCGGAAGAAGCTCGAGGCCTGGCGGGCGGCCGGCACCGACGTCTATGTGTATTTCAAACACGAAGAGGCGGGCCGCGGTCCCACCTACGCACGTCGCCTGCTGGCGCTGTAGTCGGCCACCTGCGCTGCAGCCGCATTTTTAGCGGTTTTTCTTGCATGCGCGGCACACTTTCGCTATAGTACGCGCCCTGAGCGTCCCCCAGGACGCTGAAACAGAGAAGTAGGCCAGCGAACAGAGCCAACAAATTTTCAAAGGAGACGCATAGGCGATGGGAAAAGCGATGACGAAGAGCCAGACCATTCGGTACTTGTCCGACAAAGTGGACGTGCCCCGCAAGACCGCTGCGGCCTTCCTCGAGGAACTGGCCGCTACCGCCATCCGTGAAACCAGGAACAATGGCCAGTTTGTCATCCCGGGTATCGGCAAGCTGGTCAAGGCACACCGCAAGGCGCGCATTGGCCGCAACCCGCAAACCGGGGAGCCCATCAAGATCCCGGCCAAGACCGTGGCCCGCTTCCGCGTGGCCAAGGCCTGCAAGCAGGCCATCGTCCCCAAGCGCTAGCCGACCCGAGTTTCAACACGCTTCCGCGGGGCGCACCCCGACAGTGGGGGGTGCCCCTTTCTCTTTTCCCGCCACAGCGCGGCGCAGAACCGCCCTGTGGGGAAACAAAACCTACACACTGCCATAGTTGGATTGCCGAAAAAGACCAGAGCCCAGCAACAACCACCGCCGCCTTGCAAACGCACTGTCGTGCGTAGGGCCAAGTAGCGGCGACGAAGGCGCAGCCTTCGTCGTCGGCCTGTCTCGCCAGAAAAACCGGCGAAGAATGCGGCCCCGCGGCCGCCCGACCAAGCGCATTCCTCACCGCTACTAGGTCTCGTCCGGCGTTCGATTCGCGCTTCCTCCTGCCTCCCGTTATGGTATAAAAGGATTGTCTTTTTATCGCAGCGTTTCCTGAGGAGTCGCAATGCGGGCAAGGCGCCTTCATCTCCAGACCAGCCTTCTCCTGCTCTTGCTCGCTGCTCCCACCGCCTCGGCGGGGACCAACTACCATGCGCTCGTCATCCGCTCCCTCGAGCCACTCGACCACCTGCTGCTGGAAAAATTCAAGGTCAACGGCAAAGACAACCTTTACCGGCTTGCCCGCGACGCCCCGCTCACCAAGAAGCAGTACCAAAAGCTGCCCAAACTTCCCTTCACGCAGGTCGATTCCTTCCGGGTGGCGGGCGGTCGCTTGCACGTGCGTACCCGCATCCGCACCGAGCTGCTCGCCCTGCCGCAGAACTTCAAGGCCTGGCCGAAGGGTTCGGCTGCGCTCGCGGCCATCACTGCCGGTTCGCGCCTCTCCGGGCGCTTGCTCCACACCCGGCGCTCTCATTCCGCTCGCCTCACGGACGGCATGGTCGTCTATCTCTTCGCCGCCCGCCCCGCCGAAGACACCCTGGCTTTCTGCCTCGCCGAAGCGCAGAACACGCAAGCGAGCTGGGAGAACTTCCTCCAGCGCTTCGCCACGAGCCGCCACGCCGCGGCTGCGCGCGCAGTGCTGGCCAACATTTATCTGGCACGCGGCCAGGAAGCGTTGCGTCGCTTCCAAGCCGCGCTCCAGGAGAAACAGTCAGGGTATTCCTACTTGAGGGAAGCCCGGCAGTGGCTCGAGCGCGTGCGCGCCTTGCAGGTCGAGACGCCCGACGTGGTCGAGGCTCGGGCCGCCCTCACCCGGATTGAAACCGACATCGCCGAGCGCCTGCGCCAGGCCCGCCTGCTCGCCGAGAAGGCTGAGTTCACCGCCGCCCAACAAACGCTCCAGCCCCTGCGCCATTTCCGCGACGAGTTCCCCGAACTCGCGGCTGAGCTCCAGGCGATTCGACAACTCGCCGCCCAGCACCATGTCGACCAAGCCCGCCAGCGCCTGGCCCGGCACCAGTTCGATGCGGCGGTCCTCGAACTCGAAACCGCTGCCTCCTACCAGCCACTCGACGCCATCCCGGCTCTGCGCGAGGAAATCGAGCGCGCGCGTGTCGCCTACCGGCGCCAGCAGGAAATTCGCGCCGCCACCGACCGCGCTCAGCAGGCCGTTGCGCGCAACGACTACGCCGCCGCTTTTGACCTCCTGACCCCGCTCGTCTTGCGCTACCCCGACGAGCAAAAACTGCAGGAGTACTTCGCCTCCCTCCAGCGCGTCTATCGCACCGCCTTGCTCGCCGAGGTCGTCGAGAGGGAAAAATTGCACACCCCCATCCGCGGCCCGGCCGACGAAGATGTCATTCTCCGCTTGCAGGACCGCTTCACACGCCTGAGCGAATTCGATTCTTCCACCGAGCTCGCTGTCTGGCGCGACCGCCTGAGCGGCCATTTGGCCGAAGCCTACCACCAGCGCGCCACCCAAATGGCCGAACAGGGTCAGAGCGAGCTCAGTCCCCTGGCCTTTGCCTACCTCCAGCAGGCTTACCATTTCGCCCTCAACAAGAGTGAGTTCAGCGAGTTTGCCGACTGGCGCAAACGCCTGGAAGACCAGTTGCGCATTCGCGTGGCCCTCAACTTCCGCGACCTCACGCCCGCGGCCGGCGGCCAGTACCTGCTGGTCGAGCTCTCGGCGCAGATCAGCTCCGCCATCCAGCGCTCCGGCCTCCCGCACGTCCGCATCCTGGAGGCGAGCCGCGGGCGCGAGGCGCCGCGCCCGGTGCTCGAGCTCATCGTCGAACTGACGCGGGCCACCGTGCAGAACCGCGCGGAGGACGAAGCGGTGGCCTCAGAGTACTCGGCAGGCTTGCGGCAAGTCCCCAACCCGCAGTGGCACCAGGCCAAGGCCGCCTACGACCGCGCCGTCGAAAGCTATGAGCAAGTCCGCGCCCGCATCGCGCAGAACCGGCGCAAGAAAAAATATCCCAAGAAGGAACAACAGGCGGACAATGCGGCCCTGGCGCGCGCCGAAGCCAGCTTGACACAAGCCAGGACGGCGCTCGATGCCGTGCCCACGCTCATCGAGCAGGAGGACGTGCGCCCCTATGAGTTTACCCACCGCAAGCTGGTACGCACGGCCACCATCCGCCTGGTCTACCGCTGGGTGAACGTCCTGACCGGCGTGCGCGAACTCCAACAGATTCTGGAAACGCAAGAACCGGCCGAGGATGTTGAAGTGACCGGGGTGCACGCGGGCGACAAACACGGCCACCGCAACCAACCCCACAAGCTCCCCGACGCCGCAGACCTGCGGGGCCGCGCCCTCCGCAAAATCCAAGAGCAACTCGCCGAACAGACTATCACCTATCTGAAGTCTTTCATCGGCCGCGATTTCGAGCGCGCCCAACAGAAGGCCAGCCGCGAAGAGCACCAGGGCGCGGCCGAGGACTACCTGCGCTTCCTCTTCAACAGCCCCCCGGATGACCCCCGGCGCCAGCAGGCGCTCCAATACCTGCAACGCCAGTTTCGTCTCCTAGCCTTGGGGGAGTGGCTCGGCGTCTCGCGCGAGCGCTACTGAGTGCTGGGGCGCTTCCGCAGCTCCTGCATCTTGCGCACCCGCTCCAGCTCCTGCTGCGCCCGCTCGTTCTTGGGGTCAATGAGCAGGACTTGCTCCAGGGCGAAAATGGCCTTCGCGTAAAGCCCCTTGCGGGTGTAGTCCTCCGCCTGCTTGAACCACCGGTCTATCTCTGCCTGCGTCTCCGGTGGCAGAGCCGGCGAAGGCTTGGTAACGGTGGGCGTGGCCGGCTTGGCGACGGGCTGTCGCGGGGCTTCTTCGACGGCCTTCGCTTTCTTCGTGGGCGGAGGGGTTTCTTTCGGCGCCGGCTCCGCTGCTGCTTCTGGCTTGCTGGCGGGCTGCGTCCTGGCCGGGACTGCCTTTTCGGCAGCGGCTTTGCGCCTAGACACTGGCCTTGGTCTTGCTGCCGGTTTGGGCGGCGCCGGAACCATTTCTGCGGCGGATTCAGCCTTTGCCGGTGCCTCCTCTTTGGGCGGGGGTGTCACAACCGTGGGCTCAAGGCTGGACCCCTGGCTCGGTGAGACTTCTGAAGGAGGTGGGGGTTCCGCAGGCGGTCCAGCGCGAGCCGGCTCACCGGGTGCGGGTGGACGCGAGGGAGCCAGTAGCCAGGGCACTCCCGAAAGCCAGCCCTGCTCCCAGCTCCAATAGCCGAGTCCTGACCAGAGAACAATCGTCACCACCAGCCCCACTGCCCGGCGAGCTGTGCGGGGCGGGGGAGGCCTGGGCGGCGCTTTTTTCCGGGGTCGCCGCGGAGTGGGCCGCGGGGCGGCGGCCGGAGTCGCGGCCGCTGGGGTGGGCTGGGCGGCTTGGAAGTCCGACAGCAGCTCGCGCGCCTGCACGACTGTGTGCTTGCCGGTGCGAAAGTCCGTAAGGTTGGCCTTCATCTGCCGGCAGCTTTGGTAGCGCTTGTAGGGATCCTTCGTCAGCGCCTTGCGGATAATGATTTCCAGGGCAGGGTCAATTCCCGGCTCGAGCACCCGCAGCGGGATGGGGTCTTCGTGCACGATCTTGTGGATGATGGCCGTGGGCGTGTTGCCCGGAAAGGCTTTCTCCCCTGTCAGCAACTCGTAGAAGATCGTCCCCAGGGAAAAGATGTCGGAGCGGCGGTCCACGCGTCCGCCCTGGGCCTGCTCGGGTGACATGTAGTTCGGCGTGCCCAGTACCATGCCGGCTTTGGTGGTGCCGCCTTCGGCGATCTTGGCCACGCCAAAGTCCACAATCTTCGCCATCCCGTCGCGGGCGACGATGATGTTGGTCGGCTTCAGGTCGCGGTGGACAATGCCGCGCTCATGGGCATAGTCAAGGGCGTCGCAGACCTGCTCCAGCAACAGCACGATCTGCTGGACTGGCAGCAGCGTCCTCTCCGCCATCAACTCCGCCAGCGTCCGCCCCTTGATGAACTGCATCGTCAGGTAGAAGAGCCCTTCGGCTTCGCCCGCGTCGTAGATGGTGACGATATTGGGGTGCTCGAGTCGCCCCGCCGCTTGCGCTTCTTGGCGCAGGCGTTTCACCAGCTCCTCGCGCTCGGCTCCAGAGACATCCAGCCGCACCGTCTTTAACGCCACCATGCGCCCCACCGAGGGGTCGTAGGCCTTGTAGACCACCCCCATCGCGCCCCGCCCCAGCTCGTCCAGCAGCTCGTAGCGCCCCAGCACGCTCCTGGTAGGCTTGCCGGGTGCGGCGTCGAGTTGTTGCCGTAACCGCTCGTAGCGTTCCGGGGAGGTCCAGAGCACCTCGTAGAGCTCTTCCGGTGTCGTCTTCCCGTGAAAGACCGTGGTCCCGACTTTGCGACAGGTGAAGCCTTCCTGCTGCTTTATCTGTTCGTACACGGAGCTGGAGATTAGGATCTGCGCCGGCGCACAGGTCTTCACGAAGCGGGCGGCGACGTTCACCACGTCGCCAAATACATCCTTCCCTTTGCGGAAGCCGCTACCAAAATTCAGTCCCACCCGCGTATAGATCCGCTGGTCCTGCGGCCGGTCCTCGTTGTAGCTACCCAACTGCTGCTGAATCTTCAACGCGACAGCTACCGCCGTCTCCGCGGCAGTGAACACCGCCAGCACCGCGTCCCCGATCTCCTTCACTACCGTGCCCCCGGCCTGCTCGATGGCTGGCCGCACCAGCTTGTGGTGCTGCTCCAGCATCATCAGGCCCGCGGTGTCACCGAAGCGCTCAAAGAAGGCGGTCGAACCCACGATGTCGGTGAAGAGAACGGTGAACTGTGTTTTTTGCCGATGCAGCGCGGCGTCAATCTCATCCCGCGCCCGCAGCAACTGGTCAATGTCGGTGTCGCCCCTCGACTCCGCGACGCCGTCGGCACGCTCGTTGTTGTCAACCTTCTCGTCCATAAGCAGGAAGAGGGCCGCTCGACTCCGCCTATCCTAGCACATCATTGCGCGGCGGGCACGATTTTCGCGTCTCGCCCAGACGCCCAGACGGGCGTGGGTCTCCACAGGCGTCCCCTACGGGCCGTATGGCCGCATGGACAGCTTTCGAATTTCGCCGAACAGTTTGTGTCGGCTACGGCCGGCCTGCCCGTCCGCAGGCAGGGCCTCTCAGACCTGCGGCATCCTGGGTAGGGCAGGGGCTTGCTTGCCCTGAACGTAATCGAAGGGTCCCCTGCCGTGTGTTCTATAATGCGAGCGAGATGACTGCAGGCGAACTCAGTCAGTGGATCCGGGAGCAGGGGCGGGCGCTGGGGTTTGATCGGGTTGGAATCGCGGCGGTCGGCGAGCGGCCCGAACTGGAATTTTTCCCGCAGTGGAAGCGGCGTGGGTACGCGGGTGCGCTCGACTACCTGCACGAGCCGAAGCGCGAGGACGTGCGCAAGCTGATGGCAGAGGCGCGCTCGGTGATCTGCTGCGCGCTGGTCTACAACACCGCGGCCCCGTACTCGACCCAGGTGCCGCAGGATGGCGAGCGCGGCTGGGTGTCGCGCTACGCCTGGGGCGATGACTACCACGAGCTGGTCGAAGCCAAACTGGAGGCGCTGCGCGCAGCCATTCGCGGCAACGTGGGCGAAGACTTCGCAGCCAAGCTCTACGTGGATACCGGGCCGGTGCTCGAGCGCGTCTACGGCAAGTACGCAGGGCTCGGCTGGATCGCAAAGAACACCTGCCTGCTCGATGCCGAGATGGGCTCGTGGTTTTTCCTCGGCGTGCTGGTTACCAACCTCGCGCTCGAACCCGACGCGCCACTGCCCGACGGCTGCGGCTCCTGCACAGTGTGTCTCGAAGCCTGCCCGACGGGTGCGCTCGAGCCCGCGCGACCCTACGTGATGGACGCGCGCCGCTGCCTCAGCTACTTGACGATTGAACTGCGCGCCGCAATTCCTGAAGAGCTGCGCGCGCCCCTGGGCCGCCACGTCTTCGGCTGCGACATCTGCCAAGACGTTTGCCCGTACAACCAGAAGCCGTGGCTCACCGAACTCGCTGCCTTCGCGCCGCGAGAAATGGGGAATCGTGAAACCCGAACCGGAAACCGAAAGGAAGAAAAAGACGATTCACGTTCCACGGGTCACCCATCACGCGCAGGACAAGCGCCGAGCCCGGCGGCACCGGCCGCCGGACAAGAATCGAGGCTCACCGCGCCGAGCCCGGTGGCACCCGCCACCGGGGAGGACTCTCTTTTCCATCCCCGCCTCGACTGGCTCGCCGCGCTCAGCCAAGAAGACTTCCGCCGAATTTTTCGCCACAGCGCCATCAAGCGCGCCAAGTGGCGCGGCCTGCTACGCAACGTGCTGGTGGCGATGGGCAACTCCGCCCCGCAGAGCGGGGCCCGCTTCCGCCCCATCCTCGAAAAATTCGCCCGCGGCTCCGACCCCCTGCTCGCCGAGCACGCCCGCTGGGCACTGCGTCGCCTGCCACCCGCTGCGGCGAGCGGTAGAGGTAGCCCTCCGAGTTCGGAAGAGGTGCGGAGTTTACCCCGAGCGTAGCCGAGGGGCACCCGCCCCCGAGGGACGAGCCGCAACGCCCCGCGCGTGCCTGAGGCGTTCAACCCGGTGGCTCCCGCCACTGGGACAAACCTCAGTGGCTAAAGCCGGAAATGGGTGGGCAAACCTGATGTCAGAGCTTCCCGCAAATCCCGAAGCTTCGGGGCTTCGAGAAGTCCTGACCCGCCCGAACAAGGAACAGAAAGTTTTGGCGGGGTGGGGTTTTTCGGAGTCCGTACGGACGGAGACCCCGCACGGTTTTTTGCGGGAAACCCCTGCGGCCAACACCGGCTACGGGCCTGCCCCGACGGAGCCCGCAGGGCGAAGTCACGAGTCACGAACGGCGACTGGCGGTA
This sequence comes from Terriglobia bacterium, assembly GCA_046758465.1. GTDB lineage: Bacteria > Acidobacteriota > Terriglobia > Acidiferrales > 2-02-FULL-67-57 > JBHIAG01. The sequence goes on along the minus strand of JBHIAG010000021.1, from coordinate 8,000 downwards.
GCGGTAGGCCACGTATTCCGCGTAGCCGTTGGAGAGGAACGTCTTTCTGTTGACCTCTGCCGGCCAGTTGAGAGAAGATTTGCTGTAACAGCTCAGAGGTTGGGTTCAGGTCGTAGTAGTCAGGCTTGCCGCAGACCTGCTGGGCGGGGGGGTGAAAAACGCGATGGCTGCTCCCGCAGAAACCGACCGGCGGGCAGCTCCGCGAAGCGCTGCGCAGCACCCCATCAGCTTGGAGTGGCAGACCAAGAAGGGTGAGTTTCACCGCGCCCGCGGCATCACACGTGACATCACCCACAGCGGAGTCTATTGCTTTCTCGAGCATCGTTTGCCTGCGGGGGTGCCGGTGGAATTCGACCTCGTCATCCCGGGCGCAGTGACTGGCGCCAACCCACAGAAACTCCGCTGCCGCGGCCGCATTCTTCGCAGTGAGGAAGCCGGAGACCAGGGCTTTGGCGTGGCCATTTCGATTGAAACCTCTGAGGTTCTGGAAACCCTGGCGCCGACGGCGGACGCAAGTCGCCAGCGTCTCTATCTCCGTGTCGTCCCCCCCACACCCATTGTGGCGGAATATCCCGGGATGCGCTCGGTGGTCCGCGACTTGAGCGCGGCCGGGGCGTTCATCGAAGACGAGCGCCCGTTGCCGGCGGGACGGCTGTTCCACCTGCGCTTGTCGAGCGAGCGGCTGCCAACCGAGATCGAGGTGGCGGCCGTCGTACGCCGCAGCGAGCCACAGATGGGCATGGCCGTGGAATTCGTCGGCCTCAGCCAGCAGGCCAAGCACAGCCTGCGAGAGTTAGTGGGACGGGGAAGCCCGTGGCGGAGCCTGGCGGAAGCATTTCCCTCCCGCGCTTGGCAAGGGGTGGAAGGCAAGCCGGCGAGCCTGGACCAGGTCAAAGAGTTTCTACGCCAACGCGCCGCCCGTGCCTTGCCTCAGGTCGAAATTCTGGATTGCTTCTATCGAGTCGGCGACAGACTCTTCTCCCTCCATCTCCGCGACGCTGCCAGCAAGGCCGAACTCTTGCTGCCGATCAGCGAACGGTGGGTGCAAGAATGCCAGCAGGATGGCGATTCCTTGCATATCGACCGTGCGCTCGATTCCGCAGCGAGTTTTTTCGGTTTCATCCAGCCGACCCTGCACAAGCGCCCTTGAGACCCCGCACGGTTTTTTGCGGGAAACCTCTGAGGCCAACACGCGCCACCCCCCACGGTTCACGATCCACTCGCACTGCCGGGCCCGCATCTTGTCTTCCCAACGCGCGCAGGCTAGAATCCGACTATGGGTATCTTCTCGGTCTCGGCCAAGTTGTATCAGAGATTTCCGTCCGGGGATGGTGTCTCGGTAGATGTCGAATTGCTGGTGGACAGCGGCGCAACCTTTACCGTTATTCCGCGCGCTGTGCTGACGCAGGTGGGCGTCAACGCGGTGGAACAACGCCAGGTCCTCACCGTGGATCGCAAGTTGCTCCGACGGGAGCTAGGGTATGTCGGAATCGAAGTGGCCGGACGACGCCGTGTCTTTTCACCTGTGTTGTTCGGCGAGGCGGACGATTTCGCCGTGCTCGGTGCTGTTACCTTGGAAATTGCCGGCTTGTTCATCGATCCAGAACGCAAGGAACTCTCTCCCCGCCCCTCCCTACTTCTCTGACGTTCAAGCCGTCCGCAGAAACCGGCAAGCCACTGCGCCAGCCGTCTGCAACCATAACAGGAGGAGAACATCCTCTTACGTTGCAGACCTACGAAGCACGGGCCACGGGCTTGCCCTGAGCGAAGTCGAAGGGTCGGCTTTTCGGATGCAAACCTCCCGAAGCTTCGGGAGACGAAGGCGGGCCTTCGTCGCCGCTACCTGGCACAGGTCGCGGGGCACGGGTCGCGGGCTAGCGATAGAGGTGGGCCTCCCAGTTTGGAAGAGGTGCTCCGCACCCGCCGATCGGGGAGCTAGAACGGTGAGTCTAGCGATACAGGTGGGCCACAAACTCGCCGTAGCCGTTGTAGGAGCGGGTGGGGATGCGGCGGCCGCTGGCAACGTCGGTCTCGGTCGCCTGCGACCAGCGCGCATGCGGCAGGGCCGGGTTGACGTTGGAGAAGAAGTCGTACTCCTGCGGCGCCACCACGTGCCAGAAATTCCGCGGCTGCTTCTCGACAAACTCGAAGCGCACAATTGACTTGATGCTTTTGAAGCCGTACTTCCACGGCACAATCAGCCGAATCGGCGCCCCGTTCTGGTTGGGCAGGATGTGGCCGTAGCTGCCCACCACCAGCATGGTCAGCTCGTTCATCGCCTCGGCCATCGTCAGCCCTTCGAAGTAAGGCCAGGGATACCAGGTCTCCTTCGCCTGCCCCGGCGCCTGCGCGGGCCGGTAGAAGCTCACCATGCGCACGTAGCGTGCCTTGGCGGTCGGCTTTACCCACTCGATGAACTTCTTCATCGGAAAGCCCACCCAGGGCACCACCACCGACCAGGCCTCGACGCAGCGCAGCCGATAAATGCGCTCCTCCAGCGGCATCTGCCGCAGCAAGTCGTCCACGTCGAACTTCAGCCGCTTCTCCACCTGCCCCCGGACTTCAATCTCCCACGGGCGCGCCTGGAACCGCTCCGCCAGCTTCCACACCCGTTGTTTGTCGGTTGTGAACTCGTAGAAGTTGTTGTACTGCGCGACAATCGTCTCGCGCGTCACCGGACGCTGAACGCGATACTTGCGGTTGAGCGGAGCCTGCAGCCGGGGAAGCGCCAAAGTGTCGGCCGGCGCCTCAGCGCGCCTGCCCGCCGAAGCCTCGGCGTAGGCGGGCCGCACCACTCCCGCGGCCGCCCCCAGCCCCACCAGCCCCGCCGTCGCCATCTGTTGCAAAAACTTCCGCCGCGCGCTATAGACGCTCTCGGGCGTAACTTCTCGCTCTGCCCCGCAAACAGCGGGATCCCAGCCCTTGGGAATCCGTACCAGCATATCTGCTTTCAGCCCTGAGTGCGCCCCATCCTAGCACAGATTTGACACGACCACTGGCGTCGGGTCCGCTTACTTCCCCATTTTTTATTTTTCATTTTTTATGTGTGGTTTCCTCCGGCTGGAGCCCTGGCCCACTCCTTTCACTCGCTCACTCCGCCGATCCAGCAACTTTAGTCGCGGCTGCCGCGCCCCCCACGAGTCGCTTTCTGCATTTTTCCTTGACTTCCCTCCGCGCTCCCTTTATAAGCCCTGCTCGACAACCTAAGTCCGAGAGGCAATCAGGGGGAGTTGGAACAAGATGAAAAAAGTGGCGTTGTGGGTCGGGCTCATGATGTTGGTTGCGCTGCCCGCGGTGGCCCAGGAAGCTCCCAGGGCAGAGTTTTTTGCCGGCTACTCCTATCTCAGCCTGGGCGATGGTGGCCGGTTGAGCGTCCCGGGTGGCTTCCAATTCCAAGTCGCCGGCAACTTCAATGACTACCTTGGTATCGCCGCCGATTTTGGTGCCCACTCCAAGAGTGGCGTCCAGATCTATGAGTACATGGTGGGGCCGCGCTTCACCTCGCGGGGCGACACGACCAGCGGATTTTTCCACCTCCTGGTTGGCGGTGTCACCGTCAGCAACGGGGCCTCCGTGAACGGTTTTGCTGTGACGTTTGGCAGTGGCCTGGACGTGAATGTGAGTGACCACATCGCCATCCGCGTCGCCCAGTTTGACTACCTCTTGGAACGTCTTCAAGGCAACTGGACGACAGGCACCATCCGGTACGGGTTCGGGATTGTCTTCAAGGCGGGTTCGGTCGGCTTCTAGCCGGTCTGCGCCCGGCACGCAATTCATGCGCAGGAACGCGCGTAGTTCCTGCGCATTTTTCTTGACTTTGTCACAGGCTCGCTGGTATCGGCCACCCGCAAGAGAAGCAGGGAGTAGCACCAATACCATGAGGAAACTGGGCTTCCTCGCCGGACTGCTCATAGCTCTGGCGCTGCCTGCCGCAGCTCAGGAGCCCGTAGAGTTTCCCACCGTGGAGCTGTTCAGCGGCTTCTCCTATGCCAACCTCGACTTTGACCTGAAGCGGAGGAATTTCGTTGGCTTTCAGGGTAACTTAAGCGTCAACCTCTACGAGAACCTGGGGATCACGGGGGATGTGGGCGGCCAGTTTAAGAGCCTCCCCGGCCTCAGCATCCAAACCTGGGAGTTCCTGATCGGGCCGCGCGCCGCCGTCCGGGGCAACAGGCTCACCGTGTTTGGCCACGCCCTGTTCGGCGCGATGCACACCCGCATCCGGCAGATTGGCTCCGCGACCGATTTCGCCATGGGCTTTGGCGGCGGGGCCGATGTCAATCTGAGCAAGAACTTGGCCCTCCGCGTCCTCCAGGTGGACTACATCCCCGTTTCCTCGGGAGGCATCTGGCTCCATAACCTCCGGTTCGGGTTCGGGATTGTCATCAAGGCGGGCGGCGGCTACTAGCGCCGTTCCAACTTCGCTCCCCACGATGGGTGGAGGTGTAGTTCCTCGGCCCCTGGTAGGCTCAATAAGTTGGAACAGCACTAGCCGCTCGCTGCTAGCACTTCCGTACGGGCGCAGGAATTCGTCGGGCTTCCTGCGCAGTCTTTCTTGACTTTTTCCCGCGTTCCCTGCTACTGCGGGAGCGTGGGTGCGGTTACCGTGTAGTCGACATCGAGCGCGCGCAGGAAAGCCAGCAGGTCAGTTTTCTCTTCGTCGGTTAGCTTGACGGGTTGCAAGTTTGTCCGGTCGAGGGAGGGATTCGCGATCCCCCCCGCGAGTATCAAGTCCACGGCCGCTTCCAGCGTGGCCACGCTGCCGTTGTGGAAATAGGGAGCCGACTTGCGGATGTCGAGCAGCGTCGGAGTTTTGAAGGCGCCCTGATCGCGCTCGTTCTGGGTCACTTTGTAGCGGCCCAAGTCAGGCCCTTTGTCCTTCATGCCGATGCCGATGTTGTGATACTGCAAGTCGGTGAGCAGCAGGCCATCGTGGCAGTTGGCGCACTGGGCTTTGCCGCTGAAGATTTCCCAGCCGCGGCGCGCCGCCTCGCCGAAGGCCGACTCATCGCCCTCGCGAAAGCGAATCCAAGCTGACTGGTTAGCCACGAGGGTGCGCTCGAAGCCCGCAATGGCCTTGGCCACGGTGTCCGGCGTCGCGTCCTCGCCAAATACCGCCTGAAATTGTTTGCGGTAGCCCTCGCGCTGATTCAGTTGGGCGCAGATGGCCTCCATGCTGGGATGACCGTCCTTGCCCGAGGCGCCCATGTTGCCGCCCGACCAGGCGCCTTTCACCTGCGCTTCCAGCGATCCGCTCCGACCATCCCAGTAGAACTCGGCGTGGTAGCCGATGTTCCAAAGCGTGGGACTGGAGCGCGGCAGCGTGACCTCGTAGGCACCGACGGCGGTGGGCTGGCCGTCCGTCAAGCCATGTTCCTTGAGATGACACGAGTAGCAGGAGCGGGAGCCGTCGCCGCTCAGCCGCGCGTCATAAAAGAGCTGTTTGCCGAGTTCCACTTTGGCCACGCTCATGGGATTGTCGGCAGGTATCTTCATCGCCTCATAGCCTTTGATCTCAGGCCACTCGACCCGCTCGACTCTCTCAACTTCGCGCTGGCACCCGACCAAAGCAATGAGCAAGCCGATGAACCCGAGGAGGACAACCTTCTGCCCCCGACACAACCACAACTCTCTGCGCATCGTTCCCCTCCCAAGCAATGTGTCGGAATGCCCCGATGGTAGGCCCGTTGCCCTCCCGATTGCAACCCGAAACACCCGCTCCGCAGTGCGCCCGCCTCGCTTTTTGGCGGGTACGGGCTTTTCGGAGCGCAGCGAAGACCCCGCGTTCTTTTGCGGGGAGCCCGTACGTAGCCCCCTTGAATGACGCACTGGGTGGGTTGCCCCTAGGGCGGGTGGGGATGTTGGGTAAACTCCTGTTGCTCGACTCCCTTGACAGCGCAGTGGGTGCTTCCATAGGATGCGCGGTACATTCTTGGCTTTCCCACAACTTCTCTTAGGGAGGTGGTCTGTGGCCGCGATCAATACGCGCCGGGTTCTACTGGGTGCCGTAGCCGGCTTTGTGGTGTGGGCGATCTGGAGCCTAGTGATCCACATCGTAATTCTGGGCCCGTTCTATCCGGCGGCTCAAGACGCCGGCCTGCTGCTCCAAGAGCCTCGTGTCCCCTTCTTCATGGGATTCTGGTTCCTCATCCTTCTCGTGCTCTCGGAGATTATTGCCCTGCTCTACGCCTGGGTGCGCGCCACCCTTGGCCCCGGCCCGCGCACCGCGGCGACGGTCGGTGTCTTCGTGGGTTTCACCGCCGGCGTCCCCGCGAACCTCGCGACCACCAGTTGGTCCCCGCTGGAACAGGTCTTCACGGTCTGGTGGACGCTGGAACTCTTGGTGGGGGCAATTCTGGCGGCGCTGGTGGCCGGCTGGCTCTACCACGACTAACCTGCGCGCACGTTAGGGGAGCGAAGGAGTGGCCGCGAAAGTTACTGGATGCGGATGTTGCCCGAGCCGGTACGCACCTCCAGCCGGAAGCCACCGCCCCGCACCTGCCCGCGCAGCTCTCGCCGCCCGATGCTGCCCTGGACAGTGATTGGGTGGTCGGTGTAAATCCGCCCGGAGCCAGTGCGCGTATAGAAGTCGAAAGCCGCCTCGGCGGGCAGGCGCACGGTGATGCTGCCGGAGCCCGCACCCAACTTCCAGTCGCCCGCCGGCGCGCCCGCGACGTTGATGCGTCCGCTGCCAGTGCTCACACGCACCGCGCCACGCACCCCGCGCACTTCCACGCTGCCCGAGCCGGTCTCGATTTCGACATCGCCGGCCGCGGTCAGCTCCACCCGCACGCTCCCGCTCCCGGTGTCAGCCCAAAAGCCGCCCGCAATGGCAATGCCGCGAATGGAGCCGCTGCCGGTGTCGGCGCGGACGCTGCCCTGGATCGAGTCGAGCTCGATGTTGCCGGCGCCGGTGTGGGCGCGCACGTCACTGCCAATGCCGGAAATCGTCAGGCTGCCAGAGCCGGTATCAGCATTCACCGGCCCGCGAATGCCTTCGATTGACTGGCTGCCGGACCCGGTGTGGGAGCGCAGTTGCGTCTCGGCCGGCACCACCAGGTCATAGCTGATGGAGACGTTGCGGCGCAGTGCGCGATCCTCGATGTGGCCGATGCGGATGACGTTGCCATCTTGCTCGATCGGTGGATTCGCCTCCAGGGTGCGAACCTTTTCCTCGGCACTTCTGCGGCCCCCGAACCAGCCGCGGCGCACTTTGATGGTGCCTCGCACCTGCACCGTCCCGGCATCACCCGGGCGCACCGTGATGCGGCCCGAGCCCGTCGTGACGTCAAGGTCAACCGGGCCGGTGACCTGCAGCGTGCGCTCGAACGAGCCCTCCGCGCTGAAGGGTCCCGCGGCCACCGCCAGCGCGGTCGACAGCACGCCCACGACCACAACCGCCAAGCTCAGAATGGTTTTAGACCCACGCACGCGAAGCTTCATTTTTCTTCCTCCGTTAGGCAAATCCTGCCTTCTAGGGTAATACGGAATGCCACCCTGAGAAGTTCAGACGCAGCAGGGCCGCCAAAGTGAGCAAATACTCTTCCGAGGGACTGACACTCCGTACCCACCTGTGTGCGCTGGTTCATTGCCTATTCAACACCACCGTCTCCGCTGGCGAGCGCAACTCGTAGGTCACGCCCCGCCAGGTGAGGCGTCGCGTCAGCGCCGACGCCAGCAGATTCGCCAGCAACAGCCACGGCACCAGCGCCGCTTGCAAAGTCAGGCTCCACCACGTCCGCCGCAGGGGCTCGCCGTATTCGGGCAGCAGCAAGAGAACGGCTTCGAGGCGCGAGACACCCTTGGCCACCGCCAGCGCCGCAATCCCGGCCAGCGTCGCCACAAGGGCCAGTGCCGTTTGCGGGTTCGAGAAAGAGGATTTCGCGGCCAGGGCCAGCCCGAAGATAAACGTACCGCCGTAGAACAGGTGCAGAGCCAGCGCCCGGCGCCACAGCCGATTCGCATAGACCCGCGTGATCAAAATCTGCCGCGTCGTCCAC
>JBHIAG010000020.1:0-23461 GCA_046758465.1 Terriglobia bacterium | reverse complement strand
CTCTGGATCAAACTCAACGGCACCCCCGTGCCCGAGGCGGGCTTCAACGCCGCCATCGCCGGCCACTTCGGCGTCCCGGTGGTGCTGATTGCCGGCGACCGGGGTATCATCGCCCAAACGCGCGCCCTGCTGGGCGACATCGAGGCCGCCGAGGTCAAGCGCGCCTACGGCGTCACCTCCGCCATGACCCTGCACCCCACCGCGGCCCAGCAACTCATCCGTGAACGTACCCGCGCTGCCCTGGCCCGGCTCAAAGACTTCAAGCCCTACCGCCTGCCCACCCCCATCACGCTCGAAATTGCCTTCAAGAGCATCGTGGACGCCGAACTCCTGGCCATGCTTCCCGGCGTCGAGCGCCCCCAGGGCAACGTCGTGCGCTTCCGTGCCCGCGATATGGTGGAGGCCTCGAAGTTCGTGACCGTGGCGCTGTTCTTTAACCGCCCGCGCTAGAGGAGGCTGCCCGCGGCTGATGCACGTACAGAAGAACCCGAACGGGTATGAGCCGCAGGCCCCGCCAACGGCGGGGCAGGTCTTCCTCTTCGATGCCGACGACACCCTCTGGGAAAAATAACCTCCACGGCGAGCATTTTTAGTCTTGTGATGGATTGGCGCGAAGAGTTCTGGGACCTTGAAAATCGCATTTTTCTCGACTGCGCCAACCAGGGCCCCTTCCCGAAAGTCACCCTGCGCGCCCTCCAGCAAGCGCTCGAGCTCAAGAAATATCCCGAGCGCCTGACCAACGAATACTATTTTGAGCTGCCAGCCGCGACCCGCGCTGCGCTCGCCCGCCTGATCGGCGCGCAACCCACCGAAATTGCGCTCACCAGCGGCGCCTCCGACGGGGTCAACGCCGTCGCCACCGGGCTCGCCTTCACGCCCGGCGATGAGATTCTGCTGCCGCAGCGCGAGTTCCCCGCCAACTACTATCCCTGGAAGCATCTGGAACGGCACGGGGTACAGGTGCGCGAGGTTGCCCCGGCCGCGGGCTCCTTCGTCACCGCCGACGATCTGCTGGCGGCGCTCAGTGAGCGGACACGCTTGGTGGCGGCCAGCAGCGTCACCTACGACACCGCCAGCCGCTTGGACGCCGCCCGGCTCTGCGCCGAATGCCGCCACCGCGGCATCTACACGTTCCTCGACGCCAGCCAGGCCGTAGGCTCGCTCCCGCTGGACGTCAAGCAACTCGGCTGCGACTTCCTCACCTCGTGTGGCTACAAGTGGCTGCTTTCGCCTTACGGCACCGGCTTTTTCTACCTGCGCGAGGAGCTGATCGAAAAGCTTGAGGTCCACGCCATCCGCTGGATGGCGGTCGAGGGTGCGATGAATTTCAATCGCCTCCCGCGCGCAGGCTGGAAGCTCGAACCCGATGCCCGCCGCTGGGACATCGCCGAAGTGTCAAACTTCATCAACCTCTCGGCGATGCAGGCTTCGGTGGAATTTCTGCTCCGGGTCGGTGTGGAGAACATCGAGCGGCACGCGGTTGCCCTCTGCCAACAAGTGATTCGCCAGTTGCCGCGCGACCGCGCGCGGCTGAAAAGCCCCCGTGAGCCGGAGCGCCGGGGCGCCTTCGTCGTCGTCGCCGCGCGCTCGCCCGAGCGCACACGCGCGCTCTGGGAGCGGCTGCGGGCGGAGAAGATTTTCGTCAGCTTGCGCGAAGACGGCCTGCGCGTCGCCCCCCACATCTATAACCGCGAGTGGGAGATTGATCGCCTGCTCGCCGTCCTCACCGAATAGTCCGGCAGGTCGTCAGAGGTGGAAAAAGCTCAAGTCGTCATCGTCGGCGCGGGCGTGGTGGGCTGTGCCATCGCTGCTGAGGTTGCGAAACGCACCGAAGACGTTTTCGTGCTCGAGCAAATGCCGCGTGCAGGCATGGGTGCCAGCTCCCGCAACAGCGGCGTCATCCACTCCGGAATGTACTATCCCCCCGGCTCGCTCAAGGCGCGCCACTGCGTCGCGGGCAACCGCCTGACCTATAAGTTCTGTGCCGCCCATAACGTGCCCCACAAAAAGACCGGAAAATTCATGGTCGCCACCACGCCCGAGGAAGAAGCCAAATTGACCGAGCTGCGGGCGCAGGGCCAGGCGAACGGGGTCGCGGGCCTCGAGCTCATCAGCGCGGCTGAGCTGCGTCGGCACGAGCCGCATGTCAAAGGCGTGGCCGCCTTGCGCGTGCCCACGGCCGGGATTGTCGCCAGCGAAGAACTGACCAAGGCCTACGCGCGGGTTGCAGTGGCGCAGGGTGCGAATCTCGCGACAAGTGCGAAGCTGGAAGCGGTTGCCCCCGGCCCGGCGAGCATGCGGATTCAAACCACAGCGGGCGAGCTCGAAACCCGGGTGCTGGTGAACAGCGCCGGCCTGTTTGCCGACGAAGTTGCGGCGCTCGTGGGCAATCGCAACTACCGCATCTATCCCGTCCGCGGTGAGTACTGGGAAGTCATCAGGCCGAAGGCGCACCTCATCAACACCCTGGTCTATCCCGCGCCCGACCCCACCGGGCTAAGCCTGGGTGTCCACTTCACCAAGACACTCTGGGGCACAATTTTAGTCGGGCCCAATGCCCGCTACGTCACCGACAAAAATGACTACGAGCGCGACCGCGAACCCGTCGAAAGCTTCTGCGCGCGCGCCCGGCGCCTGCTGCCGCAACTTGCGCCCGACGACCTGCGCCCGTCCTACTCCGGCATCCGCGCCAAGCGAGTCCCGCCGGGTGAGAAAGGCGCAGCCGATTTCGTCGTCACCCGCGACCCTGCCTACCCCAACGTCATCCACTTGGTCGGGATTGAATCGCCGGGCTTGACGGCCGCCGCCTCGCTGGCCCACCACGTCGCCACGTTAGTTGCTGAGAGTCTCGGATAGTGGTAGCTGGCGGGCGTGGCACGCTTCCAGAGGTGGGGGTCGAAGCGAAGGCCTCTACCCGTTTAGTTCAAGCGGCGCGGACGGCGGGCCCCGCCGAAAAGCGCGGGGCAGGCAGAATCTGGTCAAACGCTTCCACGAACTTCTCCATCTCCTCGGGTTTGCCGATGGAGAGGCGCAGGTGCTGCGGCAGGCTGGGAAAGAGCCGGCCCACGGCAATGCCCTGCTCGCGGAAGGCCTCGATGACCGGCGTGACCTCTTGCCCGAGGTCAATCATCATAAAGTTTGTCTCCGAAGGCAGGGTCGAGTAGCCGCGCCGCTTCATTTCGCCGCGCACGTAGTCCCGCGCCTGCTTGTTGCGCGCCCGTCCGCGCGGCACCAGTTCGGTGTCTTCGAGGCTGGCGAGGGCGGCCACGCACGCCATCACGTTCCAGCTCTCCAACACCTGGTGGGGGCGCATTTTCTCAATCAACTCTTCGTGTGCCAGCGCGTAGCCCAGGCGCAGCCCGGCCATCCCGTAAATCTTCGAGAAGGTGCGCGACACGATCACGCCCGGGTGGCCGGCCAGAACCGAGTCGAGCGCGCTGGCGTAGTCGGGCGATTCGACGTAGTGGTGGTAGGCCTCATCGACCAGCACCACGGTCTCAGCCGGCACCTGCGCGAGCAACTGCGCAACTGCCTGGTGGCTCACAACCGTGCCGGTGGGATTGTTGGGATTGCAGAGATAGAGTAGCCCCGGCTGCGCGCGCGCGGCGGCGGCCATGGCGTCTAGGTCGTGCCGGTAGTGAGCATCGAGGGGAACCTTGATCACTTCCCCGCCGGCGGTCTCCGCATAGTGGGCGATTGCCTCGAACGTCGGGTCGGCCAGCACCAGCCGCCGGCCGGGCCCCGCAAACGCCTGCGCGGCCACCTTCAGCACTTCGGTTGACCCGCAGGTAACCTCGACCATCTCCTGGCTCACGCCGTGAAAAGCCGCCAGCCTTTCCTGCAACTCATAGGCCCAGTAGTCCGGGTAGCGGCACGCAACCTCGTGCGCCGCCACCATCGCCTCCAGCGCCGCCGGCGACGGCCCGTAAGGGTTTTCGTTCGAATTGAGCAGGATGAGGTCGGCCGGGTCTTTCGGTTTCCGCTTGACGCGCAGGACTCGTCCCCCCAAACCCAGCCGCTCTTCGCGACCCCGGGCCGCCACGGGCGGGGCCAGTGCCGAGATCGCCGGCGCCAGCCCCGAAAGCATCGGGGCCAGGCCCAACCCCAGCGCCCGGGTAAACTCTCTGCGGGTCAGTTCCAGTGGCGCCATCGCTCACCTCGCCGGTAGGGTCAGTAGATGACCGTCTCATCCATCCGCATTTTCTTGACCTTCCATTCGATGAAAACCCGCTTCTCCCCTTGTCCGCGAATGTTCGGATGGTTGAACTCCAGTTTCAACGATTTGTCCTGCGGACCGAGCAAGGGCTGGCCTTCAGACTGGCGCGGGAAGACCAGTTGAAACTCCCGCCCGGCGCCCTCCGCCACGGCGTAGCCCAATAAGGGAACCTTTATCCTCCTGGCACCCATCAGAAAGACAAAATTTCTGAGGGTTTCTGTGGTCTGGGATTGCCAGTGGCGCGCCAGCTCGCGGTCGTCGTCCGTGACGGTGGTCCCGTAGGACACGTGAACCACTACGATTTCGGGAAAGCGCACAGCCAGGAACTGTTCTGCCCGTTGGTCAAAGGCTTGCTGCTCTTGGGGCGACATCTTGTCGTACTTCTGGTTGATCTGCGTCAGCCGCACTATTGCTTGGCGAACGGGTAGCGCAGAGCGCAGCTGCACTTGATAGGTCGTCCGCGGGTTCGCTTGCCGCTCGCGCCCCGCCTGGGGGAACCCTTGGGGGCCTATTTCCCCCGTCGTGGGCTCTGCCGCCGCGACAGGGTCGATGTGAACAGTGCTGAAGGTTTTTTGCTTTGTCCAGGGGGAGTTCCTCAGCAGCTTCAGGCATTCTTTCTTTGACCAGCGCCGGTAGTCCTTCTCCTTCCAAAAATCTTTGGCGTGTGCAGGGCTCGCCAGCAAGAGGGCCGCTAGAAAAAACAGAATCCTGGTTCTCATGACGCTCTCCTTCGCCCCGGCCCGGCTTCCCTCCGGTTTCGATCTTTTTTGGTGGAACTCGCTAGCCTACTCTAGCACAAAGTGCCGCGCCGCAGGGTAGGAGCAAAGTCCGACCCTGCCTGACGGTAGCTTGCCTCTCGCCGCGCCCGCGGAAGAATTCCGGGCCGCAGGCTAGCGCAAGCTCGCGGCCAAAAAGACGCTGTTCACAAACAAGCGCGTGAGCCGCGGCCAGAGCAAGCGGTAGTTCGGGTCGTCGGCAAACAGGATGACGTGGCCGCGGCCGCGGTTTTCGTCAATCAAGTAGGCCGAGCCCGCCAGCCGCTCGAGCGTTTCCTCCCAGACGAAGCCGCTCACGCGCGGATTCTCTTTCGCGTAGGTGGCGACATTCGTCCCTCCCTTCGTCGGGGTGAAGATCAGGTTGGAGTTGTGCAACACCACCTGCTCGGGCTCAGAACCGAAGCTGAGGAAGTGCGCTGGGTTCAGTTCCACGCGCAGCATCGCCCCCGGTGTGCGCAGTACCGGTTCTTCCCGCTCCGGCACCGGGCGTGCCGCCTGGGCTTCACCCTCCGGGGCTGCCTGCCCCGCTCTGCGGGGCCGCCCGACCAGGCGCGAGGAGGTCCACGCGACGCCTTTCCGCGTGGCCAGCGCCGCGCCGCCCTGGAGCCCCACGAAGACCCCGCCCCCTTCAATCCAGGCTTTCAGTCGGGCGATACCCCGTGTGCCCAGCAGCCCTTGGTAGGCGGCGTCGCTTCCAGGGGGGAAGATGATCACGTCGTAGTTGCTCAGGTCGATGGTGCGGAAGCGCTCCACGCGGATGGGCGTGAAGGGATAGTCGAGGATTTGCTCGAAGAGAAACCAGAGGTGCCCGTAGCTGCGGCCGCTGGTGGGCCGATAGATGGCCGCGGCCACGCGGGGTGCCTTCAGGTCGGTAATCCGGCGCGAGCCGAGCGTGATGCCCCTGTCTGTCCACGCCGAATCAACCGCCCAGACCCGGACACCAATCTCTTCGGCCAGGGCGCGGATGCGCTCGTGGAGCTTTTCGGGGTTGCGCTCGACGCGCAGCAGGATCGTGCCGGGCGGGAAAGTGTTTTCCCCGATGGCGAACTCCGTGCGCGCTACCGCCAGCTTGAAGTCTTTCCGGAAAAGCTGCGCCATGAGCTTCAGGCTGGCGTTCGAGTCCGGTTTGAACAGGTAGGCGTAGCGAGCCCTACCTCCGACGATGCCCTTGGGCAGGGGGGGCGGCGCGGCAAGCCGCTCCCGTGTCGTCGCCCGGTCTTCGGTCCAATAAGCCTCGACCCCGAAACCCAGCGGCAGCGACCAGGCCGTCATGTCGTAGAAGCCGGAGCGCTCCCGCTCCGCACCGCGTCCCAGCCGGGCGTTGCGCTCCTTTCTGGCTCGTACCTCCGCCAGGAAGTCTTCTTCCAGCTTGGCTTCGGGTTCGAGCAGCGCCGTGAGCAGGCGTTTTTGCGGCTGGTTGGTGGGGATGACGTAGCTGCCGGCAGGGAACTGCTGGCGGCTAACTTGGTCATTGAAGTAATTGTGGGCGCGGTTTGAGGTGAAGGGCGCCGTGGCCCGGTAGATTTCGATGCGGTGCGCCTGCAGCAACTTGACCAGTTCCGCGGCACGTGCGGGAGTCTTACCTGCAAGCAGGACGTATTGCTTGACCGGGCCGCGCTCGCCTTCCTCCGTTCCGCTCTTGCGGAAGGCGTAGAAGTCTTCGAGCAACTGGTCCTTGCCCTCGGCCGCGCGCGCGACGGTGGCCAAGCTGGCGGTGAAGTGTTTGGCGATGGCGCCGGCCAGCGTCGAGCGGGTGCCATCGCGCCGCTCCAGTTGCAATCCCTGGCTGCCGCCGCCGTCGGTCTCAAACGTCATCCCGATGGCGCCGTTCAGACTTGGGTAGGTGTCGAGGTAGCCGGGATAGAAGAAGTCGAAGACCTCGCGGTTCATAAAGCTCCAGCCGTGGCGCGCAAACGCGGCCGCCATCACCCGTCCGAACGCCTCCTCCCAGCGACGCACGCTCGGCGGGAAGTTCGGGTTCATGGGCTTGGCCGTGGGCGGGAAGAAGAAAATCGGCGGGTTGCCGTGGTGGTCGATGAAGACCTGCGGGTTCCAGCGGTGAATTTGGCGGACGATGGCGCGGGTTTCGCGCTGGCTGAGGACGATGGCGTCGCGATTTAAATCAATGTGGTAGTGGTTGTCGTTCGAGTTCATCAGCCAGTCGCCCGTGTGCTCAGCGGCATTGGGGTCGGGGTTGCCCCGGGGGCCGTGGACGATGGCGTTGTACCAGGCCACAAAGCGGTCGTGCGACTCCGGGTTAGACGCCGGGTCAACGATGGTCAGGACGCGGGCGCGAATCATGCGCGTCGTCTCGTCCTCGCCCGCCGCCAGTTGGTAGGCGACCTGCATGGCGGCCTCAAAGGCCGCCGACTCGTTGCCGTCGTTGGCGAAGTTCAGCCACACCGTGGCCGGAGTGGCGGCAATCAGACGCTGCAACTCGGCCGCGCTTGCCACCTGGCGCGGGTCGGCCAGCCGCGCGGTGGCCGCGCGGATTTCTTCCAGGCGCACGATGTTCTCTTCCGAGCTGACCAGGACCAAATAGAGTTTGCGTCCTTCGTAGGACTCGCCGTAAGTGACCACCGCGACGTGCGGCGTAGCCTGCGCCAAGGCCTGGATGTAGCCCTCCATCTGGTAGTGGTAGCTGTGGCGCGTGCCGATGGGGTAGCCCAGGATTTGCTCGGGTCGCGGGATGCCTGCCTGGTAGGGCCCGCGTGCATAAAAATCGAATTCCTCGGGCGCCTGTGCGACGCCTGGAAGTGCGAGGCCTCCGCAGAGCAACAAAACAGCCAACAAGTGTTTCATGGTAACCTCCTGGCAGTTTGATATCGAAATCCTCATGCGTTTGACCCTGTGCCTCCGGGGTGTGCGTCCTTAGTGTTTATTCCTTAGGGAGTTTGACATAGCCGACCGCTCGATCCAAAACTTCGCGCACCTCGATCTGCGTGCCGAAGCTCTTTGACAGGCTCGCCAGATGCTCGAGGATGCGCGCACCCTCTTCTGCCCGGGCCAAGATTGGCCGGCCGCGCTGCGAGCGCGGCTTGCCGTGCCCGAGCAGAATCGGGTAGAGCCGGACGTCTTGCAGGCGGCCGTCGGCAAAGCTGACGAGCGCGACCACACTCTCCCAGAAAATCGGGTTGGCCGGGAAACCACGCTGCCCCGCTTGCGTGCGCGCATCGTAGACATCCGCGGGCGTGCGTGAGGGGTCGACGCCGTAGCGGCGGTATATTTCGTCCGGCAGGAAGGCCACGGTTTCGTTCTGAAAGATGAAGTTGGCCAGGCTGTAGAAGATGGGCCGTCCTCTGTAAATCTCGACGGGGCGGAGCACATGGGGCCCGTGGATGGCGACGATGTCGGCGCCGGCGTCCACCACCGCGTGCGCAAACTGGACGATGAAGCCCGCCGGCGTTTCGCGCTTGCCGGCCGATTCGTGCGCGTGCAGCGAGACGATGACCCAGTCGGCCTGCCGCTGGGCTTCACCTACCGCTTGCACAATCCCCCCCAGGTCGTCCGGGTCGGGCCGGGTCTCGATGCGAGGTGGTTCACCGCGCACGAACTCGCGACGCAGAAAGTTCAGCCGTTCGACCTCGCCAGGAGATTGTCGCCTGCGGCGCATTCCCAGGGCCTGCTTCAGGCGCTGCAAGGTGGCCAGACCCTCGGCATCGACATAGTAGGTGGTGTGGTAGCGCAAGGGACTCAACCCCGGCCGGCCCCGCAGGTCTTTGCGCTGCTCGCCCGCCGGCGCCATGGGGGTGAAGGTGGAGGCCGCGGCCACCAGCGCCACGCGTCCACGCCGGGTTTCGAGATAGCCCGGGGCACGCGCCCGGGCCAGGTTCTCGCCCGTGCCGGCCGCAACCAGACCCGCATCGGCCAGCCCCCGCAGGGTGCTCAGCAACCCCTCGGCGCCGTAATCGAAGGAGTGGTTGTTGGCGGTCGAGACCAGATCGAAGCCCATCCACACCAACTCGCGCGCCAGCGGGGGCGGCGCCGCCATATAGGTGCCGCCCGAGACCGGCGCAGGGGCGCCCTCGTAGTTGTGCAGCAGCATTTCAAAATTGGTAAAGGCCACGTCGGCGCCTCGCAAAACTTCGACCAGGGCAAGGTAGTCCGGCTCGTCATAAACCGACATGCGCTGGGTGATGATGGAATCACCGGTGAGCGCCACGGTCAGACTGCCAGCCTGCTGGGCGGGCGCCGTCAGGGTGCCTCCCAACACCAAGAGTATGCAAAAGACTGTCTGAAGGCTTTTCATCTCCGTTCTTCCCCGGGCGCGCGGGACAGCTTGTGGCAATTCCGGCGCCGTACTAGAATGCGACCCTCCTATGCCCCAGCGCAGAGAGCGAAGGCGCGCCACTGTCAACCACCAGCTCGAACTGGCCCGCGCCGTGCAGCGCAGCCTGCTGCCGATGCCGCTGGGGGCGTTGCCGCGGTTTGAACTCGTTGCCCGCTTCGCCCCCGCGCAGGTCGTTGCCGGCGACTTCTACGACTACTTCCAGCCCACGCCCGAGTTGATGGGTCTCTACCTGGGTGACGTCCAGGGCAAAGGGCTCGAAGGCGCGATGTACGCTGCGCTGGTCAGCGGTATTATGCGCGGCCTGCATAAAAGCAGCAACCCCCCGGCACGCGTGCTGGACTTCCTGAACCGTCGGCTCCGCCTGCGCCCCATTCCCGACAAGTTCTGCACCCTGGGCTACGCTGTGCTGGACGTCGAGCGGCGCCAGCTCGCCTACGCCAACGCCGGCCTGCCCTTTCCCTTGCTCTGCCGGGGCGGCCGCACGCGCCGCATCGAAGTCGCCGGCTTGCCGCTGGGGTTGTTCGACGAAGTCACCTACGAGCAGCAAGAGGTGCAACTCGAGCCGGGCGACCGCGTACTCTTCTTCACCGATGGCCTGGTGGACTCGCTCGAAAACCGCCGTGTGCGCGACGGGGAGGCGGTGGTGCGCGGGGTGCTTGAAAGTGCCTCCACCGCTTCCGCTCTCGCCCTTGCCGACCATCTCGTGTCGCGGCTGCCACTGCCTTCGGCCCGCAACCGGCGGCGTCAGCTCGCCGACGACGCTACGTTCCTCCTGCTGCGAATCCTCTAGTGGCCGCACGGGCCGGCGTCAATAGACCAGTGCCGCCGCGCGCATCAGCCCGCCGTCTGAGTCCTTCACCTTGAGCGGGAACCCCACAAAGACGACGTTCGGCTCGCCTACGAGCGACTCCAGGTTCGTCAGCCCCTCGATGTTGGGAATCTCCCGGGTGAGAAAGGCCAGATGCTCGGGTCCCACCTCGCCAGGGGTCTTGCCGCTGCTCAGCAACTCCGGGAGGCGGCGGAGGCTGACGGTACCTGGCATGTCGGTGGCGAAGGTTTTGATGGGGAGTTGCGCCAGCCACTCGGCGGCTTCGCCGGAGAGATAGGGGTAGCTGGGCCAGTCGCTGTCGTGCGTAGGCGGCTGGTAGCCGGTATAGACAATCACGATGTCGCCCGCCTGGATGCCTTTGTTCTTGAGGTCGGCGAGGGTGATGGGCTCGTCGCGGGGTTTGTCGCGGAAGTCGAGCACCCGCGCCGGCCCGATGAGTTTCGTCAGCGGGTAGGCGTCAGCGGAGAGCGCCCCTTTGATGAAGTGGTTGGCCGGGTCGAGGTGGGTGCCCCCATGGTTCCACAGCTCGTACGTCGAGGTCGAAACGTAGAGGTTGGGCTGCTCGATGACGCGCTTCTTGAACGAGGTTTTGGAAGGAAATTGCAGGAACTGCACTGCCCGCGCTCCCAGGTGCCGCAGCGGCAAATCCTCGGTGATGGTGACCGAGAGGTCCACAATGCGCTTCGCCATGACAAACTGAGCTAGCGGCGGCGCCACGCGGAGCTCGTGCCACCAGTAGCCGAGCAAGATTCCTACCACCAGCAGCGCCGCAGCAACGGTCAGCCGCTTCATTGTCCCCTCCTTATCAGGTCAGCCGGAATGTTGCGCATGCACAGAAATGACCGCCATCCTAGAGATGACGGCCGTGAAAGTCAACGCGTGCCGTGGCGCGCTCAACGGAGAAGATGAGCGCAGTCTGCTATTCGAGAACAATGTCGGCAATTTGGCGCGCGAGGACACGCAACCTCGAGCCGATGCCCTCCAAGTTGACCATCAGCACCAGGGCAAACTCCTCTTCCGGCAGCATGTAGAGAAAAGTGCTCACGCGCTGCTGGGCCCCCCCGTGCCCCACCTCTTTCCGGCCGTTTCGCTCGACGAGGCTCCAGCCCAGGCCGTAGGATGCCGCGCCGCGCCGCCGAATCTGCTGGTCGTCGCGCGTCTTCTGGGGTGTCCACATCTGCTCCAGGGTTTCCTGCTTGACCAAGGCGGCGGTCTGGAGGGCGAGGGCGAATTTGGCCAGGTCTTCGACCGTCGAACAAAGTCCACCGCCGGGAATCTTGTAGCTGGTGTCGGCGAGGCTGGAATTGCGCAGTTCCCCGCTTTGTGTCTGGCGGTAGCCCTGGGCGCGGTTGGGAATAATCTCGTAGACGTTGTCGGCCCGCATGCGCACCATCGCGGCGGGCCGGAAGATGTTTTCCCGGACGTAGTCCATGTAGCTCATCCCGGAAGCGCCCTGGAGCGCACAGCCCAGCAGGCTGTAGCCGAAGGTGGTGTAGTGAAACTTAGTGCCCGGTTCGTGCAGCAGGGGATCGTGCTTGAACATCGCCAGCCCCGCGACCAGGCTCGGGTAGTGGCGCGTGCTGTTGCTTTCGTTGCGGCTCTTGTAGTGGCGGATGCCGCCAAGATGGGCGAGCAACTGGCGCGCGGTAATCGGCCAGCGCTTTTCGGGAAAGGCGGGACAATACTTTTCGATGGGGGCGTCCAGGTCAAGCTGGCCGCGCTCGGCCAGTTGCATTACCGCCACCGCGGTGATGGTCTTCGAGATGGAAGCCAGGCGATAGACGGTGGTGGCCTTGGCCGGGACTTTGTTCTCCAGGTCGGCGAAGCCATAGCCGTTCGCGAAGCGGAGCTGGTGGTCGGCGACGATGGCCACCGAGAGCCCCGGGATGTTTTCCCGCGCCATCGCGGCCGTGATGACCGCTTCGATTTTCTCGACCTTGTCGGCCGGCAGACGAGTCGGGGTCTGGGCCGCCAGCGGCACCGCGGCCAGGAGCATCAGGAGCAAGCGCAGGCGGGAAAAGGAGCGTCGGATCATCAGCGAACCTCCGGAAAATTTCTGTTGGTGCCCGGCATATATCATAATATCTATCGTTTCGACAGGTGTTTTTGCTGGCCCACCGCATAGGCTGCTCGCAACCAGCCCCAAACCTCGTGGTCCAATTCCTCCGGCGATTGAATGCGGAAATGGTGAGCGTGATGGCGCGGGGAGAGTGACTCGATTTTTCTGCAGCGCGGGTTTTTCAACCGGCGGGCGAGAAGCACGCAGGCGTCAAGCTAGGCTTTCTTCACCATCACATCGGCAAACGTTATCCGTGCCTGAAAGCCAATGCGGGTTTTGGTAGCGACAACAGTGACGCGCCCGCAGCGCCTGACCAGGGTGAGAAACCGCTTGTACAGGGCGAGCACGCGGGGGCTTTTACCCGTCAAGTGCTCTTTGACCGTATAGCGGCCACAGGAATGCCATTGGTTGCGATGGGCAAACCGCCGCCTACATGTGGGACATCTCCAGAGAGGCTTCGCGGGCATCTTTGAATCACCACCGTCTTCGAGCGCGAGGAATCAAAAGCCGGGTTGCGCGGGAGGCGCCGCTAATCTTTCGCCACCGGGAAGCCAGCTTCGCACCAGGCGCGCCAGCCGCCGGCGAGCGAGAGGACGCGCGGGTAGCCCATCTTCTGAAGATTGTCGGCGGCGAGGGCAGAGCGGAAGCCGCCGCCGCAGTAGAGGATGATTTCGGCGTTGGGGTCGGGGATGGCAGCCTCGATGTCGCGCTCGAGGATGCCCTTCGAGAGATGTTGCGCTCCCGGGATGTGCCCGGCGGCCCACTCCGTGTCTTCGCGTACGTCCACCACGTGGAAGCCGCCGCCGGCCTCGAGCTTGTTCTTCAACTCCGGCACGCGGATCTCGCGGATGCGCTGCTTCGCTTCCTCGACCAGCGCTAGAAAGCGCGGTGCATGTTGCTTGGCCATTGCTCTCTCCTTACGCGGGGCCGGGTCGGGCAGGGGACGGGTGCCTGCCTGCCGCCGGCAAGGGGCAGGCTGCCGCGAAGTCACTGTTCGGGTGTTTGTTCCAACAATTCGCAGCTCACCCGGCTGTTGCGGGCGATGTCAAACAGAATGTAAATCATCTGCGCCTGCGCCTGCAGGTGGAAGAAGCCAAACCCACCCGACAGCAGGAAGACGAACACGAAGATGAGCTTTGCCGGTCCCGGCATCTCGGCAAACGCCATGACCATGGCTGCGGCCAGGATACCCAGCACCAGCGAGGTGTAGCTGTAAAAACGGTTCAGTTGGGCTAGCGCCCGCAAGGCTCCGTACTTCTCCCGCTCCGTGCGACGTCGCTCGTACTCCACCATCGCTCCGCGCCTCCTTGCCTGGAATTTCCGAGTCTGCCCGGACCCGGGGGGTCGAGTTTAGGACAACCAGCGCAGCCGCGGCAACTGCCCGGAGCTGCCTCCACGCCTCGCCGCGGCCCGCGGGGCGCAGCCGCACACGCTAACGTTTCGGCAGGCCGTCGGCGAGCCGCAGCGCTTCCCTTTTGAATTTCACCTTCAGGGTGGTGCTGTGGCGAGCCGTGAAGAAGAACTCCACCCAGTCCTCCCCCGCGGCAATCAGGGGCCTGGCCTCCCCCGCGCGCGGGAAATAGAAGTGCACGGCGGCCGCTGCGCCCACGCCCGTGCGCAGCACGCGCTCGGCCTGGACGCTCAGGCGGCGCGAGGTTCTCAGTTCCGCGCGTTCCTGTAGCTCGGCTGCCATGAAGCCTGCAAACAGGTCGTAGGAGGAGGGTCGCGGCGGCTCCTTGGCTTTGACGGTGATGACGTAGTATTCGGAGTCCAGGTCCACCGGACCGGACGGGGGCTGTGCCAGGAACTGGGCCAGCGTGTGCTCGCCCAGTTCCGCCAGGCGCGCAAAGGCTTGCGTCACCGGCTTGGCCGACTCCCAGCGGACGAGATAGATGGCCGGCAAGCGCTCCGGCGAGGTTCCGCCGGGCACCCGCATGCGTCCGACCAGGAAGGGTTTGTCCGTCAATCGTCCCGTGAGGATCAGGATGAACTTTTCTTGCGCCCAGAGAGAATCCCGCAAGATTTCAAGCGTCTCCTCCAGCGTGGGCAGCTCGGCGGGCAGGTCCTGCCCGGAGGCAATCGCGGACAACCACAGCGGCAGGCCGAGCAGAGCAATGAGGAGAAGTGGGAATTTATGTTTGTCCGGGTTCATCCCGGATTCCCGTTATTTGAGGTCGCGCCAGTTGGGCCCGCTCGACAGGTTCACCCCGACTGGTACGCGTAAAGGATACACTTGTTCCATCGCCGGTGGAATGATTTTTTCCACCCGGGCGAGCTCGTCCGCGGGGACTTCAAACAACAACTCGTCGTGCACCTGCAAGAGCATCCGGCTGCGCAGGCCGGCGCGGCGCAGGCGGTCTTCGACGGCGATCATCGCCAGCTTCATCAGGTCGGCTGCCGTGCCTTGCAGGGGCGAATTGAGGGCGGTGCGCTCGGCATAGTTGCGCTGGGTGGCGTTGCGCGCGGTGATCTCGGGGATGGGCCGCATGCGTCCGAAGAGCGTGCGAGTCAGCTCACTGCGGCGGGTTTCGGCGAGCAGGCGCTCGCGGAAGGCGCGCACCCCCGCGTAGCGGCGGAAGTAGGCGTCAATCAACTTCTGCGCCTCGGCCGACTCGATGCCCAGCCGGCTGGCGAGGCCGAAGGCGGTGAGGCCGTAGATAATCCCGAAGTTGATCATCTTGGCGATGCGGCGGTGCTCGGAGGTTTGCAGGAGCGGCGGGACACCCAGCACTTCCTGCGCGGTGCGGGCGTGGACGTCTTCGCCGCGGCGGAAGGCATCGAGCAGCACGGGGTCTTCCGACATGTGTGCCAGCACCCGCAACTCAATCTGCGAATAGTCGGCCGAGAGCAGGCGCCAGCCCTGGGGGGCGACAAAGGCGGCGCGAATCTTGTTGCCGAGGGCGCTGCGGATGGGGATGTTTTGCAGGTTGGGTTCGGCCGAGGAGAGGCGCCCGGTGGCCGTGCCCGCCTGGTTGAAGCTGGTGTGGAGGCGGGCGGTGCGCGGGTGAATCTTCCCGGGCAGGACATCAATGTAGGTGGATTTGAGCTTGGCGAGTTCGCGGTATTCGAGCACACGGGCGGGCAGCTCGTGTAGCCCGGCCAGTTCTTCCAGCACGTTGGCCGCGGTCGAGGCCACCTTGCCGCGGGCGTAGCGCCGGGGCATGGGCAGGTTGAGTTTTTCGAAGAGGATTTCGGCCAGTTGCTTGGGGGAGTTGAGGTTGAACTCGACACCGGCGAGCTGGTGGATGTGTGCCGTGAGCTGGCCGAGCTCTTCTTCGAATGCCCACGCCATCTCGCGGAGCGCGGCCGTGTCCACCAGGATGCCGGTGCGCTCCATGCGGGCCAGCACCGGGACCAGCGGCAATTCCAGGGTCTCGTAGACGTTGACCAGATCCTGCGCCGCCACCTCCGGGCGCAGCTTTGCCACCAGGCGCGCAACGAAGTCCGCCTTCTCGGCGACGGCGCCCGAAACGGCCAGGTTGAGGTGGCGCAGCACGGCGTCGGCGAGCGCATGTTTGGCGGTGGTCGGCTGGAGCAGGTAGGAGTACAGCAGCGTATCGTGCGCGACGCCGCGCAACTCGAGACCCTCGGCGGCCAGCGCCAGGGTTGCGGTCTTGGCGTCGTGGAGGCTCTTCGCAGCCGCAGCGTCTTCGAGGAACGCTTTCGCGGCTGTGAGCACGGCCGCGCGTTGTTCGCCCGCCGCGGCGGGCAGGCCCGCCGCGGCGGGCAGGCCCAGCCGAATCCAGCAGGCCTGGCCGGGCGCGGCTGAGAAGGCGAGCGCCGTGAGCCGGAGGTCAAGCGGCGGCACCCCTTCGGTTTCACACCAGAGGGCAAGGGGGCGCGTGCCAGCGAGGAGGGCCTTGAGTTCTTCGGCCGTCTTGAGTTCCTGGTAGTCGCGCCGGGTGGGTGCGGCGGTGGCCGCGCGGGACTGGCCTTGAGCCTGCAACAGCTCTTTCAGCAGCGAGGTGAAACCCAACTCGGCGAACAGGCTCTGCAGGGCCTCACGATCGGGTTCGGCGCGGCGGAGGCGCTCGGCGTCCAGGGAAATGGGCACATCGGTGTGAATGGCGGCGAGCTTCTTCGAGAGCAGGATTTGCTCGCGCTGATCGCGCAAGGCTTCGCGGTAGTTTTTCTGTTTGACCTCGGCGAAGTGCGCGAGCGCCGCCTCGACCGAGCCGTACTGGCGGATGAGGTTGCGCGCGCCTTTCTCGCCAATACCCTTGGCGCCGGGGATGTTGTCAATCGCGTCGCCCATCAGCGCCACCACGTCCACGACTTTCTCCGGCGGGACGCCGAAATAGTCTTCGACTTCGGGGGCATCGAAAAATTTCTCACGCGTGGGGCTGAAGACGCGCACGGCGTCGCGGACGAGCTGGAGCATGTCCTTGTCGGAGGAGACGACGACCGCCTCGAGACCGGTCTGGGCTGTCTGACAGGTGAGCGTGCCGATGACATCGTCGGCTTCGTAGCCTTCATATGCGAGGATGGGGATGCGCAGGGCTTCGCAGAGCCGGCGGATGTAGGGGAGTTGCACGGCCAGGTCGTCGGGCATGGGCGGGCGCTCGGCCTTGTAGGCGGCATAGAGCGTGTCGCGGAAGGTGGGCCCCTTGGATTCGAAGACCACGACCAGGTAGTCGGGCGCGTGCTCGCGCACCAGCTTGCGCAGCATGTTGGCGAAGAAGTAGACCGCCTGGGTAGGGAGGCCCTGGGGCGAGGCCAGGCGCTGGCTCATGGGTGCGTGGTAGGCGCGGAAGATGTAGCTCATGGCGTCGATGAGATAGAGGCGCGGGCGTTTTTGCTCCGGGGGCATTGCCAAGGGCAGTATAGCCTGCTCGCGATACGAACGCACCACAGAGGCCTGCCTGCCGCAGGCAGGCACAGAGGACACAGAGAAAGCGCAGAGAGGTACAGCAAGGCCCACTTTAACCCAGAGAGGCAGAGGAAGCACCCAGACGGGTGGCCGTATGGGCAAAGGAGGCAAGGGAAGCAGAGGAAGCGAGGCGGGAGGCGGGGTTTTCTTACAACCTTGCCAGCAGGGCCTGGAAGCGGGGATGGCTGCGCAGGGAGGCGAGGTCGGAGTCGTGCTCAATCCACTCCTTCTGTCCCATCCCTGAGGTGATCGATTTTTCCAAACAATCGATGGCCTCTTCGGCCTTTCCCAGAAGGGCATACACGCAAGCTACGTTGTAGAGAACCCCCGGGTCTTCAGGATCCATCGCCAGCGCCTGCTTGGCCCACTCTGCACTCCGCGCGCGCTCGCCCAACTGACATAAAGCGTTGGCACCAAAGTAGAGGGCCCGCGCATCGTCTGGGTGGAGTTCCAGATGCTTTTCGATCACTTGCAATGCCCGGCGGTAGGTGGCCTCGGCGTCCGCTGGTCGCCCCAGCCCCTTATAGACCATGGCGAGCAAGGTCGGTGCCTGGTAATCCTCCGGGTTCACCCGGCAGCCTTGCTCAAACAACCGTGCCGCCTCGGCGAGCTTTCCTTCGGCGAAGCGGGCCCGCGCGTAGAAGTAGTAAGCTTCAAAGAGGTTCGGGTTCAGGCGGATGGCGGTTTCGAATTCTTTTCGCGCCTCGTCGTACTGTTTGCTGAGTGAGATCGCCAGTCCCCGAGCCGCATGAGCCTCCGCCAGCTCGGGGTCAAGTTCCAAGGCCTTGCGGCTGGCGGTGTCCGCCTCCTTGAGGTTGGCCTCGGTGGCCTCCCAGTACATGTACAGGAACGAGCAGCAGTCGGCCACCCCGGCGTAGGCGCGGGCGTAGCCGGGGTCAATCACGATGGCGCGGGCGAACATCTGCCGGGCAAACTCGTACCCTTGCCGCCGAAACTGGTGGAAGTACTGGCGTCCGCGCAGGTAGAAGTCGTAGGCCTGCACATCGGCCGTGGGCACTTTTTCGATGGCGCGCTTCTCTTTCTCGGTCAGCATCACTTGCAGCGCGCGGGCAATGTTCTTCGCGATCTCGTCCTGGATGGCGAAAATGTCTTCCAGTTGGCGGTCGTAGCGCTCGGCCCACACGGAGTGGCCGGTACGGGTCTCGACCAGTTGCGCGGTGATGCGCAGGCGATTACCGGCGCGGCGCAGGCTGCCCCCTAATACATAGGCGGCGTTGAGCTGCTGGCCGATCTGCGGGGCGGTCGTCGGCTTGTCGCGATAGGCCAGGACTGCGGAGCGTGGGAAGACCCGCAGCTCTTTGATCTTGGACAACTCGGTGATGACGTCTTCGGTGATGCCGTCGCGGAAGTACTCGTCCTCCTTGGCTCCGCTCAGGTTTTCGAAGTAGAGCACCGCCAGCGATTTCTCTGCTATGGTCGTCGGTGCCGCGGCCCGCCGCAGGGCTTGCAGCACCTCCCGCATGGATTGCAGACGCTGCTCGGGTGCTTTCTCCAGACAGCGCTCAACCACGTGCTCCCATTCCGGGGAAACCTCAGACAGAAAATGGTGCAGGGGGGTGGGCGGCTGGCGCAGGATGGCGTGCAGGATGTCGATTGAGGTCTCGCCGCGAAATGGCAGCCGCCCGGTCAGACACTCGTAGAGCATGACGCCGAAGGAAAAGATATCGCTGCGGGCGTCGGTAAGCTCGCCGCGCAGTTGCTCGGGCGACATATACGGCACCGTGCCGCCCGTGCTCCACTGGGTGGCTGTGCGAGTGATGAAATTCTCTTCGGTTTCCCCCGACGCCCGCTGCCGCCCGGTCAACACCGCCAGGCCGAAGTCCAGGATCTTCACGCGCCCCTTGGCATCCAGCATGATGTTGCCCGGCTTGATGTCGCGGTGCAGGACACCCGCTTGGTGGGCTTCGTGCAATCCTTCGGCGATCTGGCGGGCCACGTCCAGCAACTGCGTTGCGGGCAGCACCCCGTGGAGCAAGACCTGCTTCAGGCTCTCGCCGCTCACCAGCTCCATGGCAATGAAAGAGACCCTGTCGGCTTCGCCCACCTCGTAGATGGTGGCGATATGGGGGTGGTTGAGGCGGGAGGCGGCGCGGGCTTCCTTCAGGAGGCGCTGGCGGGCTTGCGGGTCGGCGGCCAGCTCGGCGGGCAGGAACTTGAGCGCGACGGCACGTTGCAGTTTCAGGTCCTCGGCCCGATAGACTGCACCCATCCCGCCTTCGCCTAACTTGGCAGTGATGCGATAGTGGGAAATCGTCTGGCCAATCATGGGGGGACCGCCCCATCTTATGCTGCGCCCCCAGGCAAGTCAACCCGCCCTCCGGGTTAGAAGGCGTGGGGGAAGATGACGTAGCAGAAGAGGAGGCCGAGGAGACCGGCGGCGACGAGGTAGTAGGTCATGGGGAGGATGGTTTTGCGGATTAACGTGCCTTCGCAGCCGACGAGTCCTACGGTGGCGCTGGCGGCGACCACGTTGTGCACGGCGATCATATTGCCGGCCGCGCCGCCGAGGGCCTGCAAGCCCAGAATCACCAGATGGGGAACTGCGATGCGGTCGGCCACCCCGTACTGGAAGAGGCCGAACATCAAGTCGCTTACCGTGTTGCTTCCGGCCACAAAGGCACCTACGGCGCCGATGGCGGGAGCGAAGAAGGGCCAGGCGGATTTCGCCCCCTGCGCGGCTGTCTCCGCCAGCACCAGCGGCATACTGGCGATCCCGGCGGCATTCGTGTCGGAGTCGATAAAGACGCGCACCATGCCGACGGCAAACAGCAACGCCAGCGCCGGGCTGGCCAACTTTTGCGCCGCATCGCGCCAGGCCGTTTTCACCGCTGCGGGCTTCATGCGGTGAAGCCCGCAGGTTGCCAGGGCGACGAGGGCGAAGATCGTCCCCGGGAGATAGAGGGGCTGGAGGGCTTGCGACAAGTTGGTGCCCAGCATGTTTGCCCAGGTGAACTCAACTGAGGTGAGCCACTGTTGTAGGGGGAGAAACGGCAAGCGCGTAACCACGAGCAAGCCGGTGACCAGCAGGTAGGGGGCCCAGGCGCGGGCGAACGACATGGTGGTGGTCGGCGCGTCGCCACCGGCAGAGATGGAGCCGATCCAGTCCTTTTCCCAGTGTTCTGCGGGGGGAAATTGCCAGGGTTCGCACTTGGGAAGGAAAATTCCTTTGCGTGCCGCCGGAATCACAATCGCCAGGCCTAGCAAGCCCCCCACCAAGGCCGGGAATTCCGGTCCGAGAAGAATAGCCACGGCCAGGTAAGGAAGAGTAAACGCCAGGCCTGCAAAGAGGGCGAACTTCCAGACCGCCAGCCCTTCGCGGAACGAGCGGCGGCGGCCGAAGAAACGGGTCAGCATGGCGACCATGATCAGGGGGATCAGGGTTCCGATGAGGGCGTGGGGCAGGGCGGCGAAAATGCCGATCTGATGGATGAATTCCGTGTAGCCCATTCCGGTTGCCGCCAGGGCGGTTTTGACCTGCGGGACGTTCAAGGACTGTCCCATCCCCACCAGGATGGGCGTGCCCACAGCCCCGAAGCTGACAGGCGTCGACTGGATGATGAGCGAGACCATGACGGCCGCCAGCGCGGGAAAGCCCAGCGCCAGCAGCAGCGGGGCCGCCACGGCTGCGGGCGTCCCGAAGCCAGCCGCGCCTTCGATGAAGGAGCCGAAAAGCCAAGCGACGATGATGGCCTGAATGCGCCGGTCTTCGGAAATGCCGAGAAAGCCGCGGCGAATGGCGGCGAGGGCGCCGCTTTCGCGCAGCGTGAAGAGCAGCACGAGGGCGCCGAAGATGATCCAGAGAAGAGTACCCGCGACGATGGCTCCGCGGAGGCTCGCGGCCAGGATGCGCAGCGGGGGAACCTGCCAGAGGCTGAGGGCAAGCAGGCAGGTGAGGCCGTAGGCCACGGGCATGGCTTTGACCGCCGACCAGCGGAGAACCACCAGGAAGACCATCACCGCTGCAATCGGTAGCACGGCCGCGAGCGCGTAAAAGCCCATCTTCGCTTGTGCCCCAGTGCGGCCCCGGGCCGGGGAAGAATCGCTGTGGCCCGGGCGCGGCTACTCTAGCTGTGTTTGGCGGCTGACCCAATGGTTTTTTGCCCTGGGGCGTCCGCGTGAGATCGGTGGCCTTTCGACTCCTCGACTCCGCTCAGAGCAAGCCAGCGGCCCGTGAAAAGACAAAGGCGCACCACAGAGCACCCTTCGACTTGGCTCAGGGCAGGCAGAGGACACAGAGAAAACCGCTTTCTATTTTTTTCCGAGTTCCGATTCTAGTTCGGGGCGTTCATGCGGGGCCCCAGGTCTTAGAAGCGGGGCTGATGGTTCGGGCTGAAGGGGGTTTGGATACGCTCGTCCACCTCCACGGCGAAGAGCATAAAGTTGCTGAAGCTATGCTGGTGACGATAGCGGCGGCCGCGCAGCTGCATATAGACGTCGGCGCGGGCCGGAAGCCAAAGTTTCACGTTGCGTTCGGCAAAGTCCACGGGCTGATACTCGACGATGAGGTGCTGGCGTGCGAGATTGATTTTCTTGATTGGCTCCACCATGTCCATCACGAGGCGCACGATGTGATAGTTGTTGGCGGCGATCCAGGCGCGCCCTTTCAGTTTGATGGGGAAGCTGCCCTGGTTGCTTCGGTACATGTAGATGCGGGCGGGGCGGTCTTCGCGCTGCTGGAAATACAGCTGCCAGACCGGCTGGCCGTGCCATTGGCCCAGCCCTTCGCACCGCATGGTAAAATCTTCAACGTAATAGGGGTGAAAGATCAGCGCGAGGGCGGCCAGACCCCGCGTGCGCGTCGGGGTCACAGCCCACGCCGCACGCCCCTGGCGGAACTCTTGCACGGCGAGTCTTCCGGTACGGACTTCGTAGATGGACACAATGTAGTTGAACGCTTCCACCTGCTGCGAGCGAATGTTGCCAGCCTCGTCCAAGCGTGCGTATTCGATGCGCTCGAGGGCGGTGAATTTTTGCAGGTTCTCTACCAGCGCGGCTACGCGGCGACTGGCAGCCGTGAGTACCTGGGGCAAGGCACAGGCAACGTCCGGCGCGACGGATGGCACGTCCTCATCATGCACGGGCGGCGGCGCCCAGTTGCGCACGGGCAGCGCCGGTGCGATGGGCGCTGTGGCGACGCTGGGCATAGCCGCTAGCTCTGTGCTGGGGGGGTGCGGAGTTGCTGGGGCGGTCTCGGCGCGCTGCGCGCGCAGTTGGTCGAGCAGGCGCCGCGCCCCCGCCGCGGTTGGGTGTTCGGGGTGGCGGCGCAGAAACGATTCAATCTCTTGCACAGCCTTTTCCCGCTCTCCCAGCGCCAGCAGCGTTTGGCCGAGCAAGACTTGGATTGCCGGGGCTTTGCCCTGGGCCAGTGCCAGCGCGCGTTCGGCGTGGGTGCGCGCCTTGGCGAATTGCCGTTGACGATAGCAGGCGCGCGCGAGGGTCCAATGCGTTTGCCAGGCATTGGGCTTGAGCCCGAGAGCCTGTTGCAAGGCACGGATGGCGGCCGGGTCGTCCCGCTGGTGATAGAGGAGAGCGCCCAGGGTAGTGAGGGCAGCGACGTGGTCGGGGTAGAGAGTCACAGCCTTTTCCAGGTGCCTCTTTGCCTGCGCCAAATCGTTCAGGCGGAGATAGAGGACGCCCAGGAGATAGTTCACATCCGGATGACCGGGCGCCAGCTTGAAGGCGCGCAGCAGGCGCTTGCGCGCTTTTTTCAACTCATTGGCCTCCAGCGCCTTCAACCCCTTTTGCAATTCCTTGCGCGCCTTTGGGGCCAGGATGGGTGGCCCCGGCGGGTTGGGCGCGGTCTCCACGGGCGACTCGGGTTGCAGGAAAATAAACACGTAGTTGGTTGGCCCGAGCAGCACCTCCTCGGAGGCGGTCTGGTAGCCGAGGGCGCTGACTTCTACGCGGTAATTGCCCATGGGTATGCGGCGGAAGGTCGCCCGACCACTGTCCTGGGTGGCCTCTGTCTGTCGCACCGAGGTAAAGTCGGAATACAGGCGGACCAGGGCCCCGGCAGTTATGAGACCTCCCCTGACATCCCGAACGTTCACGACAATTGTGCCTGACCATCTTTCGCCGGTCGTAGACCCTGCGCTTGGGCGAGTGGGTGGCGGTGGTCTTTGTGCGGCCGCGTCCATAACGAAAACAAACACGAGCAACACCAATCCGAGGTTTAGAGCGCGCATGGTTTTTCCTTGGCGGTGTAGATCCCACCCCTGTCGCCGGCGCCCAGCCGCTTGCCGATGCGGCAGTGGGAGAGCGTCTGGCCAATTCATGAGAGGGAATCCCTGTGGGCAGCCACGCCTGCCCTACGGCCATCCTAGCTCGTGGCCGCAGGCAAGTCAATGCGGTGTACAGTGTACTTGTCCACATGATTGATGACACTTTTCGGTAACTTGC
>JBHIAG010000019.1:0-23471 GCA_046758465.1 Terriglobia bacterium | reverse complement strand
GGCTACGCTCGGAATGACAGGCAGAGAATCCTGAGCACGGAGTGAGGACGATGGGGCGCGAGTTTCGCAAGCAGGTGTTTGTTTGCACCACCGAGGGCGAAGGGCGCTGCGCGCAGAAAGGGAGCCTCGAGACCTTGCGGAAATTCCGTGACGAGGTCAAGGCGCGCAACCTCGCCGATATCCTCGTCACCAAGGTGGGCTGCACAGGGCAACATCCCACCGGGCCTACCGTCATCATCCATCCCGATGGCATCTGGTATCAGACGGTCACGCCCGCCGACGTGGCGGAAATCATCGAGCAGCATCTGATGGGCGGCAGACCTGTCGCGCGCCTCATCAACCCCCAGATGCGCGTCAAGGCGCAGTAGAAAATAGCCAAGGCTGGCCTAGTTTCGCCCCGGCGAGGATTTCCTATTTTCTGATTTCTATTTTCTAATTTCTGTTTTCCAGGGCTAGTGGCTGAAGACGCGGGCGAAGATGGCGTCCACGTGGCGGAGTTGGCGGCGAAGGTCGAAAGCGGCTTCGATTTCAGCTTTTGACAGCACGCCGGTGATGCGCTTGTCGCCGAGCACGACCTGCTTGAAGTCCTGTTTGCCTTCCCAGACCTGCATGGCATCTTCCTGCACCCAAGCGTAAGCCTGCTCGCGCCCCACACCCTTCGCAGCGAGGTCGAGCAGGAGCTGGCCGGAGTAGATGAGGCCGCGGGTCAGTTCCAGGTTCTCGCGCATGCGTTCGGGATAGACGCGCAGGTGCGCGATGAGCTCAGTGGTTTTGTCAAGCAGGTAGTCAACGAGGATAGTCGAATCCGGCAGGATGATGCGTTCGACCGAGCTGTGGGAGATGTCGCGTTCGTGCCAGAGCGGAACATTTTCCAGCGCGGCCTGCGCGTTCGCACGCACCAGCCGCGCCAGCCCGCAAATCTGCTCAGCGGTGACGGGGTTGCGCTTGTGGGGCATGGCGGAGCTGCCCCGCTGGCCGGTGCCGAAGGCTTCTTCCACTTCGCGCACCTCGGTGCGTTGCAGGTGGCGAATCTCGAGCGCGATATTGTCGAGCGAGGTAGCGATGACCGCCAGCGTCGCCAGGTAGTAGGCGTAGCGGTCGCGCTGGATGATCTGGCTTGAGATGGCCGCGGGCTTCAGTCCCAGACGTTGGCAGATGCGCTGCTCGATGTCGGGCGCGAGATGGGCGAAGGTGCCGACGGCGCCGGAGAGTTTGCCCACGCGCATCTCCTCGGCCGCCCGCGCCAGGCGCGCGCGGTTGCGCTCGCTCTCGCTGTACCAGTTGGCAAGCTTCAGCCCGAAGGTGGTCGGCTCGGCGTGCACCCCGTGCGTTCGCCCCACCACGACGGTGTCTTTGAACTCGTAGGCACGGCGCTTGAGCGCATCGGCGAGCCGCGCCAGGTCAGAGAGCAAAAGGTCGGAAGCGTCGGCCACGAGCAGCGCCTGCGCGGTATCCACCACGTCGTACGAGGTCAGCCCGAAGTGCAAGTAACGCCCCGCAGGGCCGAGTTTTTCGGTCACTGCCAAGGTGAAGGCGATGACGTCGTGGCGGACTTCTTTCTCGATCTCCGCCACACGTTGAGGCGAGGGGACTTCGGCTTTAGCGCGCAGCGTGGTGGCCGCTTCCTTCGGAATTTGGCCGCAGTCGCCCAGGGCCTCGCAGGTGGCCAGCTCGACTTCAAGCCACTTCCCTAGCTTGTTCTCTTCCGTCCAGATCCGCCCCATCTGGGGCCGGGTGTAGCGCGGAATCATCGCCCAATTCCCCTCAGAGACACCCTGCGCTCACTACGCGACGCGCAGGGAAAACAGGAATCGAACAACCTAATTCATCTTCATCATAATCATAGCCGAACTGCGGAGCGCGCGAAAGCGTGATATAGGAGACAAAGCCAGCCACTAAGCGCGTCGTATCGCTTCGGCGGAAAAGATTAGACACGAATCGGGCCGAGCGGCGTGCGCTGGCTGGTCAAGAGCAGCTCCGCCGAGCGCGGCAGTGACAGCGGGAAGCGGGTCTGACGGCGCGCAAAGGCTTCGGTGGCATTCATCCGTGCGATTTCCGGGTGGTTGTTGTTCTCGGAAATGTGAGCCAGGATGAGGTAGCGCGCTCCACCGTCAAAGTCCTCCTCGAGGAACCGGCCCAGCTCCAGATTCGAAAGGTGACCGAGACGCGAAAGCACGCGCTGCTTGACGAACCACGGATAGGGGCCGTGGCGGAGCATCTCCAGGTCGTGGTTCGACTCAATGATCAGGCAGTCCGCCCCGCCTATCTGCTGCTTGATGAGTTCGGTGATGCAACCGATGTCGGTGACGAGCGCGGTCTTCACCCCGTTGGCCTGAAAGGTGAAGCCGACGGGCTCGACGGCATCGTGGGGGGTGAGAAACGGCGTGACTTCGATGTCGCCGATGGGGAAGCGCTGGCCGGGCCGGAAGGTTTCCACCCGTGGCAACGCGCGGGCCCACGCCAACGCCGCGCGCGCCCCGGCAGTCAGATAGACCGTGGCGTTCCACTCCTGGGCCAGCGCGAGCAGACCCTGGATGTGGTCGGCATGCTCGTGGGAGATCAGAATGGTCGGGACAGGATCGGTCGGCTCGCCGGCGGCGGCCAGCCGCTTCAAGGTTTCGCGCTTGGAGAAGCCGGCATCCATCAGCAGGCGCGTGCGCCCGCTCGACACCAGTGTGGCGTTGCCCGACGAACCACTGCCGAGGATGGTAACCTGCACGCCCCGCGTCTCGTTACCCGTTCAGGGTTCTTTCTTTCGCGTACCTCTTGCGGGAGATGTAGCAGGAAATGCGCAGGACGTCAACCCGCGATTCGCGACCCGGTGGCGCTGCGTGCGCCAGCCCCAGCCCTGTTGCACCGGCCGCGCACGAACCTCCTGCTAGCATTCCAATTGTTCGCGGGAGAGCTTGAAGCCGTCCAGATTCCCGAGAACGGTTACCCCGATCGATTCCGGCTGGAAAAACTCCTGGGCGAGCTGCTGCACGTCAGCGGGGCTCACGGCCTCCACGCTGCGGGCAATCTGGTCGAGGGAATGGAACTCGCCGAAGTGGATTTGCTGGCGGGCCCAGTTCGACATGCGCGCGGTGGTGGATTCGAGCGAGAGCATCAGCCAGCCCTTCAGGTTGTCCTTGGCACCGCGCAGCTCTTCCTCGCTGAGAAGATTCTTTTTCAGGTCGGAAAATTCGGCCAGGATCATTCGCATCACCTGCGGCGCGGTGTTGCGGTCGGTGCCGGCATAGATGATCAACATGCCCGTGTCGCTGTAACTCTGCAGGTCGCTGAAGATGGCGTAGGCCAAGCCCTCCCGTTCCCGAATCTTTTGAAACAGCCGCGAAGACATCCCACCGCCCAGGATGGTCTGGAGCAGCGCGGAGGCGAAGCGACGCTCGTGGGCGAGCGGGTAGCTGGGCACGCCCAGGCAGATGTGCACCTGCTCGAGTTCCCGCCGCGAGCGGGTGATGAGGGGTGCATGCGAGGTGGGCGGGAAGTCGGCGTCGCTCCTGGAGCCGGGTTTAAGATCGCCGAAGGCGCGCGCCACCAGCTCGACCACTTGCTCATGGTGCAGGTTGCCGGCGGCGCTGACAATCGTCCGGTTGGGGACGAACCAGCGACGAAAGTAGTCGAGCACGGCCGGGCGCGCAAAGTTGCGCACCGTGTCCTTGGTGCCGAGGATAGGACGGCCGATGGGGTGGTCGCGCCAGAAGTTCTGTATAAAGGTTTCATACACCAGATATTCGGGGTTGGCGCTCTCCATCTTGATCTCTTCCAGGATGACGCCACGCTCCTTGCGGATGTCGGAGTCGGCGAAGAGCGGGTTCAAGACCAAGTCGGAGAGGACGTCGAAGGCGAGGGGCAGATGTTCGTCGAGTACTTTGACATTGAAGCAGATCAGTTCTTTCGTGGTGTAGGCGTCGAGGTTGCCGCCCACCTGGTCCACCGCGCGCGCGATCTGCTCGACGCTGCGGTGCCGGGTTCCCTTGAACACCATGTGCTCGATGAAGTGGGAGATGCCGTTGGTTTCGACGGGCTCCTTGCGCGAGCCCGCCACCACCCAGATGCCAATGGCTGCCGAGCGCACGTAGGGCACCCGCTCGCTGATGACGGTCAGGCCGTTCTCCAGCGTATGTTTCTTTACGTTGCGCAGGTCCGTCGTCATAGCCGCCCGGAGCCAGCCTCGGGTCCGAAGGGCTCCGCCAGCAAACACCCTATGCGGGGGGCACTCTTTTAGCACAAGGGTAGGGAAAATTCTAGTTACGCTGGGAGTGAATCTAACTCGTTTCTCTACAACTACTTATCGCATTGCCCGGCGCTTGTTTGCGCGCCCCCCGATTGCTATCCTCTCCGCGGGGATAGGCTCGCCAATGCCCCTTGACCTTCTCGGCCGTACGCAGGGAGAGCTTCGCCGCCTGGCGGCGGACTGGGGCGAGCCCGCCTACCGCGGCAGCCAGCTCTATCACGCCCTCTACGCCCAGCGCCGCCGCGACTTCGCCGGCATCACTAACCTGCCCCGGAGCCTGCGGGCGCGCCTGGCTGAGGAGGCGACACTCGGCCTGCCGAGCATCGAGCAGAAGCACACCTCGATGGACGCGACCATCCGCTACGTGCTGCGCTTGGTGGATGGCCAGAGCATTGAGACGGTTTGGATGCCGGAGGCGGCAAGACAGACGGTTTGCCTGTCCACCCAGGCCGGTTGTGCGGTGGAGTGCCACTTCTGCGCCACGGCACAGCTAGGCTTGCTGCGCAACCTGAGTGCGGGCGAAATTGTGGGGCAGGTGCTGGTGGCGCTCGAAGACAACCGCAACCACCTGAAGCCGCAAACCAACATCGTCCTGATGGGCCAGGGCGAGCCGCTGCTGAACTACGACAGTGTGCAGCAGGCGGTGCGGCTGCTGGCCGACCCGAACGGAATGAAGATTCCCCTGCGCAAGATCACACTTTCCACCGTGGGGATTGTGCCGGGCATCCGGCGGCTGGCTGAGGAGGAAATCCGGCCCAAGCTGGCCGTCTCGCTCAATGCCACCACCGACGAAGTGCGCACTGCGATCATGCCGATCAATAAGAAGCATCCCCTGGGCGCGCTGCTCGCTGCCTGCCGCGACTATCCGCTGCGCCCGCGGGAACGGATCACGTTCGAATACGTATTGCTGGGCGGGCTCAACGATGCGCGGGAAGACGCGCTGCGCCTGGTGCGCTTGCTCGCCGGCCTGCGCGCCAAGGTCAACTTGCTTCCTTGGAATCCGGTGCCCGGGCTCTCCTATCGTGCTCCTGAGGAGTCGGCCGTGGTGGAGTTCCAGAAGATTCTTAGCGACCGTGGGCTGCTGGCCTTCATCCGCCGCTCGCGCGGGCAGGACGTCTTCGCCGCCTGCGGGCAACTCGCCTTGCTGGCC
The DNA here is from genome assembly GCA_046758465.1 of Terriglobia bacterium. Taxonomy (GTDB): domain Bacteria; phylum Acidobacteriota; class Terriglobia; order Acidiferrales; family 2-02-FULL-67-57; genus JBHIAG01. Next base: position 18,084 of record JBHIAG010000019.1, on the reverse strand, counting down.
AGCAGTTCCGGCACTGAGACGCAAGCTGCTGCTTCCGCCTAGCTACCCTGATACTTCAAGAGAAAAGGGCAGGGAAGCGTAGTGTCCTAATTTCGTTCAACCCAGCGGCTCCCGCCGCTGGGCCCCGTGGCAGGAGCCACGGGGTTGAACTTTCGCTGCCAGTCTGCACACCGCGCAACCACCTTCCCGCAAACTAGGACACGCTCCCAGTGAGCCCTCAGGGGCTAAAGCCCCTGTTTTTCCTGGCTCTTGGATGTCAGGGCTGAAGCCCTGACCCGCCATGCAGAGGTTATGCAACGGGCGCTAGACGAAAACCGAGCAGAATTCCAGCACCCGCTCGCGGCAACTCTTGACGTGCTGCGGCAGGTTGAGCTGGCTGCCGGTTTCGAAAATAGGAACCAGCTCGGCGAGCTCGGGGCCGTAGGGCAGCCCGGTGAGGATGACGCGGACGGGCCCGAGCAGCGTCCAGCCTTTGTAGTGGGTCGCCTGTTTTACCTCTTCCAGAATTGCGGCCAGGCGGGTGGCGGTGAGCCCGCCCGCCTTGGCGGGCCAGTTATCGGCGAGGACACGGCGGCCAAACTCGCGGATGACGGCGCGCGCGCCCTGACGCTCCAGGGCCGCACGGCTGTCGGGAAAGGCGAGCGCGTGCTCGGCGGAGTAGGCGAAGATGAACCCGGTGCGCTGTGGGAGAAGCGAGAGGAAGTCGAGCCCCGGCAACACCGCCCGAATGACATCCTTCAGCCACAGCCGCACGGGTTCCGGCAGCTCGTCGGGGAGGTAGCCCGCCGCGTGGAAATCGGGCAGGCTCAAGCGGAGCAGCCGGTCGAGGTCGGCGAGCTGCAGCCAGTGGCGGTTGAGGGCACGGAGCTTTTCCGGGTCGAAGCGGAGGGGAGTCAAGATGATCTGCTCGGGATTGAACAGACGCAGCAGTTGCTCGCTGGAAAGGGTTTCGGCCGTACCCTCCGGCGGCCGCCAGCCAAGCAGCGCCAGGAAGTTCATCAGCGTCTCCGGCAGGACGCCCAGTGTGCGCAACGCGGCGACGGGGGTCTCGGCCCTACCGGTTCCCCAGGGCGTTGGCTCGGAAGGCAAAATTTCCGGCAAGCGTGCGAGCCAGCCGGGCTCGTTGACTTCGCCTTTTTGGTTTGCCTGGGGTGAATCTTCCAGCGTTATTCCCAGCCAAGCGAGTTCCTCTTGCCACAGCTCCTGGCCGCCGCGGACGGCGAACCTCACTCCTTGCTGGCGCGCCCAGAGCCACCGGTAGAGCGCCGCGCGGGCGGCGGCCAGGGTCAACCCCTTTTCCGCCGTCAGTCGTGGCGGCGCATAGTGAACCGGAAGAGACATTTCGGTGACGCCGTTGTGAACTGGCTAGAATACACTGACTCGGGCTGGCCTGCCTGTCCCCAGGTGGGCTGGCAGAGGATTTTCGGATGCGGAACGTCTCACCCGTGGCTACGGTGAGGCCGGTTAAGTGGTGGTGGGTTGTTGCTTGCGGCGTTTGCGGGCCAACCACTCGCGTGCCATCTGGGGCAACTCTTCATACTTCAACTGCGCTTGCTCGAAGAGCTTGAGCTTCGCCCCAACCCGCTTGCGGCGGCGCTGATGCTTCTTGCGGACCCGGGATTTTTTTTCGCGTCCCATGGTGAACAATTCGCCGTACGACGAATTTGCAAAGCCTTACTTATGCCCGAAAGGGTCGCGCAAGGCAAGAGGCACGGCCTGCCTGCGGCAGGCAGGCTCCAAGACTGCCTACGGTCGTCCGGCCGCTTCCAGCAGCACCACGGCGTGTGCTGCTATGGCTTCGCCTCGCCCGATCGCCTCCTGTCCCTCGGTGGTCTTGGCCTTGATGTTGATGTGCTCGGGCAGTATTCCCAGAGCGGCGGCGAGCGCGGCGCGCATCTTTTCAAAATAGCCGGCGAGCTTCGGCTGCTCGGCGACAATTACCGTGTCCGCCTGCACCACCCGCAACCCTTTCTCGCCAATCATGCTGCGGACGCGCGCCAGCAGTGCGAGGCTTGAAACGCCTTTCCAGTTCGGGTCGGTGTCGGGGAAGTGCTGGCCGAGGTCGCCGAGCCCGGCGGCGCCCAGCAGCGCATCGCAGAGCGCGTGGGTGAGCACATCGCCGTCTGAATGTCCCGCCAGGCCTTTGTCGAACGGAATCTCAACCCCACCCAGCAGCAGCTTCCGCCCCCCCACCAGCCGGTGGTAGTCGTAGCCAAGACCGATGCGGGGAGCGGCCATGCTATTTTTCGGCGCCGGGCGTGCGTTCCTGGGCGAGCAGGAAGCGGGCGAGTTCGAGGTCGGCCGGCTTGGTGATTTTCAGGTTGCGGTCGGAGCCCGCGACCACCCTCACTTCGCGGCCGAGGCGCTCCACCAGCACCGCTTCGTCGGTGCCGTGGTAGCCGTCGGCCGCGGCGCGGGCAAAGGCTTCTTTGAGCAGAGCGTAGCGGAAGGCCTGCGGGGTTTGGGCGAGCACGATGCGCTCACGCGGCAGGGTGCCCGAGACGCGCGTGCGGTCAATCTGCTTGACGGTGTCGGTTATCGGCAGCGCGGCGATGGCGGCGCCGGTGGCCGCGGCTGCATCCATGACCTTTTCGACCAGCGCCAGGTCCACAAACGGCCGCACGGCGTCGTGGATGACGACCAGGTCGGTGTCGGCCGGCAGGCGCGCCAGACAGGCGACCACTGAGTCCTGGCGGTAGTCCCCGCCTTCGACCAGCGTCACGCGGGCGCGGTACGACTCGCCGCCGAGCGTCGTCTCAACCGCGGCAAAGTCTTGCTTGCGCAGGGCCACAAAGAGCTGGCGGAGGCGGGGGCAGGCCGCCAGTTTGCGCAGCGTCCAGATGAGGATGGGCACGCCTTCGAGTTCGAGCAGCGGCTTGCGCTGCTCTGTCCCCATGCGTATGCCCAGCCCGGCAGCAGGCACGATGGCCACCGCGTTCATCGCTCTCCAGCTCCTCGCGACGCTCCCGCAGAGAGGCCTGCCTGCGGCAGGCAGGCTAGTGGGATTAGATTCTACTCGTCGCTGATGACTTCGTAATCGGTGCCGCGCGGCGCCGACCGTTGCTTCGTACCGGAGAATTTGCGTGGTGCCGGGTTTCGTTCGGCGCGACTCGGCTCGGTCGCGCGCTCGGATGGTGGCGTGGTGTGCTGGTTCTGTGTGGCGGGGCGTGCGGCGGCGCGCTCGCCGACCTCCGGGCGGTGCGCACGTGACTCTTCGTAGCGGCCAAAGATCATTTTGCCGGCGGTGGTCTGCAAGACGCTGGTAACCGTGATCTCGATGGTCTTGCCGATGAGCCTGCGGGCATTGTCGACCACCACCATGGTGCCATCGTCCAGGTAGGCGACGCCCTGGTTGTACTCCTTGCCCTCCTTGAGAATAAAGACGCGCATCATCTCGCCCGGCAGGACGATAGGCTTCAAGGTGTTGGCCAGCTCATTGATGTTCAGGACCGGAACGCCCTGGAGTTGGGCGAGCTTGTTCAGGTTGAAGTCGTTGGTGACGATTTTGGCCTCGTAGCGCTTGGCGAGCTCGATGAGCTTGAGGTCAACTTCGCGCAGGTGCGGGAAGTCGTCCTCGACGATTTCGACCTGGAGCGAGTGAATTTTCTGGATGTGTTGCAGGATGTCGAGGCCGCGGCGGCCGCGGTTGCGCTTGAGGGCGTCGCCGGAGTCGGCGACCAGTTGCAACTCGTGCAGCACAAACTGGGGAATCAACAGGATGCCGTCCAAAAAACCGGTCTCGCAGATGTCGGCGATGCGGCCATCGATGATGACGCTGGTGTCGAGTATCTTGAGGGTGCGCCGGGGCAGGCGCTCGGCTCCGACCAGCCCGCCCAACGCCGCCAGGTTCAGCAAGTCACCCTTGTTGGCGCCCAAGACGAGGCCCACGTAGGTCATGAGCATCAAGAACGCAATCTGCAAGAAGGCGACGCTGCGCGCCTCGATGTTCGTCTGCGTGAGGACGAGGCTGATCAGGAAGGCGCCGAGGATGCCGAGGATAGAGCCGACGGCGGCTCCAATCAAGCGCTTCAGGCTCACCCGCCGCAGCCGCATCTCGAACAGCACAATCGCAAGGCCGAAGGAGGCACCTAGCAGGGCCGAGTAGAGTTTGGGGAGGGGGAAGGGTCGGAGGTAGTAGGAAGCCACGGTGGTGATGGCGATGAAGACACCGCGGATGAGCGCCAGGTCGATCCACCCCCAGCGCTCCGGCGTCACCAGCAACGCCGACCCCGGAGACGTGGAGCTAGGCAAAGAGGCACCAGGATTACTGGCCCGGGGTTCGCGATACTGGCCCTGTGCGGGGCGTTGCCGGCGAGGGGTGTCGGAGGCTTCGCGGATGGAAGTCCCTCCTTATGAAGGCATATAAACTGCCAAAGTACCACTTGAGTATAGCACTGGGGGAAAACCGCCAGCAAGCTCTTTTGCCTGCCGGCCGGCCGGGCAGGCAGGAGCCGCTAGGTTGAACGACAGGGGGATTGCGGGCGTGGCCCGTGGCGGCAAGGCTCACTCGAGATAGAGGCGCGGGATGCGCGGGCCGAGGCCAGAGAGGATCTCCGAGGCCACCGTGCCGAGAGCACGGGCGGGCTCGGTGGGCGGAATCGCGGCCGTGCCGGATTCCCCAATCAAGATGGCCTCATCGCCGGGTTGCGCCTCGGGGACATCGGTGAGGTCTACCTGCGTCAAGTCCATTCCCACCGTGCCGACCAGGGGTGCATAGCGGCCGCGCACGATGACGCGACTGCGGTCGCCGAGACCCCGGCGCCAGCCGTGGCCATACCCGATGGGCAGCAGAGCGATGCGCGCGGGGCGGGGGGTGACGTAGCGGGCACCGTAGCCCACCGGGACACCCGCGGGCAGGTCGCGAATCAGGTAGATGCGCACCTTGAGGGCCAGCACCGGCCGCAGCGGCCACTGCTGGTAGAACTCGGCCGTGCGGTCGGGGCCATTGAAGGTGAAAAACGACAAGTAGCCGTAGAGCATCGAGCCCGGCCGCACCATGGTCGCCCAGCTCTCCGGTCGGCCGACGATGGCGCCGGTGTTGGCCAGGTGGAGGAGCGGCGGGCGGAGGCCGCGCGCGGCGAGCGCGCTGCGAACGCGCTCGAAGCAGGCGAGCTGGCGGGCGGTTTGGTCGGAGGTGAAGTCTTCGGAAGCGGCGAAATGGGTGTAGAGGCCTTCGAGTGCGAGCGCGGGGTTGGCCGCCAGGGTTTCGCACAGACGCGGCAACTCCTCCGGGGGAATCCCGAGCCGGCCCATGCCCGTGTCGATTTTGATGTGACAAGGTAGGGGCTGGCGGGCGTGCCGGGCGAGTGGGGCGAGCCGCGCGAGTTGCGCCACCTCACAAATGCCGGGCGTCAGCTTGTGTGCCAGCAGCTCGCGCTCTTCCCCGGGCAGGAAACCGGTCAAGACCAGAATTGATTGGCGGATGCCGGCGGCGCGCAGTTCGATGCCTTCGTTAAGGGTGGCGACACCCAAGGCGTCGGCACCGGCCGCAGCCAGTGCCTGCGCCACCGGCACCGCCCCGTGCCCGTAGGCGTTGGCCTTGACCACAGCCAAGACCTTGCGCGCGGGACCTACGCGGCGGCGCACGACCTGAAGGTTTTCCCGCAGGCGCGACAGCGAAATCTCAGCCCAGCAGAGGTGCTCAGCCATTGTGCGGGTTCACTCCTTCCCGCAGGCGTGCCCCGTGCAGAGGGCCGGAGACAAAAAGAGGACTACGAAACATCGCAGGGCAGTTGTAACGCAGGGGCTTGCCGGACGCAACTGCGTTCTTGCACCGGGAGAAAGCCTGGGTTAAGATATGCCGTCTCTTCAGCAGGCAATTCCAGTGTGAGGATCGCTCAGGAGTTTGCGGGGTTTGCCTGGGTAACGCCAGGACAAAGGAGAGGCGATGCAGAGCAGGCAAAACGGTTTTTCCTTGGTCGAGCTGCTCATTGTGGTGACGATTATTCTTATCATCGTGGCCATTGCCGTCCCCAACTTTGTGAAGGTGCGCATGGTAGCCAACGAGGCTGCTGTCGTGGCGGCCTTGAGAACGATTATCAACAACGCCCACGCCTACCACACCTTCCACTCCGAGGTTGGTTTTCCGTCCGCGCTGGCCGACATGGGGCCACCACCGGATGAGGGCTTGATTGATGAGGTGTTGGCGAGCGGCGTCAAGAGTGGCTACCGGTTTGATTATCAGGTTACGAGCACCACACCGTGTCCGGGCTGCGTGGGGGGGCAGCGCAATGACGACTTTCGCCTGTGCGCCGACCCGATTTCAGGAAATCGCACGGGCCGGCGGGCCTTCTTTACCACCGCCGACGGTGTCGTCCACTTCCTGAATCCCGTGCCCGACGGGGCGGTGGGTCCGTGCGCCGCCAACGCCACCCATCCGCTTCTCCAATAGCACTCCCTCCCGAGCCGGCTGCGGTCCACACACGGTGTTCCAGGCAGGGCATACCCCAAGGCCCGGCGCCGCCTACGGCCCCCCGCCAGCACCTCCTTACCTATCCCAGAAAGCAACCGCGCAGCCTATCTTCCCTTCGGCGGGAAATTCATCGAACGGGCAAGCATCCGACTCTGGAGCCGAGAAGCTAGAAGCTATTGCGTAACTTCCCCCTGGCGGGTCAGGGCAGGCTGGTGGGACTCAGGGTACGCCTGGGGCCGCAATGCTGAGGCAGCTTGGAAGGAGTGCTCTGCACCCGCAGCTTGGGTAGGGCAAGGCCTTGTGCCTTGCCTGCCTGCCGCAGGCAGGCCGCGGCAGGGGGCCCCGCAAAGAACGCGGGATCTCCGCTACGCTACGACAAGCCCCTGCCCTACCCGGCTCCCTCAGGTCTTGGAAGCCGGTGGTGGAATCAGCTTGGCTGGGTTGCTATTGTCCACCTCAAAGGTAGAGGTGACGTACGGAGCTCTGTTGGGGAAGGCAACGATTGGCAGGGGATGCTCCGCTGCCCATGGTAGTTGCGGTCGGAAGCTAGTCGATTAAACTATTCTTCTTCCGGGAACTCGAGCAGGTTTTCGAAGCGGGTGTATTCGCGGAGAAAGGCGAGGCGGACTTTGCCGACGGGGCCGTTGCGCTGCTTGGCGACAATCAGTTCGGCGCGCCCCCGCTCCTCTTCCGGGACGGTTTCCGGGTCGCGGTACATCTCGGGGCGAAAGATGAAGGCCACCAGGTCGGCGTCCTGCTCGATGGAGCCAGACTCGCGCAAGTCGGAGAGTTGCGGGCGATGGTCGCCACCGCGCGTCTCCGGGGCGCGGCTCAACTGGCTGATGGCGATGACGGGCAGGTACATTTCCTTCGCCAGGGCCTTCAGGCCGCGGGTGATGTTGTCAATCTCCTGGCGCCGGCTCTCAAAGCGACCGCTGGTGGCCAGCAACTGCAAGTAGTCAACGATGATCAAGCCCAGGTCGTGCTCCACTTTGAGCCGCCGGGCTTTCGAGCGCATCTCGAGCACGGTGAGAGTGGGCGAGTCGTCAATGAAGATGGGGGCTTCGGCCAGCCGGCCGAGCGCCACCGTCATCTTGCCCCACTCTTCCTTGCCCAGATAGCCCGTACGCAGCTTATGGGCGTTGACGCGCGCCTCGGAACACAACAGGCGCAGCAGCAGCGACTCCTTGGCCATTTCCACGCTGAAGAGTCCGACGGGTTTTCCCTGGCGCACGGCGACGTCTTCGGCGATGTTGAGCGCGAGCGCGGTTTTCCCCATCGAGGGTCGGCCCGCCAGCACAATCAGTTCGGCGGGCTGCAAGCCGGAGGTCAAGTTGTCGAAGTCGGTGAAGCCGGTGGCCAGGCCGGTGATGCGCTGGCCGCGCTCATAGAGCGCCTCGATGGTCTGGAAGCTGGTCTTGACAATTTCCTGAATGCCGAGGAAGCCCGCCTTGACGCGCTCTTCGGCCAGTCCAAAGATCGCCTGCTCGGCACGGTCCAGAATCTCGTCGGCTTGCTCTTCGGCTTCAAAGGCCTGTTCGATGACGTTGTTCGAGGTGTGGATGAGGGAGCGCAGCAGCGACTTCTCTTTGACGATCTTGGCGTAGTGGGTGACGTGGGTGACCCGCGGCACGCCGTCCACCAGCGAGCTGAGATAGGCTATGCCCCCGGCCGCCTCGCCCTCGCCCGCCCGCGTCAACTCATCGGCGAGCGTCACCAGGTCAATCGCCCGGTTGGCCTCCGAGAGGGCAATCATGCGAATGAAGATGCGCCGGTGGGCGTCGAGAAAGAAATCGTCGGCGCGCAGGATTTCCAGGGCGGGGTTGAGGGCCTGGTTGTCGAGCAGGATGGCGCCCAGCACCGAGCGTTCGGCCTCGAGGTTGTGGGGGAGGCTGCGTTGGAGGGTAACGTCAGTCGCCATACATGCGCACTGGGCTTAGAGGGTCAGGCCCCGGGTTATTTTCGCCTTCTGTTCGCTCGCAAGCAAGAGAAAAATTCCTCGCCTCTCCTGATTCCTCTTCGAGCCCCCAGGCCCCAGTCTGGGGGACACCGGTTCAACCCAGCGGCTCCCGCCGCTGGGCCCCGTGGCGGGAGCCACGGGGTTGAACTCGCTTGTAAGCAAGAGAAAAACTCCAACCCGCTACCCGCCGATAGGAGAGGCAGGCAGACTCCGCTAGCTTTGAGCAAAGCTGAAGTCGGAAGCAAGCAGAATCGTCACGGAGTTGTGGGAAGGGGGTGGAAAAGCCGCCAAAGTTGTGCGCGCATGCTTGGGTTTTGTGGAAAACGCGGGGGCTCGCCCCGTTCCAAGCCCGCGTGGATTGCGCGGAAGCGATTGACCTCAGGGGCTGAAGCCCCATTTCTTCTTGCACCTAATACGGCGGGGTTAAAACCCCGCCCCGCCAAAACCGAGAAGGAGGCGGCGGGCTCAGAAAGGGTTGGCAGGGGGCTAGGGTTCGCGGACGACGTGGACGCGGACGCTGGCGGTGAGCTCGCGGTGCAGGCGCAGGGGGACGTCGTATTCGCCGATGGTCTTGATGGGTTCTTCGAGCAGCACCTTGCGCTTATCGATGTTGTAGCCCTTGACGGCCAGCGCCTCAGCGATATCCATGGCGGTTACGGCGCCGAACAACTGATCGGATTCGGCCGCGCGGGCGGGAATGGTCAGGGTGAGGGAAGCCAACATCTGGGCCAGGGTTTCGGCCTCCGATATCTGCTTGGCTTCGCGGCGGGCATGCGCCGCCTTTTCCTGTTCGACCTGTTTGCGGTTGCCGGAGGTGGCGGGCAGGGCGAGCTTGCGGGGGAAGAGGAAGTTGCGGGCGTAGCCGGCTTTGACCGTGACGATGTCGCCGCGCTGGCCGAGCGTGGGTATGTCATCGCGTAGAATGACTTCCATGTTGCCCTTCCATCCCCCCTGGTTCCGTTCTGTTGCCCCTCGTTCCGTCTGGTTCCGACGAGTTCCGGCGCTTTCCGTGCTTTCCCGGGGGCTGAGTGCCCAATCCTCCTTACGAGGATTTTACAGCGCCGTCTGAAACGGTAACAAGGCGATGTTGCGCGCGCGCTTGATGGCGACCTTGAGCTGGCGCTGGTGCGGCGAGCAGGTGCCAGTGAGGCGGCGGGGAAGAATTTTGCCCCGCTCGGTCACGAACTGCACGAGCAGTTTCACGTCCTTGTAGTCAATGTGGTCCAAGCGCTCGGCGCAGAACTTGCAAATCTTGCGCCGGCGGTAGAAGCGGCGACCTCCCTCCCGGCCCCGCCCCCGGGGACGCTCACGCGGTTCGCGGGCTCCGCGGGCCTCGCTGCGCGCCGCAGGCGCGCTGCCACCAGTCTGTGCGGGTTGGTCCTGTTCAGCCATTGTGTCTCCTCTCCGCGGAGGATGCAGCTCCGCCGGTTATCTCGCTCCGCTGGGCGGGGCTTTGGCGCTCGGAGGCGGCTGACGCTGCTGGCGGCGCACGGCGCGGTGCTCGCGGCGGCGGCGGAGCTTTTCGAGCCGCTCGCGCTCTTCGTCGACGCGGACGCTCAGGTACTTGGTGACCGGCTCGCTCACCTTCAGGCGGCGTTCCAGTTCCTGCAAGGTCTCGCCAGTCCCGTGCAGTTCGAAGAAGACGTAGTAGCCTTCCCCCTGGCCAGCGACGCGGTAGGCCAGCTTGCGCTTGCCCCACTTTTCGACTTTGTCGACGCCCGCGCCGCCGCCAGTGCCCGTCACCACCTGCTCAAAGGACGCGACCAGGGCGTCAACCTCGCCCTCCGGCACGTCCGGCCGAATGATAAAGATGACTTCGTAGGTTCGCATACTCACCTCACACAGTGTCGCGCCCGCCTGCCGGACGGGCAGGCAACTCCGCTTCGGGCGCGCCCGCCCCGGCGGGCGCCCGGCGATTGAAGTGCGTCATCGCCTTCTTCGTTCCCTCGCGCAGAATTGCCTGTACGGCTTCGGCCGCCCGGCCGACCAGCGCCTCAGCAACCCCGCAGAGCGCGGCGGGTATGGGCGCGAGCACGTAGTCGGTCAGGTCCTCCACGGGCTGCGCGGGCCGAATTCCCAGGCGCACGCGTACGAATTCCTGGGTGTCGAGCGCGCTGATGACCGACTCGAGCCCCTTGTGGCCGCCCGCGCTGCCCTGCTCGCGGATGCGCAGCGTGCCCCAGGGCAGCGCGACATCGTCGGCGATGACAATCAACGCCTCCGGGGTCAGGCGGTAGCGCTCGAGCAGCGCGGCGACCGCCAGCCCGCTGGCATTCATAAAGGTCTCCGGCTGCGCCAGCACGACCTCGGTGGCTTCCAGCCGTGCGCGGGCTGTCCGCGCCGGCTCGCGGCGGCGCGTGCGTTTGACGCCCGCCGGCCCCGCCAGCCGGTCAATCACGCGAAAGCCGAGGTTGTGGGGCGTGTTTCGGTAGCCAGTCCCAGGGTTGCCGAGCCCGACAATCAAGCGCACACCGGCCCCGCTACTCCTTCTTCTTCGCGGTGGGTTCGGGCTCGCCCGCTGCTTTCCCCTCGGCTTCTTCCGCCTTGCCTTTACGGATGACTTCGGGCTCCGCTGCCTCCGCCGGCTCGGCCACTGCGACCTCTTCGGCCGGCTTCTCTTCCTCGACGCCTTTGGGTGCGATGATGTGGGCGATGACGCGATCCACGTCTGTGAGCACGCGGTAGCGGCGGTCGGCCTTCAAATCGCCCACACGCGCGCTCTGGCCGATTTTGAGTTCGCTCACGTCAATCGTGAAGTGGTCGGGAATGTTGGCCGGCAAACTCTCAATCTCAATCTCACGGGTGATGTATTCCAGCAACCCGCCCTGCTGCTTGACGCCCACCGGCTCGCCCACGGCCAGCACCGGCACCTTCACTTTCAGGCGCACATCGAGGGCGATACGCATGAAGTCGACGTGCAGGAGTTGCTCCTTCGCGGGTTCGTACTGCCAATCTTTGATCATGGCGGAGGTTTTGCCGTGGCCTTTGATCTGCAAGGCGAAGACGGCGTTGTGGCCGGCCTCGGAGCGCAGAACCTTTTCCACCGCGCGCGGATCGACCGTGAGCGCGAGCGGTGGCTTCTGGCCGCCGTAGACGACGGCAGGGAGCTGGCCGGCACGGCGCAGCCGCCGGGCCGCGTTCTTGCCCCGGGCTTCGCGGGCTTGCGCTTCAACCACAATCATGGCTTCCATCTTTCTCTCCTCTGGCTTTGCCAGCCGGCGGCCGCGCTCGCTAGACGAACAACGTACTCACCGAACTCTCTTCGTGAATCGAGCGGATGGCGCGGGCGAGCAAGGGCGCCACGCTCAAGACGATAATCTGGCGGCAGGCCTCGGCTTCTGAGTTCACCGGAATCGAGTTCGTCACCACCAGCTCTTTCATCGGGGAGTCGCAAATGCGCTGCACCGCCGGGCCGGACAGAACCGGGTGGGTGCAGGCGGCGTAGACGCTGCGGGCACCGCGCTCCAGTAAGGCTTCGGCGGTTTTCACGAGCGTGCCGGCGGTGTCCACCAGGTCGTCAATGATGAGGGTGGTGCGACCTTCCACCTCGCCAATCACGTTCATCAACTCGGCTACATCCACATCCACGCGGCGTTTATCGACGATGGCCAGCGGCGTGTCCACCTTCTTGGCGAAAAAGCGGGCGCGTTCCACCCCGCCGGCGTCCGGGGCGACGATGGTGAGGTCGGCGAAGCCTTTCTCCTGGAAGTAGTCGAGCATCACCGGGGTGGCGTAGAGGTGATCAACCGGGATATCGAAGTAGCCCTGGATCTGGGGGGCGTGAAGGTCGAGGGTGAGGACGCGGCTGGTGCCGGCGGTGGCAATCAAATCGGCCACGAGCTTGGCCGAGATGGGGACGCGCGGCTTGTCCTTGCGATCCTGGCGCGCGTACCCGTAGTAGGAAATCACGGCGGTGATGCGGGCGGCCGAGGCGCGCTTGAAGGCGTCCACCATCAGGAGCAGTTCCATCAGATGGGAGTCCACCGGGTGCGAGGTTGGTTGCACCACGAAGACATCGGCGCCGCGCACGTTCTCCAGCACCTGAAAATAGGTTTCCCCATCGCTGAACTTGCCGAGAATCGCCTCGCCCAGCGACACCTCCAGTTGGCGGCAGATCGCCTCGGCCAGCGGCTGATTGGCGCTGCCACTAAAAATTTTCAGCCGATCTAGGTCCACGTTGCCTCCAGTTGGCTCACCCGCTGCGGGCGGGTTGGCTGGGGAGCTAGGATTCGAACCTAGGTCTTCTGCTCCAAAGGCAGATGTCCTACCACTGGACGACTCCCCAAAAGCCCAAAGCCCGGGCGTAGCGCGCCCGCGAAAGCGTTTCGGTGAGCAAAACCGTTGCGCCCGCCGGGCAGCGCCGCCGCGCCTGCAGCACCGCAGCACGCTGGCGAAATAGTCCAAACACCGTGGAACCGCTTCCGCTCAGTGCCGTCACCTGCGCGCCCCCCGCTGCGAGTTGGCGCTTTATTCTAGCAAGTTCCGGAAAGCGGGGGAAGACAACCGCTTCAAAGTCATTTCCCATCCCCCAGGGGCATCCGGGCATGCGAGAAGAGCCGCATAGGATAGAGGCGCGGCGGCGCAGTGTCAATCCCGACACGCTCGGAACCCAAGCATAGGCCCGACGGGTGGGGATGGCTTGTGCCGGGCAGACCAGAAGGCAGTAGGTTTTCGGCAGGTCATCCAGGGCATAGACCTCATCCCCGCGCCCCACGCCCAGCGCGCGGCCCCCCAGGAAGAAGAAAGGGGCGTCGGCACCGAGGCGCGCGCCCAGCCGGGCGAGTTCAGTGAGCTCCACCTGGCGGCGCACCAGCCGTAACAACCCGATCAGCGCCGCCGCGGCGTCGCTCGAGCCGCCACCCAGGCCCCGCGCCACGGGAATGTTTTTTTTCAGTTCCACCTCGACGCCCTGCCGGATGCCAAAGCGTCGCCGGGCCAGTGCCAGGGCGCGCCAAACCAGGTTGCGGCTGTCGGCGGGCAGGGCCGCGGGTTCGACGCGCAGGCGGATGTCCGCGGCGCGGCGCAGTCGCAGACGGAGGCGATCGCAGAGGCCGACGGTCTGGTAGAAGGTGGCAATCTCCCAGTAGCCGTCGGAGCGGCGGCCGAGGAGTTCCAGGCCGAGATTGATCTTGGCGAAGGCGGGGAGTCGCAGCCAGTCGTTCATCCGGAAGCTGGCGCGGGGCACAGGCGCGGGCCTAGCGCTGGGTGGGATTGGCCCGACGAGCTCTCAGGGCGCGGAGCTTGGCCTCGAGTTTGGCAAAGGCGTCGGGGTCAAACTCCGTCTTCGGCACGCGCTTCCACTCGGCCCGGGCGCGTTCCCAGTGGATTTGCGCGAGCTCGAGTCGGCCGGTGTGTTCGTAGAGGTCGCCGAGGTGGTCGTGGATGGTGGGGTCGCGGCGGGTGCGCGCGACGGCTTTGCGGAGGTAGTCCTCGGCCAGGTCGAGCTTGCCCAGGCGGTAGTAGGCCCACCCCAGGCTGTCGAGGTAGGCGCCGTTGTAGGGATCAAGAGCGAGGGCGCGCTTGACCAGCTCGACCGACTCCTCGAGCTCGACGCCGCGGTCGGCCAACATATAGCCCAGGTAGTTCAGGGTGAGGGCGTGCCTAGGGTTTGTCTCCAGGACTTTGCGAAATTCCCCCTCCGCCAAGTCGTATTTTTTCTGCCGCTCGTAGATGGCGCCGCGCAGGAAGTGCACGTACTCGCGTTCGCTGGGTTCGCGGGAGAGTTCGTCGGCGGCGTCCATGGCCTGTTCGGCGTCCGCATAACGTTTGTTGCGCTCGTAGATTTGTGCCAGGGCCAAATGGACTTCGCGGTCTTCGGGCTGGCCGCCGAGCAGGCTGCGGGCGAGCGCGACCGCCTCGCCGAGCCTGCCGCGGTCACCCAGCAGGGTGGCCAGTTGCAGGGCGAAGAGGGTGACGTCGGGGAAACGCGTGCGGACTTCGCGGGCGCGTTGGATGGCGGCATCGAGGTCGCGGGCCTGGCGCAAGGTCTCGATGATTTGGCTGTAGGCGCGGGTGGCGTTCTCCTCGCCCAGCTCGAGCACCAGTTCGAAGGTTTCGACTGCGGCGTCGAAATTCTCTAGGCGGCGGTGGAGCAGGGCGAGCTGTTCCAGGAGAATGAGGCGGGTGCGGCGTTCCGAGGGATTGTAGGTGCCGCCGGCACGGGTGATCGAGGCCACGAGGTCCGAGAGCACTTCGACGGCTTGGGAAAATTTCCCTTCGGCCTCGTAGAGCAGCGCCCGGTTGAATGCCACCTCCGGGTTGTCGGGAGCGATTTCCTGCGCCCGGGCCAGGTAGGCGGTGGCCTGGTCGAACTGGCCCCGGCGGCGGTAGAGCTGCGCCAGGCGCAAGTGGGCGTTGAAGTCGTTGGGCCGGAGGCGGGTCAAGGCCTGGAATTCGGCGATTGCCTCGTCGTAGCGGGCGGCGTTGAGCAGGGACTGCGCTAGGCGGCCGCGCAGCTCGGCATTGTTGGGATCCAGGTCGCGGGCGCGCTGGTAGATGGCGCTCGCGTTGTCCGGGTCCTGTGCCTGTTCATAGGCGTAAGCCAGGGCGGCCAGCAGTTCGCTCGAGGGCTCCGCGGCGGTGACCTCCTTCAGCAAGGCGATGGCGCGGGTGTAGTCGCCCTGGTCGGTGTAGAGCTGGGCTAGTGCCGTCAGCGCTTGCTCGGAGCGGGGCTCGGCGGCCAGCACTTCCTTGAGCGTGGCCTCGGCTTGGTCCCACTGGTTGTTCAGGCTGTAGAGGCGGGCGAGCAAGAGCCGCGACTCGATATCGTGGGGGGCGAGGCGGACGATGGCTTCGTGCTGTTCGATGGCGAGTTCCAGCGTGCGCTTCGTGCTCTGGTCAGTTTGGGAGCGTGGCAATTCGCCCAGGGTCTGGACATAAATGCGTGCCAGCAGGCGACGGGCGGGGAGGTTGTCCGGGTCAGTCTTCAGGAGTTCCTCAGCTTCCAGGACAGCCTGGCGGATGCGGCCGCTGCGGTGGTAGGCCTCCGCGAGGCGGACGGTGAGGTAGGGTGAGTCGGGGTCGTAGTAGAGGGCCTTTTTAAATTCCTCGATGGCGCGCGTGAGGTAGTCGCGGCGGTGGCTGACCCCCGCCAGGGCCTCGTAGAGCTGACCCAGCGAGTAGTGGTAGTAGGCCTGGGTGCGCGCCTCGTCCCGGACCTGTTGCTCAGCCGGTGCGGGCGGCGTGGCCGTGGGCACCTGGGCGAGGGCCAGCGGTGCGGCCCCCAGTGTGAGGAGAGCCGCGAGGGCAAGCTGGCGGCCGAAGGGTTTCATCGCTCTAGCGCTTCTCCAGGTTGGGCAACAAAGCTTCGATTATTTCACAGCCTCCCGCAAGGGTCAAACCTGCCTTCCGGCGGGGATAGCCTGCCTTCCGGCGGGGAATCCCCGAGCCACCTCGGAAATATTATGGGGCACGCGCCTGTGGCAGCACCGCTTGGGGCGGTCTGGGCGCGTGCCCCGCTTTCGTCGAGCCGGTGGCCCCGTCAGATGCCAGCGTGAGCCCAAAAGGGTGAGAGCGGGTGGTACGCCTCCGTCGTTAGCTGCGCCGCCGGTATGCTCTTCCGCGGGCGAAAAGTCATTGTTCTGCTGTGACTTCGCTTGCGAATCGAGGCAAGTCGCGCTGTCGCATAATTGTGCAAAACTGGGGAGCTGACACAGAGACCGGCGCCCAGGGGGCCAGCAAGGAGCAAGCGGGGAGCCTTCGGTAATCTATTGATACTATTGCGGTTGTTTCGCATTCCCGCACGCACATAGCAATGTTTTCAGTCGGGCACCGAATTCATTTGCTAGCAATAAATTTGCTATCCACACATTTTTCCACACCCCGCAAACCCCTGTAGAGACGGGTTTTGAGCCTGCCAGCGGACCGTTCAACTTGTTAGCCCATCTGGCGTCAGCTCTTCTGGCGGGTCAATTGGCGGGCGAGGGATTCGGGCAGCTCCGCTTCGACGCTAAGGCGTCCATCGTGGTAGCGCTGGCTGAAAACCCGTCCGTGGCGGTACAGCAGGGCCAGGGTGCGCCCCTGGGCGGGTGAAAGTTCCAGGCGCAGGCGGACGCGGCGGTTGCCCGGCAGCCGGCGGTCAAGCTCTTCGCGCAGCGCGTCGAGGCCCCAACCCCGCAGCGCCGAAACAAAGACGCTCGCGTCGCGGCGGCGCAGCCGGGTGCGCTCGGCCGCCGGCAGCCGGTCTATCTTGTTGAAGACGCGCACGCGGGGTTTGGCGTCCAGGCCGAGTTCGGCCACGACCTTTTCGACCTCCGCATCCTGTTCGGGGTGGCGCGGATTGGAAATGTCGCTCACGTGGACGAGTATGGCCGCTTCCTGCACCTCTTCTAGGGTGGCGCGGAAGGCAGCGATGAGGCCGGGGGGTAGGTCGCGGATGAAGCCGACTGTGTCGGCCAGCAGCACGGGCCGGCCCGGCGCTAGCCGCAAGGCGCGCACGGTGGGGTCGAGCGTGGCGAACATCTTCTGCGAGACGCGCACGTCGGCCTGCGTTAGTGCGTTGAACAGCGTGGATTTGCCGCTGTTCGTGTAGCCGACCAGTGCCAGGGTCGCGAGCGCGGCCGCCTGACGCGCCGAGCGCTGTTGCGCGCGCCGGCGCCGCACGGCCTCCAGCGCAGCCGCGATTTTGCGCAGCCGCCAGCGAATGCGGCGGCGATCGGTTTCCAGTTGCGTTTCGCCGGGGCCGCGCGTGCCGATGCCGCCGCCCAGCCGCGAAAGCGCACTCCCGCGGCCCGCCAGCCGCGGCAGCAGATAGTTCAACTGCGCCAGCTCCACCTGCAACTGGCCTTCGTGCGAGCGCGCGTGACGCGCGAAGATATCCAGGATGAGTTGCGTGCGGTCGAGAGTGCGACAGCCGACGGCCTGCTCGAGGTTGCGCTGCTGCGTGGGCGTCAGGTTCTGGTCGAAGATGAGCAAGTTGGCGCCGGTAGCGGCGAGCGCGGCGCGAATCGCTGTGAGCTTCCCGCGGCCAACCAGGTAGGCCGGATCGGGTCGCGCACGCGTCTGCGTTACCTCTCCCCAGACCTGCGCACCCGCGCTGCGCGCCAGCTCGCCCAACTCATCCAAAGATTCTTCCACCCGTGCGCTGCCGGGCAGAGCGACTCCGACCAGCAGCGCTTGCTCGCCTTGCTCCACCCTAGCAACCCGCTTCATCCTTTCTCCTGTCTCTGCCCGAGGCTCTCGCTTTGCCTCTGGCCTCGAGCCCGGCACCCAGGATTATACTCCGGGCCCCAATCCTACCCCCTCGATACAAGAGGTTCAACGGGACCTCTCGCGGCACGCCGTGTGCATATGGCGGCAGATCACGGCCATACGGGGGAGGAAAACGACGCTTGGGCCCGCCTCCTCCGCGCCCCGAATTGCCTCCCCCAACGCGCAAAAATCATACCCCATGGATACCAAAAACCATAGAATTCCACCCTCCTTTTACCAAAAAAAAGAGGAGCCAAAATTCTCTTATGAGCCGGGGCCTAAACCCCTCTCTCTATCCCCCAGAAAACAAAGACAATGTCTTTCCCCCGTACCTACCTCGAGCTTGGAAATAAAATTGCAACATAAAAAGCAGAGATGGGAAGTTGGCTACCTTTGTGTCTGTGCCCCTCAGGGACTAGGGAAGTACTGCACCTTATAAGCCTACCTAAGGAGTGGACCCAATGAAAGCTTGGTTGCGCAATGGCTTGGTGACAATTTTGTTGCTCGTTCTCAGCGCCAGCCC
>JBHIAG010000018.1:0-24600 GCA_046758465.1 Terriglobia bacterium | reverse complement strand
TATGGGGTTGCGTTTGAGGCTCTTGTAACTGCTTTCGAGTTGGACTCAGAGGCTGCGAGAAACCTAACCGTAGTCTCTTTGTTGTTTTCAGCCCCGAGGCATGCGAGAGAAACAAGCAGCACCAAGATAAGGAGCAACACTTAAGTGACTACGAATGGAAGAGAGCAAGGCACAGTAAAGTGGTTCAACGCCTCGAAGGGCTACGGGTTCATCCAACGCCAGTCGGGTGAAGACATCTTCGTCCACTTTTCCGCCATCCAGGGAGACGGCTACCGCAGCCTCCAGGAAGGCGCCGCAGTGGAATTCGAAGTGGTGAAGGGGCCCAAGGGCTTCCAAGCCGCGAACGTCGTCCAACTGTAACCCGATGGGAGCCGGGCCCGGCGGCCCGGCTTCACTTTCTTGCCGAGAAGACAATGAAGAGTTATCAAACACTTCGGAAGCGGCAACGAGAAAGAGCCAGACAGGAAAAAGCCCGGCTCAAGCGGGAACGTCGGCAACAGCGGCAACGAGAAAAAACAGAATCACACTCCCAGCTTCCTCGCGAACCCTCCGACCAGAACGAGTCCCCCCTTACACAAGCGTAGCCCCGCCGGCTCGGTCCGCCGCAACTACGACCGTGTGTCATGCCCCGCCCTCGGAGTGATCCACGTGCGCCCGGTTTCGACTGGGGTTCGAGCCGGAAGCTGATCCGCTTGTGAAGGAAACTGTTTTCATGACCGATGCATCTCGCCCTTCAGCTTGTTCCAGGGCTGTCTGCCCGGCCAGGAAAATGCCGTACTTCCTCCCGGCATCATCCACCACGGCAATTCTGCGCTGGTTGGGTCTCAGGGGCGCGTTTCCCCGCTGCGCAGAAATCGTCCTCTCCTCGAACCACACCTTGACGCTCACAACGTAGAAGGTCCCGCTGGCGGTCTTTTGCTTGGGCGCTGTTCCCAGGGTCGTGGCGGCTCTGACGTCGCTCACCGAGTAGGCCAGGTGGCAGTCCACTGCGCAGAAATACTTTTGCTCTCCGAGAGTGCGCACACGTGCGCAGCTCGCTAGGGAAACCGCGAGCAGGACGCCCAGGGCTCCCGCCGAGAAAGCCTCGTTGCAGGCCATCTTCGGCCGCGCCCCCAGGCAAGTCAATGCGCACAGAGCTCAGTCAGGAAAGTCCAAGCGGCGCAGGAGGGATTGGAAGCGCGGGGCGGAACGACCTGGAGACTAGAAGCTATTGCATAACCTCCGCATGGCGGGTCAGGGCTTCAGCCCTGACATCCAAGAGCCAGGAAAAACAGGGGCTTTAGCCCCTGAGGGTTCACTGAGAGCGGTTATGCAACAGACTCTAGACTGTTGCCTCCCAAGAAATCACTCTACAATCCCGGTTGCACGGGAATGGAAACTTGATTGGTTTCGCAGAAGGTCGGCGGCTCATAGGTCCAACCGCGGCGAAGCCGGTGATCCTCGCAACCTAGAGCGTATCGGAGATACCGACCCAACAAGGGCCCGGCCAAGCGCGCTTTGAAACCGAACTCGCGGTAGATGTCCTCCAAGATCCGGGAAATCTTCACGGACAGGCAAGGTTGGGCCTGGAACCAGTGCCTGGCCGCCCAGAGCGCCCCGGCATAGGTGACTGGCAGACCGCGAGCTTCCCAAGAAAAGCGGCTGCGAATCCGGTGGTCAGCGTGGTTTTTGTATCGCTGCCAACCCCGGAGTATTGTCCGCCCCACTCGAATGACGCTCGGCCCGTTCACTGCAAAGTCGCGGCGAAAGGCCCGCAGGAGAAATTCGGTCTCCTGACCATTTTTGATGTGCGGATGCCTGAAGTTGAACTTGCACTGCCCGTGAGCGTCGGCCTCGGAGCATTCGCGCGGATTCATGAGCGTTCCCTTTGCTTGGTGTTCGGCGTGCAAGGGCGTACCGGGGATGGGCGTGTAGAGCATGAACTGATGAAACTCGGTTTCGTGACTGACCGCATAATCAATGACCGCATCGATGTTCTGCGGCGTGTGCTCCTCCAGCCCGATGATGGTCGAGCCGAGCACGCGAATCCCGTGGGACTGGAGCCTGCGCACCAGCGCGCCGGTGTCAATCCCGTTTAGCTTGGCATACCGAGCGTCTTCGCCTTCCAGCCCCATCCAAACCCACGAGACGCCCAAACTCACAAGCTGCTCCATTGTGTAGAGGCGCAACACATGCGGCGAACTGAAGACGTAGAGTGCCCACGACTTGTTGTGCTCTACCATCAAGTCCAGAAGCCGCAAGGCTCGCTTCTTGTGCAGCAAGAAATTCTCGTCCATAACGAAGAACGACCGGACCCGCAAGGCCTTTTCAAGCTCACACATGACCTCGAATAATTCGTCGCCGGTCTCGTAGAAATGGACGAACTTGCCTTTGCCGCCGAACATGGCCGAGGTCGAACAAAAGTTGCACCCCATAGGGCATCCCACCGAAGGGATCAACGTCGCGGCCACATCGCCCGGTTTCCCCCGCAGGGTTACGCCCAGGCAGCGCGTGCCGAAGCCCGAAAGGATCTTGGGATGCCGGATCGGCTGGCTCTCGTCTTGGGAGAGGAACCGGCGCATCCAGCGCACCCCCTCCCCCTGCACGATGTGGTCGGCGTCCATCCGTTCAGCCAGCCCCGGCAGGTTCGCAACGTGCCCGCCGACGACGATAGTGGCCTTCGGTAGATGCTCGCGGATCAGCTCGCACATCTTCTGCACCTTCTCCACGTTCGGCATGATGGCGCTAATCCCGACGACATCGTAGCGGTGAGTCGTAATCTCCTCGACAAAGCGATCCAGTGTCGGGAAATCCAACAGCGTGCAGGGAGCCTCGATGTTGGCTTGAATCAGCATCAAGCCCCAGGAGCGGTGGAACATCCGAAGGGAAAAGGCCCGCTGCACCCGGGTCACCTGGTTGTGATACAGCTCCATGGGATTGATCGCCCGGCTGCCGTACTCATCGTCCTGGGCATAGGGCCCGAACACGCTGGTCAACAACACCCGGGCGCGCGATCCCAGAGGATGAGTAGGAAAACTGACCCAGGTATCCTGGGCTTTGGATACCCATTTGCCGCCCATGGTTCGGACGCTCATCCGAAAAGCCTCCTCCTCGATGCCAGGCATCCTAAGCCCCACCCGCAGGCAAGTCAACGCGCTCTAGGTCTATTGGGCTTTCTTTTTGGAAGAGGTGCCAAAACTCGCTCCTAGGCCCTTCTATAGCTTCTACCGGGGCATCCAGTACAGAGCTAAGCCCGTTTTCAAATTGGCCGTGGCGGGAATCTGGAGCCTCATCTCATCTCAACCCCACCCCTTCAATGTGCCCAGCCGGTAGGGGTCTAGGTCTGAATCACTGAATCAGATTCCCCAAAGTCCCCACAAACGTAGAGCAGTGGAGAAACCTTGCTCAAAGTGAATCAGCGAATCAGTGGCTATGCGAGTGGAGCCACTTCAGCAAGTACACGCGAACTAGAACGGGATGGTTACGCCTACGTTTATGTGAATGTAGCCCCTGGGGTGGTGATGACCGTGACGGTGACCATGACCGTGGTGATGGCCGCGGATGTGCTGGCGACCGTGGACGGGATGATGACCGAAGACAGGGTGATGACCGTGCCCACGGTGGCGTCGGTGGCCGAGGTGACCAAACCTGCGCTGGTGACGAAACTTCCCGCCGTGGCGATGATGACCCCACCCGACGTGGCCGGGTCGCCTGCCGTGGCGGGCATAACGGACAACTGAGTATTCGTCCCTCTCGTGGTCGCTGGTATTGTGAGCCGCCCACAACGGCGTTACGCCCATCCCCATGAAAGTAGCGGATAGAATCAGCAGCTTGGAAAACTCTCTGATAGCTCTCATGGCCACCTCACCCTAATTCTAGATGCCAAGTCGATGCCAACGGTTTTCTCAAGCCAAGTAGTTCCCACCAGATCGGTCGACTGGGAGAGTCGGGAAGACCCTTGTGGCAAGCCAGGAAGTACCTACTCCGGGAAGTTCGTCCGCCGCAGCAGGGATTAGAAACAGGGGTCGGAGCGCAGGGGGTCGCACACCGGCTCAATGCAAGGGAAATTCAATCAGCCAGAGAGTTCTCACCTCGGCCCGTGCCTGCCAAAGTCCGTTCAGGCCTTCCGACCTTTGGGGCGGAAATACCGCAACAGCGACAATCCTCCCGTAAGGGGAAGCAGAAGGAGTTGCTTGATCAGTGAACTGCGACGCTCCCTGCGCTCGCGGGCCTTGTCTGCCTCCGTCTGCATTTGGTAAAGGAGGACACCACTGTACTTGGCAAAAACCACGCCACACCGATCGCACTTGCCGCTGTGAGTCTGCACATGCTTACAGGCGGGGCAGGTATAGCGCAGAGGTGTGTGACATCGCGTGCAAAATTGCGCAGCTTCAGGATTTGTGTGGCCGCACTGGGGACATTGCATAGCGCATCCTAGCGGGAATGTGAGATTTCAGCTCTCCTCTCCACCGGGGTCCCTAGGAAGCTCTTCCGGCGGGAACTTCAGGGCCACGGGGCGATCCAGGCGGGTGCCTTCGGCCGTGTAGACCACACCCATCCCACTACTGCCAATCTTCTCGAACATGTGCTAGTAGTGAAGTGTTTGGCCAATCATGGGAGGAAACCCATTGCCGCCATCTTAGATCGCGCCCCCAGGCAAGTCAACGTGAAGGCCAACACCTTCTCTTTCACTGCCTCTTGTTGACAGATACTATAGCCGGGTTGCAACAATGAAATCAAAGCCCGAAGGCAGCGTGTCTACCAGGGCAAGAACCATGCAGCGCAAGCGAAACAGGGCGATTGCCTTTCTGTTTGCCTTGTTTCTGGCCTTCCCCATGAGGGGGGCAGACAAGAAGCTTACAGCTGAAGAACTGGTCGCGTGCCACCTGGATTCCATCGGAACCCCGGAGGCGCGGGCGAACCTGAAATCGCGCCTCCTCAAAGGCCAAGGGTTCCTGCGCATCCTGCTGGGCGGCTCGGGCGGTCTGCAAGGTAGGGTCACCCACGCCTCGGAAGGAAACAAGAGCAGCTTCTTCTTCGAAGTAGGGCATCCCAGCTACCAGGGAGAACAGATGATGTCTGACGGCCGGCAGGTGTGGGTGGCCCCGGCGTTCACTGGCAAGCGCTCCGAGATGGGGGAATTCGTTCACACGTACAGTCACATCCTGCGGGAAGGCCTGCTGGGCGGCACCATCTCAACAGGATGGGCGATGCTCGAGCTTGACTCAAAGAAGCCCAAACTCAGCTATCGCGGATTGAGGAAAGTCAACGATCGAAAACTCCACCGGCTTGAGTACCGGCCAAAGAAACCCGGGGGAGATCTGCGGATTGACCTCTACTTCGAGCCGGATACCTTTCGGCATGTTCAAACGACCTACCGGCTTACCCTCCCAGCACAAATGGGGCTGACCTCTATCGAATCTGCCCGGCAACAGCCGACCTACTACCTGCTGGAAGAAATCTTTGAAGATTTCCGGAAGATCGACGGCCTGACTCTCCCGGTGCGCTGGAAGATCCGCTTTAGCCGAACTGGTCAGCCATCCAGTCTGTGGGAGTGGGAAATGGTCTTTCAAAGCGCTACCCACAACCAGCCGATTGATCCGGACTCTTTCAGGCCCAGATAATCCCCCTTCCTGCAGGCGTAATGGCCCGGCCGGAGCCTCGGTTGTGGTGGTTCCCGTGTGGGGTGTTTGTAGGAGAGCCGTCGCAACTCGCTCCTGAGCCATTCTATGGCGTCTAGAGGGGCATCCAGGGAAAGCTTAACCTGGTTTCAAAAACTAGCTGTGTCTGTGGATTGGAGCCTCATCTCATCCCAACCCTCACCCCTTCATTGCGTCCAGCCGGGGGGTCGAGTGTAGCGGAAATTGTAGCGACTACCTGCTTAGCTGGGGTGGGATGGAACGCTAGGACGCCAGCGCCCTCTCGATATTTTGCAATGACTTGCTAGGTGATAGCAACCTGTGCAAAGTGGTCTAGACAGATTATGACTCCGATGCTCTAGGGTTGAGCCACAGGTGCGTCACCACGAGGTTACCGAGGAAACCTCGCGGAGGCTAGCGGAATCTGTCGCTGCTCGACCGCCGCTCCCTAGTACAATCTCCCGGAATTCAACGCCGGATGGAACCCATGCGCAAAACTTCGCTGCTCGCTGTCGTCCTGGCCAGCCTGCTCAGTCTGGATCTGTCGGCTGACCAAGTTATTCTGCAAAACGGCGACCGGTTGACCGGAACCGTGCTCCGCCTGGAAGCCGCACGGCTCACCCTGAAGTCCGAGCTGGCTGGAGAAGTAACGCTACCCTGGGCGGCCGTCGAAACTATCTCCTCCACTGAACCGCTTTATGTCACCTTGGCAGACGGCCAAGTGATTCTGGGCACCCTCGCCACCAGCGAGGCCCGCATCCAGATTCGCACCCAGGAAGGTGAGACCGTTACAGTCTCAAGAGATGCCATCCAGGCGATCCACTCTAGGGAAGAGCAGGCCGCCTACGAGGCTGAATTGCAGCGGCGTCGCCATCCGCGGTTGCTGGATTTCTGGGGCGGCTCCCTCAGTGCCGGACTCAGCAGCGCTCGCGGCAATGCCGACACCTTCTCGTTTAACCTGGCCGTGAAAACCGCACGGACAACCGAGCGGGATCGCATCAGCCTCTATCTACACTCCCTCTTTGCCCGCAACAGCACCCTCGGCACCGCTGTCACCACTGCCGATGCCATCCGCGGCGGCACCCGCTACAACATCAATCTGACCGACCGCCTCTTTACCTTTGGGTTCACCGACCTGGAGTTCGACGAGTTCCAGCAACTTGACCTGCGTCTGGTCCTGGGTGGCGGCATGGGCTGGCACGCCCGAAAAACCTCACGCACTCTCCTCCAACTCTTTGCCGGCGGCTCTTCCAACCAGGAGTTTTTCTCCACCGGCCTGACCCGCCGCTCGGGGGAATTGCTTTGGGGGGAGGACCTCTCCTACAAACTCTCCGGCAGAACATCGTTGACGGAACGACTCGCCTTCTATCCCAACGTGACCGAAACCGGCGAGTACCGCGTCACTTTCGACGCCTCGGCCGTAACCAAACTCAGCAACCGGCTCAACTGGCACATCACCCTGAGCGACCGCTTCTTCAGCAATCCGGTTCCAGGAACACAAAAGAACGACGTTCTGCTCACCACCGGCATCAGCTTCTCCTTCGGAAGCACTGAGTTGCGCGGCCAGGCTACCAGCTCCTCGGAACGCGTGCGGGGCAGACCTCAGTAGTCGGGCTGGCCGTTGACCTGCATGGCGGCGAGCGGGAAACGCACTTTTAGGGTATCGCCTTTTTTTCCCCGGAACCGCAACTCCGCCCACGCCGTACCGGCTGGCAAGCTGGCTCGGCCTTTGTGCCGGCGGGGAAAGAAGAAGGAAATCCCCTCCCCTGCTCCCACGCCATGGCGCAGGATCCGATCAGGCTTCAGGCGCAGCCCGCGGTTGCTGCGCAGCTCGGCGCGCGCGCGCACCTCCTCCTCGCTCAGCCCGGCGAAGATGTCGGCCACCTGCGGCGGCAAGTCGCGGATCGGCCGGCCCATTTCGTCGACAACGGTGCCGCGAGCCATGCGGTCGATGGCGGACTCCACAGGCGGTTTCACGACCCGCGCCGTGAGAACGTAGTGGTCGGCGGAGAGCTCGGGCGAGCGGGCCTGCAGCCCCGCCAGCACCGACGCCAATTCTTCCAACCGATCGAAGGCCTGCTGCACCGTCGCTGCCGAACTCCAGCGCACCGCGTAGACAGCGTCCACCTGTTCCGGCTCGAAGTCGGCCAGCTCCACTGAAAAGATGCGTGGCGGCAGCTCGGGGCTCTCTCGATAGATCACCTTGCTGCCATCCGGCAGCCGCGCCAGCGTTCGGCCACTGAGCTGCAACAGCGTCACCCGCTGCGCCCAGGGCGAGTCGCTCAGCACTGCCAGCGCCTCCTCTTGCGTCCACGCGCTGGCGGGCCGGCTCTGCCAGCCCTCCGCCGCCGGCAAGCCCGAGGCGCACGCGGCCACCATGAGCGCCAGCGCCGTCCTTGCGAGGCTCCTTGTTCTCGTTCCCCTATCCACGGCTGAATGGGACAACTCCGCCGATTCTTTCCCCACCTGTCGAAGTGGGGAAGTGCAGGCCCTACATGCCCTGGGGATTGAACAGGAAGAAATCATAAATGGCTCGGGAGATCTGGGCAATGGCGCGTTCCCGTTTCTCGACGTCGAGTTCTGACTCTTTCACAAACACCACCACCACGACATGGCCCGCCTCCTCCGGCAACCTGATAATCCCCACGTCGTTCGTGGTCCGCCCGATGGTTCCGGTCTTGTGAGCCACCTCGGTGTCCGGCGGCAACAGGCCCTCGATCCGGTTAGCACCCGTCCGACACCGGCGCATGATGTCGAGCAGCAGCTCGGTGCTCTCCGGGCT
Source organism: Terriglobia bacterium (assembly GCA_046758465.1). Classification (GTDB taxonomy): domain Bacteria; phylum Acidobacteriota; class Terriglobia; order Acidiferrales; family 2-02-FULL-67-57; genus JBHIAG01. Next base: position 16,200 of record JBHIAG010000018.1, on the reverse strand, counting down.
CAAGAGTTCCCCGCGCCAGAGCTTTTCCAACAGCCGCGCCATCGCTTCCGGCGTGGCGGTGTCCTGAAGATCGGTCTCGAAGGCCGCCCGCGCCCGCGCGCGCTCCTCCGCGGAGACAGCCTCGTACAGTGGCCGGAACGCTTCCGGGCTCAGTTCTTCTCTGGGGGGAAGCTTTTGGATCCCGGCCCAGTCGGCGATTATGCCCAGCGTCGGACGGTCCACGCGCATCGCCGCGATGCCCAGTGCGCGCATCCGCGCCGTCACCTCCTGGCCGCCGCCCGCGGCTTGCAGCACCAGATCGGTTGCCGTGTTGTCGCTAATAATCAGCATCAACTCCAGCAGATTGCGCAACGACAGCACCACGCCCGGATCGTCCAGCAGCCGCGTAATCATTCCGCTGCCCGGACTCAGGTCGCTTTGCTGGAGGGTCACCATTTCGTCCAGACTTGCCTGCCCTTGGTCCACCCGGTGAAGCAATTGCACGGCCATGGGAACCTTGTAGGTGCTCGCCATCGCGAAGCGTTCGCTCCGATTCAGATAGACGGCGCGACCGCTTTCCAGGTGGATGGCACCCACGCCCACCGTCCCGCGAGCCAACGCCGCCAGCCGCGCGATCTCCCTCTGGAGCAGTTCCAACTTCCGGTCGCTACTCGGTTCCGAGGCTGGCGCGGCCAATGTGCCGGCAGCCAGCAGGCAGCTCGCCAGCAGGATGATGGTGAGGTGAACCCGATGCCGAATTAAACTCGACAGTGAAGCGTTTCTCATGGACTCCTCCTTGAATGTCGTATATCCGCTGCGCTACCGCCCACTGCATCGCCCGCGACGCCAGCGGCGGCCGAGGGAAGTGGCTCGACCCGCTGCCCATTCTTACACAGCCGAAAGCGTGGAGGAAGAGCCCTTCAGAGAAGTGGCCGCGTCCGAACTCGCCCGCCTGCGCTAGAACCCCTGCCCCTCTCCCTGGGCAGTTGGGGTAAAATGGCGGCCTGCCCCGCCAGCGGCGCGGCCTGCCCCGCTTGCCCTGTCGAAGCGGAGCGAAGACCCCGCGTTTTTTGCGGGGAGCGAAGCCGAAGGGCGCTTTGCCGCGGGGCCTCATCTCCGGAGCCGAGCGGGCTCTGAATCTCGTTGGAGGAGGTTGGCCATGCAACTTTCGCGGCGGCAGTTTGTCGGTTGGCTCGGTGGCAGTGCCCTCGCAGGCGCGGCCCTGGCGAAGCCCCGCTTTGCGGGGGCGTTCCCGTCGGAGTCCCCAACCTTCGGGAATCCTTCCATGCGCGCCAGCATCGAGCGTGCCCTGAAAACCGTGAAGATCCCCTCGCTCCAGCCGCCCTTCCGCTTGGGCGAGCCGTGGCATCGGGCAACGGTCGCGCGCCTCCAAACCCACCTGCGCGACCGCGGCCTTGCCGGCGTCCTCTGCGCCAATCACCTCAACCACAATTACCTCGCCGGCTACTTCCTCACCCGCACCGAGCGCCCCATGTTCCTCTTCATCCCCGCCCGTGGTGAGCCTAGCTTCTTCCATCCCGGCCTCGACCGCGACCTCGTCTCCAGTTGGTGGATCAAAGACAACGAGTGGTACTTCGACTTCCACCACGCTGGCGCGTACAACAAAATCCAGTGGAAGGCAGGCAAGAAGGAAGACCTCTGGATCTGGGCCGCCAAAAACCTGGCCAAACGCGGCTACGGCAAGGGCAAACTCGGGCTCGACCGCGAAGCCGTGCCCTCGCTGGCCAAGAAGCTCAAGGAAACGCTGCCGGAAGTCGACTGGGTGAACCTGGAAAAGGACCTTCTCCATATGCGCCAGATCAAGACGCCCGAGGAGATTAAGCTGACCCAGAAGGCGATTGACCTCCATGATGCCATGCTCGCCTTCGCCCGCAGCTATATCCTCGAACATGGCACCGCCGCCACCGACTACGACGTCCGCATCGCCACCAGCGAGTTTGGCACGCGCAAGCTGATGGAAGTGCTCGGCCCCGAACTCGACGCCCGGCCCCACACCGGCGTCGGCCTCGCCCTCGGCTTCGGCTGCCGCACCGGCCCCGCTACCGCCTATCCCCACCCGAACCAGTTCTTCTTCCGGCGCATCCAGAAGGGCGACGCCATCCAGATCGCTTCCCTCATCCGCATCGGCGGCTATGGCGGCGAAGGCTACCGCGCCTGCCACATCGAGCCCATCCCCGACCTGGGCAAGAAGATGTGGGAGGTGCATACGGAGATGACCCGGACGCAGGCCGAGCTCTGCCGGGTCGGCACCCGCTGCAACCAAGTAGCCGAAAAAGTCCTGACCCTCGCCCTCAACGCAGGCCTCGAAAAGTACGTCTACCACCGCCCCGCACACGGCGAAGGCATGGAGGGCCATCAGGCGCCCTGGATCGCCCTGGGCGATGACACCGTGCTCGAAGAGAACATGATGTTTTCCAACGAGCCCGGCCTCTATAACTCCGAGGGCGGCTTCGGCTACAACCACTCGAACAACGTCCGCGTTGCCCGTGACCGCGGCGTCATCATGAACCAAACCCCCTTCACCAAGAAGTGGTGCTGGCTCAAACTCTAACGACGCACGCGACCGGCGACGCTTGAAACGTAGTCGTTCGTGGCAGGGCACGGCTTTAGCCGTGCCGAAAGAAGGCAACCCAATCTTGGGCTTTAGCCGCTGAGGGACTGTCTTCTGTCATTCAGCCCGGAGGCTCCTTTATCCCGTTTACCCCGAGCGTTGGCAAGGGGAGCGCAGTCGAGGGATGCCTCCGGGAATGAGACGCAACTGTGTCGGCAATCACATGGTTTCTCTTGGCTGGGCTAGTAACGCTGTCGGCGGCGGTGGCCTTTCTCCCGCGACCCCCGGCCGATGAAGTGGCACGGCTGCGCGCCTGGGTCTACCGCAGCATTATCCTGGCCGAGTGGGGCCTGCTCGCGCTCTTCTTTTCATTGCTTCTCCTGGACGGCCGCTACCCGGCCCAGTTTGGCTTACGGCTCTCCTCCAGCGCCTGGCGTGAGGACCTGCTCTGGGGAGGCGCCGCGAGTATGGTCGCCATCGGGTTGGGGGAATTCTGGTGGGCCCTGGAGCGACGGCGGGGCTGGGGCGGGCGAGATTTCATGCAGGCGCTGCTGCCCCGCACACGCCGGGAAAAATGGCTGGCGCTGGGCCTGGCGGTGACGGCGGGTTACTGCGAAGAGTTCCTCTACCGCGGCTTCTTGATGACGGTATTGGACAACTGGTTATCCAGCGTCTGGCTCGCGGGCGGGATTTCGGTCCTGCTGTTTGCGCTGGCCCATGTGCCCTATGGCAAGCTCGGAGTGATGTCGGCGCTAACCGGCGGGACAGTGCTGGCGCTAGCTTTCAGCGCCACCGGGCGGCTCGCGGCCCCGGTGCTGGCGCACGTCGCCTACGACTGCTACGCCTTCTTCACGGGCCGCTTCGAAACCTTCCCGCCCCGTTCTGCGGGAAACACAGATAAACAGGGATAAGAAAAATGAGCGACACCATTCACCGAGCAATCGAAGAGTACCAAACACAGTACAAGCCAGGTATCCCCGAGAAGTCCGATCTGCAGCCGCTGATACACCGCATGTTGGAACAATCCGGTCTTCGCGACGTGCTTTCCTCACAAACCATTGATATTTTCTGGGCTGACCCAAGAGTTCCCATTGTCGGCGAGATAAAGCTTCCTAAAAGCGGGGAGTTCAACCCGGACCCGCAGACTTCGAAAATCCCAGACTGGGGTTACATCAAGGATAGAAAGCAAAACAAGGCAGCACGGCTTCATTCTCGGCATCAACACGGAGACGGATTGGCTCAATTGCACATGGTCATGCGCGAGGAGCATGCACCGTATGGCATATTTACCAACGGGGAGAAGTTCTTTCTTCATAATCACGCTCCGCAGTTCTCTGCCTGCTGCTTTGCCAACGCACCAGTCGAAAAGCGGTGCGGATTTCCCCAGCAGCCGCCCATTTATCAATGTGACTTGCTGGCCGACAAAGTGGAAAAGATCGCAGCAGTTCTCGAATTTCTGCACAAACTCTGGGACGAGGCCCAGAAAACGTGGTGAACCAAGGAAAAGGGAGCAATGATGCCCACCATCGGGGTGCACAGCTTCCGCCAAACCGTCGACTCCTTTGAGCACCACCTGAAACCCGGCGAGCGTTGACGCGATGCTGAATCGGCTGGCCAATTTTTTCGTCCGCATCGTCGAGCGCTGGATGCCCGACCCCTTCCTCTTCTGCGTTCTGCTCACCGTGCTCTGTTATGGACTGGCGCTGGGCCTGACCGACACAGGGGCCACTCAACTGGTCGTCCACTGGTACAACGGCATCTGGGAAATCCTCACCTTCGCGATGCAGATGATCCTGGTGCTCCTGACCGGCTACACCCTGGCCGCCTCGCGCCCGGTGCGCCGCCTGCTGGAAAACTTGGCGAGCTGGCCGCGCAACCAGGGCAGCGCCATTGTGCTCCTGGTCGGCGTCTCGTTGCTGGCGGCGCTCCTGCACTGGGGCTTTGCGCTGGTGGCTTCGGCGCTGCTCGCCAAAGAGATGGGGCGCAAAGTGCCCGGCTGCGACTTTGGCTTTTTGGTTGCGGGCGCCTACTCCGGCTTCGTCATCTGGGGCTCGGGACTTTCGAGTTCGATTGCGCTGGTCAGCACGACCGAAGGCAGCGCGATGAACTTCATCGCACGCTACACCGGCCGCGCCGCCACCCCACTCGGTGAGACGCTCTTCACACCCTACAACTTCACTCTCGTCCTCGCGACACTTGTGCTCTTGCCGCTGATGTTCCGGCTGATGATGCCGCGCGGCAGCCAGATCCGTGCGGTGGCTCCCGCGCTGCTCACCCCGGGCGCGGCCGAGACGGCCGAAACTAGCAGCACGGCGGGAGCGGTGCGGACACCGGCCACGCGGCTGGAAGAGAGCTGGCTGGTGACGCTGGCGCTGGTCGCCCTGGGCGGAGCCTATCTGGTGCGACACTTTGCCCGCTCAGGCTTCACGCTCGATTTGAACGTCGTCATCCTGCTGTTTTTCGTCCTCGGGCTGGCCTTGCATGTCCAGCCCATCCGCTACGTTCAGGCCTTCAACCAGGCCGCGCGGGTGGCGGGGCCGCTGGCGCTGCAATACCCGCTCTACGGCGGCATCATGGGGATGATGCAGTACTCGGGCCTGGCCGAACTGATTTCGCAATGGTTCGTCTCGCTGGCCAGTGCCACGACCTTCCCGTTCTTCTGCTTCCTGTCAGCGGCGCTCATCAACTTCTTCATCCCCTCCGGCGGCGGCCACTGGGTAGTGCAGGGACCGTTCCTGGTGCCGGCAGCGCAGCAGTTGGGCGTCTCGCCGGCGGTGACGGCAATGGCGGTGGCCTTCGGCGACCAGACCGCCAACATGGTGCAGCCCTTCTGGGCACTGCCCATCCTAGCCATCGCCCGCCTGAGCGTGCGCGACATCATGGGCTACTGCCTGATGACTTTCCTGCTGAGCACGCTGCTTTCGACCCTGGTATTGTTTCTGCTAGTCTAGGAAGTCCGATGCGCCCTGCTACCACCCTTCGGTGCGTTTTGGCTTTGTCGGGCGTGCTCGCGAGCCCGCTGGCAGCCTACGCCCAGCGCGGGGAGGTCTGCGGGCGGGTAGTTGAGGAGAGCCAGACGCAGGTGGCCGAGGCCAAAGTTGAGCTCATTGCCGCCGGCGCCACCGAACCAGTCGCCGTGGCCTCCACCGATGCACGCGGAGTGTTCTGCTTCACGGCCCCACAAGGAAGCTATCGCCTGAAGGTCTCGAAGAAACCCTGGCCGGAACAGCCTGCGCACCCGGCGGAAATCCAACTGGGCAATACAACCCTGGTGAAGATCGAATTCGAATATGAGCCGGGTGAGCCGCGGGCGAGCTTTGAGGAAAGTCTCGACGGGATGGAGCCGGGCGCGCGGCGCGCGTTGATGGAGCAGTTGCTGGCGGGCGACAGCGAGAGCCTGCATGAGCTGGCGCGGCGGTTGGTGCCCAAGCGCAGCGTGGGGATCGAGTTGGGATACCTGACGCGTGGCTTACAAACCCAGAAGCTGGTTCAGGAGCTGCTGCGGTATCTCGAGCGTGGCTACCTGCCCCCTCTCAAGACGGCGCGCTTCGTGCACACGCTGGGCGAGTTGGCCAGCCCGGGCGACGAGCGCATCATCACGGTGCTGCTGCGCAAGCTCACCGACGGCCGCCGCCTGCCCCCGGGTAACTATGTCACCTGGAGCGGTCTCTACGACCCCGCCCAGCACTACTACGTCAGCGACGAGGCCGCGCTGGCGTTGGCCAAAATCACCGGGCAGAACTTCAAGTACCAGTTGGGGCGCTCGCCCTTCCAGAACCGGCGCGCCCTTGAGCGGGCCCGCGAGTGGTGGCGCAATGAGCTGCAAAAAAAGCGCGAGCAGCAGCGCCGCCGCTAGTGCCGCCGGTGGACGCCGGGCGCGCGGCGATGCTACAATTGCTGGCTCTAAGGTTAATGCCGCGATGAACTGCACTCTTCTTCGGATTCAACGGCGGGATGCTCGAGGACCTCAAGCGTCTGATTGAGTTACAGGAGATTGACCTCCGCCTACGGGAGGTCACCCACCAGATTAACCAGTTCCCCGCCCAACTCGCCGCCCTCGACACACAACTCCAGGATGCGCAGGCCGCCCAGCAGGCCCGCCGCGACCGCCTGACCGAAAGCCTGAAGAACCGCAAGAAATTTGAACTGGAAGTGCAAGGGCTGGAGGAAAAAATTCGCAAGTACAAAGACCAGCTCTACGAAGTCAAGTCCAACGAAGCCTACCGCGCCCTGCAACACGAGATCGAAGCCGCTGAGCAGGAAAAGCGCGCCGGGGAAGACAAGCAACTGGAAGCGATGGTCGCTGCCGAGCAATTGGAAAGCGAGGTCAAAGCCGGTGAGGCGCAGGTCAAGCAGGTTGAGGCGGAAGTGACGCGCGCCCGCCAGCAGGCGGAAGTCGAGCAGCGCGTTTGGGAAGCCCAGGCGGCAGAGCTTGCCAAACACCAGGGGGAGTTGCACGCCAGTATCGACGCCGACTTGCTCGAGCAGTACGACCGCATCGCCCGCGCCCACGGCGGCATCGCGCTCGCCGAAGCCCGCGAGGAAGTCTGCCAGGTGTGCCTGGTGCGCATCCGGCCTCAGGTCTTCACGGAAGTCAAGCGCAACGACCAGGTCATCCTCTGCGACTCCTGCCACCGCATCCTCTACTACCTGCCCCCGCCGAGCCCTACCGTCCAGCCCGTCCAAGCAGGGCGGTAGCACTGAGTGAGAATGACTCATCGCGAACCGCGCGCGGTCTCGAAGCATCGGGGCGAGGTGCTAGCCATCATTGACGGGGCCGCACGCGGCAACCCTGGACCCGCGGCCTACGGCGTCGTCTTCAAGGACACGCGCGGGAAGGTCTTGGCGCGGCTGAATAAATCGCTGGGCAGGGCCACGAACAACGTCGCCGAGTACCGCGCGCTGCTGGCCGCGCTCGCCTACGCCCGCAGTCAGGGTTGGCATCACCTGAAGGTCTTGACTGACTCGGAACTGCTCGCCCGCCAGCTCACTGGTGCCTACCGGGTGCGCAGCGTGGACCTCAAGCCCTTGCACGCGGAAGCGCAGCGCGAGATCGCCGAACTCGCTTCCTTCGCGGCCGAGGCTGTCCCGCGCCGGCTCACTCGCGAAGCCGACCGGTTGGCCAACGCCGCCCTAAAGCAGCGACCCGTGACCCGCTTGTCCCGAGCGGAGTCGAGGGATGCCACGGGGAAGCGTTCCGTGCAGGCCATCTATCAGGGAGGCGTACTCAAACCTCTCGCCCCGCTCGACCTGGAAGAAGGTGAGGAAGTTGAACTCACCCTCCGCCGCAAACCCCAAAGGTAGTGCCTTTTCTTTCCCGCCCACCCAGTCTGCAGGCAACGAAACGAGCCAGCGGCCACTACCCCATTTTGCTGGCAGCAATCGAATGTCAGGGCTAAAGCCCTGACCCGCCCAAACCTTAAGGTTAGATTTTCCTCTCGGCAGGGCACGGCTTTTCGAAGACCCCGCGTTTGTTGCGGGGAGCCGTGCCGTTGCTTGCGTTTTCCTAGGACGGGTTTTAACCCCTGAGGCTCATCTTGCAGCGGGTGGGGTAACCACGTTCCCCCAGGCGCGGCAAACAACCTCAGGGGCTAAAGCCCGAGGGTTTTGGCGACAGTTTCGGCACGGCTAAAGCCGTGCCCTGCCGAAGAAACTAACCTTCATCATCACGCCGAGCCCCCAGGCACCGGCCTGGGGGAGTCCATCGTATCAGTTGTAGCGGAGGAAGTAGGTGCGGCGGGACCTCCGCCCCGATAAACTGCATTCGGGGTCTGCGTCCCGCAAAGGGCGCGGGATCTTCGCTGCGCTGCGACTGCGCTCCGCCTGCGCTCCGGCGTGCTCAATTCCAACGCAGGAAATACGTCCTGTAGAGAGTATCTCTTTGGATGGGGATGAAGCCGGCGTCGCGAATAATGCGGCGCAGTTCTTGTTCGTTGGTGCGGTTGGTGCAGCCGGCGGCGGCCACAACGTTTTCCTCAATCAGGATGCTGCCAACGTCATTGGCGCCGAAACGCAAGGCAACCTGGCAAATCTTGATGCCCGGGGTGAGCCAACTGGCCTGCACATTGTCAATGTTATCGAGGTAGAGCCGGGCGATGGCCAGGGTCTTCAAGTAGTCGACGGCGGTGGCCTCCTCGGGATGGCTGCGACCCAGCGCGGTGTGGTCGGGCTGAAAGACCCAGGGGATGAAGGCGGTGAAGCCGCCCGTTTCGGCCTGCAAGGTGCGAATGCGGTCGAAGTGGTTGACGCGGTGCGCGCAGCCTTCCCCGCAGCCAAACATCATCGTGGCCGTGGTGCGCAGGCCCAACTGGTGCGCAGTGTGATGGACGTCGAGCCACTCCGCGGTCGTGCACTTCAGGCGGCTGATGTGTTGGCGGACTTCGTCGTCGAGAATTTCGGCACCGCCGCCGGGCATGGAGTCGAGTCCAGCGTCCTTGAGCCGCGCGAAGGTGTCGCGCACGGAGAGCCCGCTGACTTCGGCGATGTTCAGAATCTCGGGCGCGGAAAAGCAGTGCAGGTGGAGCTGCGGGTAGCGGCGCTTGATCGAGCCGAGCAGGTTCTCGTAGTAGGTGATTTGCAAATCGGGATGCAGGCCGCCCTGCATCAGGATGCCGGTGCCCCGTAGGGCCAGCGTCTCGTCAATCTTTTGGTAGATGGTTTCAAAGTCGAGCAGGTAGCCGTCTTTAGCGCCGAGCGGCCGGTAGAAGGCGCAGAAAGAGCAGTATTCGGTGCAAAAGTTGGTGTAGTTGATGTTGCGGTCGATCTGGTAGGTGATGATGTCGTCGGGATGCAGCCGCCGGCGCACCTGGTCGGCCGCCATCCCAAGCCCAATCAAATCGTCGGAGCGGAAGAGCTCCAGCGCCTCGTGCCGCGGGATTGCCATCAGACAAACTCCAACGGTTTGACTTGGGAAATTAATCCGAGTTCATGCGCGTACTGGAAGAAAGATTCTAGTCCCGCACAGGCTTCAGCGTCCAACGAAAACTGGACGTTCTCGCGCAGGTAGCGCACCAGCGCGGCTTGCGGCAAATTCAATTGCTCGGCCACCTCGGCCGCGATGTCATCCAGGTGGACCAGGCCAAACTCCTTCGAAGCCGCAAACGCCTCGGCCAGGGCGGGACTGGCTTTTTCCTCCCGAAGCGCTTCGGGACGCACCGCCCAGAAGGCAAAGACGAACGGTTTCCCCGTCAGGCGGTACCATTCCTCGCCCAGGTCGTAGATGAACAATTTGCCGCGCGGGTCGACGCCCGCCGCCGCGTTGAGGAAGAACTGGAGCGCCGGGTCGCCGATGATGAGCGCGGCGTCGTTCTGCTCCAGCATCCTTTCAAGGTTTGCCTCCTGCTCGCGGAATTTGGGCTGGGTTTTCCACTGCCGGGCGAAGAGAATCCGCACCAGCACGGCCGAGGTGCGCGAGCTGGCGTCGAGTCCTACAGAGCGCGCCTCGGCAGCCGGCACGCGGCTCACCAGCAGCACGCTCTGGATCTGCCGCCGGGCGGTCAGCGCCGTGCCGGGGATGACTTTCAGGCCGGAGATCGTCTGGTAGGCGATGGAGGGAATGATGCCGACATCGGCTGCACCCGTGCGCAGCGCTTCGGCGCAGGCCGCCGGCACGGTAAACGACAGCTCCACCTGGTCCCGAAGGAGTCGGGACTGCGGCCCGTGCATAAACCCCCACACCAGGGGCAGCGTGTTCAGGTACTGGACGACGGAGACCCGGAGTCGCTGCATGCTACTCGCTTCCGACTAGCGTGGGCGCCGTTCCGCAGACGCAGCAGGTGGCACTGGAAACGCGTGACTATACTATAGCCCCAAAGCCTCTGCCAGACGCCGGCTGAGGAAATTGACCCGCAGCGACGCACGTGCTAGAGTTGCTTTTTTGGCGTCCTGCCGCAGACCTTCAAGGACACCGGCCGCTGCTGCGAGGGTGAGCCATCATGAATCAAACCGACGAGAGCCGCTCGTTTCCCGTCATCCCGCTCGCCGTCGCGGGTGTACTGGGGATCGCGCTGCTCATCGGGATTCTGTGGCTCGGGCGAGCGGAGTCCGAGCGCCCGAGCCTGCCCGCAAAGCTGCCGCCGCTCGAAGGTGAAGAAGCGCGCTACGCCGAAGAGCAGATCAAACTGGAGCCGGTAAGTCTGAGTCGCTGGGAGAATTTCCTCGGGCAGGTGGTCACCTACGTGGACGGGACGGTGGAAAACACCGGTTCGCGCAGAGTGATTGCGCTCGAGCTTACCGTGGAGTTTCTGGACATCTTTGGTCAAGTGGTGCTGCGAGAGAGGATTCGTCCGATCGGGCGGGTCTCCCAGAGGACCTTCCCGGCCCCACCACTCAAGCCCGGCGAACGTCGCGCCTACCGCGCCGGCGTCGAACATATCCCCACCGAATGGAACCGCGGTGCTCCCCGCATCACGATTACCGGGCTCCTGCTAAAATAAAAGGTTCACGCAGTTCTCGCATGGCCAAAAAGGAACAGGCGGCGGCGAAAATCCTGGTGGTGGACGACGAAGTATCCATCTTGCGCCTGCTCGAGATGATTCTAACCCGCCGGGGCCTGACCGTGCTCAAGGCCGAGGACGGCCATGAAGGCTACCGGATGGCCGTGCTGCACAAGCCCGACGCCATCCTGCTCGACATCAATATGCCGGGCATGAACGGGTTCGAACTTTGCTCGAAACTCAAAGCCACGGAAGAAACTGCCCAGATTCCAGTGGCCTTCCTCACCGCGCGGAAGGAGGTGGAGGCATTTCGCACGGCCCAGGACCTGGGCAGCGTGCTCTACATTCCTAAGCCCTTCAAGCCCCAGGCGTTGATCCATTCCGTCGGCGTGTTGCTCGCGGCCCGAGGGAAGAAAATCTAGGATCTGATCGGCAACCGGGATCAGCGGGCAGAGGTCAAAGTCGACAGCGCCCTCTTCGAAATCCATTCGGCTATCGAAGACTCAACACGCCCACAAAAAAGTGGGGGCAGACTCAACGTCTGCCCGCAAAGCTGAACTGGCTACTCGGAAGAAGTAACCGAGCTAGTACATCCCGCCCATGCCAGCGTGCGGCATGCCGCCGGCCTTCTCCTTCTCCTCTTCGGGAATTTCGGTGATGAGGGCCTCGGTGGTCAGCATCAGGGCGGCGATGGAGGCGGCGTTCTGCAAGGCCAAGCGGGTGACCTTGGCCGGGTCGATGATACCGGCCTTCACCAGGTCGCTGTACTTTTCCTCTTCGGCGTCGAAGCCGTAGTTGGCCTCCTTCGACGCCTTGACCTTCTCGGCCACCACCGCGCCTTCGTGGCCGGCGTTTTGAGCGATCAGGCGCAGCGGCTCCTCGAGCGCCCGCTTGACGATATTGAGGCCGATCAGCTCGTCGGCTTCGAGCTTGAGTTTGTTGAGCACCGGCAGGCAGCGGAGCAGAGCCACACCGCCGCCGGGCACGATGCCTTCCTCGAGAGCGGCCAGCGTGGCATGTCGGGCGTCTTCCAATCGAGCCTTCTTCTCTTTCGCCTCGGTCTCAGTGGCCGCGCCCACCTTGACGACGGCCACGCCGCCCACCAGCTTGGCCAAGCGCTCCTCCAGCTTCTCCCGGTCGTAGTCTGAGGTGGTCTCCTCGATCTGCGCCCGGATTTGCTTGACGCGGCCTTCGATGGCCTCGGCCTTGCCCGCACCCTCGATGATGGTGGTGTTGTCCTTGTCCACCGTCACCTTCTTGGCGCGGCCGAGGTCGTCCAGTTTGATATTTTCGAGTTTGATGCCCACCTCCTCGGCAATGACCTTGCCGCTGGTCAGGATGGCGATGTCCTCCAGCATGGCCTTGCGGCGGTCGCCGAAGCCCGGAGCCTTGGCGGCGCAAGCTTGTAGGGTGCCGCGCAACTTGTTGACCACCAGCGTGGCCAGGGCCTCGCCTTCCACATCCTCGGAAATGATCAATAGGGGCTTGCCCAGCTTGGCGATCTGCTCCAGCAGCGGCAGCAGGTCCTTCATCGAGCTGATTTTCTTCTCGTAGATCAGGATGCGGACGTCTTCGAGTATGCACTCCATCCGCTCGGGGTCGGTGACGAAGTAGGGGGAGAGGTAGCCGCGGTCGAACTGCATCCCCTCAACCAACTCCAGCGTGGTCTCCATCGTCTTCGAGTCTTCGACGGTGATCACCCCTTCGAACTTCCCGGTTTTGCCGATGTCCTTGCCGCCGACCTTGAAAATGGCGTCAGCCAGAATCCGGCCGATTTCAGCATCGTTGTTCGCAGAAATTGTACCTACTTGGGCAACTTCGTCTTTGGTCACTACCTGCTTCACAAACTTGTCGAGTTCCCCGCTTCCCCGGACATGCAAACCGGTCTTCTTGTCCGTATCGCCACAGATAGCCTTGACTGCTTTCTCGATGCCGCGCTTGAGGGCCATGGGGTTCGCGCCCGCCGCCACGTTCCTGATGCCCTCGCGGAAGATGCACTGGGCGAGGACGGTGGCGGTGGTGGTGCCGTCGCCGGCGACGTCCGAGGTCTTGCTGGCCACCTCGCGCACCATCTGCGCCCCCATGTTCTCCAACGGGTGCTTCAACTCAATCTCCTTGGCGACGGTGACGCCGTCCTTGGTAATGCTCGGGGGACCGAACTTCTTGTCCAGAACGACGTTGCGTCCCTTCGGGCCCAGAGTGACCTTGACGGCGTCGGTCAATGTGTTGATGCCGCGCAAGATCGCCTGGCGCGACTCTTCTCCGTGAACGATCTGCTTAGCTGGCATTGCTTATTTCCTCCCTCGAATCAAAAAAGTGTTGTGCCCGGCAAGGCACAGGCGGACCGCCTATTTTTTCGCGCCTACCTTGGCGGGCTCGAGCACGGCCAGGACTTCCTCCTCGCGGAGGATGAGGTACTCTTCATCCTCGATGCGGATGTCCGTGCCGGAATATTTCCCGAACAGGATGCGGTCGCCGACCTTGACGTCGAGCGGCACCACTTTCCCGTCTTCCTTCTTCTTGCCGTGGCCGACGGCAATCACCTCGCCCTCTTGCGGCTTCTCCTTGGCGGTGTCGGGGATGATGATGCCGCCGCGCACCGTCTCCTGCTCCTCGATGCGCCTGATCAGAATGCGGTCGTGCAAGGGTCTGACGTTTACAGCCATGGTCTCGCTCCCTCCACCTTGCGCTCCGAACCGTCCCGCCTGGGATGGGTGTCCCCGGGACTCAGTTCGAGATGAAACTGGGTTGCTGAAGTCCGAAATTCTTGATTTGGCTCTTCCCCTGACCTGGGCCGAGCCCTTCCAAGGAATTTTAGCACTCTCCCTAGAAGACTGCTACTATAGGCAGGAGTGGAAGAATTGTCAAGAGGGTTCGTTCAGCGGCCGAAGCTCAGGCGGGCGATGAGCGGTTCGGGCAGGCCGGCCCCTTTCATCTTCTCCTGGGTGACTTCCATATCGTAGGGCACGCGCCAGTACTCGACCCGCTGCCGGTCAGGCTCGCAGAAGGCAAAGGCGGCGCGGGCGTCGCCATCGCGCGGCTGGCCGATGGAGCCGGGATTGATGAGGTAGCGGGTCTTCTCCTCCAGCGTCAACTCAGCCTTGGCCACCCCCAGCGCCAGGCGGACGCGCAGGACTTCCATGCGGCCGCTTTCCCTCAGGGAAAAGCCACCCTGAAAGTGGGTGTGGCCGCAGAAGGTGAGCGAGGTTTCTGCTATCTTCAGGCTTTCGAAGGCATCGCGTGGCAGGAAGACGTACTCGTCCTCGTCGCGCACCGAGCCGTGCACGATTTGGAAGCTGTCGCAGCGGATCGGGCCCGCCAGCAGTTGGCGTAAATAGACCAGATTTTCGGCGCGGAGTTGCTGGCGAGTCCACAGCGCCGCCTGGCGGGCGGCGGTGTTGAAGTCCTCGGCCGAGTCGATGCCGCAACTGGCCTTGTCGTGGTTGCCGCGCACGATGGCCACCGGCTCGAGCGCCCGCAGCCGGTCAATGACCGGGTTGGGGTCGGGGCCATAGCCGACCACGTCGCCCAGACAGATGACCCGGTCGTAGTGGCCACGGGCATGTGCCAGCACGGCTTCGAAGGCTTCCAAGTTGGCGTGGATGTCGCTGAGGATGAGATAGCGCATGGGAACGCGGTGATTATAGCTAGGCGCGCCCTGGATGGAAAACCTTTTCCGCCTTGTTCCCCGCAGAGAGTTAGTTAACAATGGGAGACGAGCGAGTATGAGCTGGCACAGGGAGGAAATCCCATGAACGTGTGCGCGCGGAGCGCTGTCTGGTTATTGGGTTTGGTTCTAGCACTTCTCGCCCCACTTGGCTGCGGTGCCGAAACGCCTGAGCTGTCCGCGCTGTGGACGGCGCTCACCAAGCCTACCTTTGATCCGAATAAAGTGGCCACAGCCGAAAATGTCCAGCTCCAGCGTGACGTCGCCACCCTGGTGTTGGCTGGCGGCCAGCTTGCACTGGCCCAGCCGGTCGAAGGGCGCGTCTTCGCCACCGCCTTCAAAGGGCGGGGACGGCTGCGGTTCGCGCCGCGACTCCTGCTCGAAGTCCAGCAGCTTCGCTTCCACAGCGGCCAGGCTTCCCTCGAGGCGGAATTTACCGAAGCGGTCTTCATGTTCACCGACAACACCCTCGAGGAGCTCAGCCGCCAGGTGAACTTCCGCAGCGGTGACGCCACAAAGTTCCAAAAGATTTACTGGGGCCGCAATGAAGACCTGCACCGCTATGGGCTCAGCTGGGAACCGCGGCTGCTAAAAAGCCTCCTCTCTGAGGACCCGGCGCTCCATGCCTTCTTCGTGGCCGAATTGAAGACCCAGAAACACGGTTGGGTTAGCTTGATCGTGGATGAGGCCGACCCAGAGCAGGTGGAGCTAGTGCAGTTTGATCGCGGGCGCCGGGCGCGCAACATTTGGTCGAAGTTCCCGAAGGCTGGGCGGCGCCCGCAGGAGGCGTTCGCGCACCCCCTGGGGCATCACGAGTATCGTTTGCAAGGCTATAGGCTGGATGTCACGGTGCAGTCCAACGCGAAACTCGAAGCTGAAGCCCAGGTCGAGCTGCTGCTGGGGCGCGCGGGCGAGCGCGTCCTGTTATTCGCGCTCGACCCCAACCTGCGCGTAAGCGAGGTCACCGACAGCGCGAGCCGGGCCCTGGGCTTCCTCCAACCCAAAGAGCACAAAGACCGCTTCTTTCTGGGCAACTACCTGGTCGTCGTTGCCCCGGAGCCCTTCGCCCCAGGGCCGCACACCCTGCGCTTCCGCTACGCGGGCAAGCGCATTGTCCGCAAAGAGGGTGCGGGCACATACTTCTGCCAGAGCTTTGGCTGGTATCCGACCTACAGCCTGGGCCGGGTTTCACTGAACACCAACGAATTCGCCGCGCGCGTGGACTTTGACCTCACCTTGCGTGTGCCGAAGAAGTACGAAGCGGTGGCGGTGGGCAGCAAGGTGGAAGACCGCAAAGAGAAGAAATATCGCGTGACGCGCTGGCAGAGCGAGTTGCCGTTGGCGGTTGCGGGCTTTGCCTTCGGCGACTACAAGGTACAGACTGAACCCGTCGGGCAGATTCAGGTCGAGGTCTATGCCAACAGGAAGCCGGATGATCTGCTGCGCGGCCTCGAAATTGCTGGAGCTGGGGGCGACCTGCCGAGCTTCGGCGGCAGCAGGATTGGGCTTCCTGCCCTGGGCTCGCTCGCCCCCGCCCGCCTGGGCAC
>JBHIAG010000017.1:0-27298 GCA_046758465.1 Terriglobia bacterium | reverse complement strand
CACTCCGAGAATAAACCGTCGGGCGCTCGTACTGACCCATGAAGTGAGCGTGGCTGGCTTCAAGTTTTCTTCTATCTTCATGAGCCAAGCCGAGCGTGTTGATTCCACGGCGTCTCGAGCTGGAGGATGAACTCCTTGTTTTCGACGGTGAACTTGACCGCCTTCTCGCCATCCACAAAGCTGAAATCGCTGAAGGGCAGGCCCTGGTAGGGTGGCTCCTGTCCCAGCAATGGAGTGAGCGCCTGGCGCAAGCGCGCGGTGTCGAACAGGGGCGTCTTGGTGTTGGCGCGGGGGTCAACCTTCCAGATGACGGTGTTGGCCGGGGCGCCCTCGGCGTACCAGAAGCTCGAGCCGTCGGCCAGCCAGTGGGGCTGGAGGGAGCCGCCTTTGACCAGGGAGGGGAACTCCAGGTAGCGGCGGTACATCGCCTCCCGCTCGGCCTGCTTTGACTCCGCCGTGGACGGCTCCGCTTGCTGTGCCCGCACCAGCGGCGCGATGACCAATAGCCCTGCGCAGAGAATGACCACCGTTGTTTGCTTTGGCCTAAGCATTCTTACCTCCCTCGATCTCGTAATGTCCGAATCGTGTCATGCAGAAAGCTGTCCCGCAGGCAGGAGGCTGGGGGCTCGGTGCGCAATGAGGACACGCCGTTACCATGGTTTTGGCCTAAGCATTGCTATCTCCTGTGGGCAGAAGGTGCAGGCGGGCTTGGGGTCAGGCCCAGCGGCGGGAGCCCTTCGACAGGCTCAGGACAGGCCGCTGGGCTGAAGCGGATTGAAGTTGCGGAGCGGGCATGGTTCACTCCATTGGCGTAAAGCCTTCGATGTCGAGAATGGAGCCGACGCGTTTGGTTTTGGGCTTGAGGCGCAGGCGGGCGCGGGCGCCGAGGCGCGGCGCGTCTTTTCCGAGCCAGTAATGGATGAGCAGGGTGTCGGCGGCGGCGAGGCGGACGGCGGCGACGGTAAGGGGTTTTGCGAGCCGGCGGGCGTCGCGGTCATAGTGGACGCGAGTGAAGCTGACGACTTCACCTTCGGGTTTGACGGTAACCGTCTGGGTCAACTCAGCAAAGCAGCGGGGGCAGAACTGCTGGGCGGGGAGGTAGGTGCGCTGGCAGGGAGTGCAGCGCGTGGCAACGAGTTGGCCGCGGTCTTTGAGCGCGCGGAGGAAGATGGTGCCGCCGCGGCCGGCGGTGTAGAGGGAGCTGACGGGGATGGTGCCGCGCCAGGTCCGCAGACTGGCGGTGGTGGCGGGCTTCATCGCTTTTTTCCGTTCCGTTGCGTCGCGCTCCGACGCGTACCGTTTCGTACCGGCGCGTAGCGGCGTTTCGACGTTTTGATAGGGGCAAAGTAGGCGATGTCGGTGATGCTGCCGGTGCGTTTTGCGGGTGGCTTCCAGACGGCGCGCACCCGCAGGCCGATGCGGACGTTTTTTGGGTTGACGTCACCCAGCAGATGCATGATGCCCATTCCCGGCGAGGCAGCGTCGATTTCAATCACGGCGGGAATTTCGGGCCGGCGCAGTTTGCGCACGTCCCAGGTGACGTAGCAGAGCGAGAAGGTGTTGACCCTGCCGGTGTCCTTCACGTACACCCAGTCGTCAGTCGGACGGAAGCAGAGTTCGCAAAACATGCGCGGGGGAATCATCACGCGTCGGCAGCGATGACAGGAGCGCGCGATGAGTCGTCCCTGCTTCAACTCTTCGAGGTAACGCCCGATGGCCTCGCCGCAATCCCAGGCGTACTCCAGGCGCGGCGTATAGCGGACGAGAAACGTCTTGCCGCGCCGGATGTCGTCGCCGCTGAGCGGCGTGCCACGCACGAGGTTGGGTTCGCTCTTCATCTAGACTCCCACTACCACCACCGTTCCCACCTGCATCAAATCGCCCCACGCTTGCGCCAGGCCGCGCATCGGTTTGCCGGGCACCTGACGCGCGCCCGCGTCGCCGCGCAGTTGCCAAAACAGTTCGCAAACTTTCATCGTGCCCGCCGCAGCAATCGGGTTGCCCACACCGAGCAGGCCGCCCGAGGGTGTGGAGGGCAGGTCGCCGTCGCGGTTGAACACGCCATCCACCAGCAGTTTCGGCGCCTGCCCTTTCGGCGCAAGTTGCAGCCCTTCCAAGTGGTGCAATTCTTTGTAGGCAAACGGGTCATACGGTTCGACGATGTTGATTTCTTTCCGCGGCTCGCGGATGCCAGCCATCTCATAGGCCATGCGCGCCGCCCGCTCGAGGTAGCGCGGGTAGTAGAGGTCGCGATTGGTCCAGTAGGCGGTGTCGAGGCACCAACCGACGCCTTCAATCCAAACCGGCTGGTTCGTGACGCGCTTGGCCACGTCCTCAGCCGCCAGCACCACTGCCGCCGCGCCGTCGCTCGTCGGGCTCACCATCAACCGATGCACCGGCCAGGCCATGACTTCGCTGGCAAGCACGTCCTTGACGCTCAGCTCGGCGCCTAGTTGCGCGGCCGGATGCCCCAGCGCGTTGCGCTTGTTCTTGACGGCCACCAACGCAATTTCCTCCTGCGTGATGCCGTGTGTCTGCATGTAGCGGTTCTGCTCAAGCGCAAAAATCCAGAGCAGATTCGGCTTGAGCGGCTGCTCAGTGATGTTGTCGAAAATCGTCAGGAAAGCGGCTTGCGGGTGCGGCTGGCAGGTGGACATCTTTTCTTCGCACACCACCAGGCAGGTGTCGAACAGGCCCGAGGCCACGTGCAGCCAGCCTTGGGCCACTGCATAGACTCCGGTGCCACCGCCCACGTAGCAGCGCAGATAGGGCTTGCCCCAACCGCCGCAGCCGTCGGCAATATATTCACCCTTCATCTGCAGGCCGTCGAACGCATCGGGTGCCGAGCCAAACACAACCGAGTCAATCTGCGCGAGCGCCATCTCGGCTGAGTCAAGCGCTGCCTTCGACGCCAGCCAGGCCAGCTCGCGCGGCGTCTCCAGTGCCCGCCGCATGAACTTCGTCATGCCTGCCCCGACAATCGCAACTTTGCGGTAGCCCACTGCCTTTTTCGCTCTCTTCTCCGCTCAAGAATTTTACAGGTTTCTCTCTCAGTTATGATTCACCACAGAGCCACAGAGTACACAGAGCATATGGTGTTCAGGCTGCTCATGATTTTTGATCTGCCATTGTTTCCCTCTGTGTTCTCTGTGCCTCTGTGGTGTGTTGGCCTTTCTCATTCCCCACTCAAAATGGCGACGGCACCACTCGTCGTCGGCACACCGCGCCAGGATTGCGCCAGGCCCACCTTCGCGCCTTTTACCTGCCGCGCACCTGCCTGCCCGCGCAACTGCACCACCAGCTCGGCTGCGCGCCACAGGCCGTTCACCTCCAGCATGTTGCCCATGCCCAGCACGCCCCCGGAAACATTCACGGGCGTCTCGCCGCCCAACCTGGTTGCGCCTCGTTCGGTCGCCTGCGCCGCCGCGGCCGCTGACGGGAAGACGCCGAGTGCCTCCAGGTGCTGCAATTCCTTGTAGTCGTAGCTGTCGTCCACTTCGAACAGTTGGACCTCCCGTGAAAGTTCTTTGATCCCCGCGTGTTGGTAGGCAATCTCAGCAGCGCGGCGGGCATAGTCCGCCCGTGCCCATGCGCGCGACTCCAGCGCGTAAGACCCGTTCGCCCAGCCCACCCCGCGCACCCAGATCGCTTGGTTAGGGGCGCGCTGCGCGCGCTCTTCGCTGGCCAGCACCAGCACAACGCAACCATCGGCTGTCCGGGCGATCTCGCGCTCGTGCAACGGCTCGAAAGCCGGGGCGGACTGCAAGACATCCTCCACCGCAAGGCGCGTCGCATAGGCCGCTGCCGGGTTGCGCAATGCATGCTCGTGATTCTTGGCGGCCACCTGCGCGCACTGCTCGTGGCTCACGCCTGCTTCATGCAGAAACCGTTGCATTTCGAGCCCCGCGATGTAGTGCGGGTTCAACGCCAGCGGCCGGTTCAGCACCGGGTCAGTGGCGTAGTCCACGATCCAGTCGAGCGTCAGGATGTTGGACGCCTTGCTGTGCGCCTCCACTACCACCAGGTCGAAGAGCCCCGAAAGAATCTGCATCACCGCGTCTGCCAGCCCGTGTAAACCATCCTGCGTCAGCGTGTGCATCGGCTTGAGTACGGCGCCCAACTGGTCGGGCGTGTACTCATCAAAAATGCTCAGCCCTTCGTTCAAATCTTCTGCGCAGGTGACGAACGAGCCCACCGCGGCGGCCGCAATGCCCGCGTCGGCGTAGGCACGCTGTGCCGCTTCAAACATCATCTCTTTGAAGGACTGGTGGGGGGAAGTTGGCCGCGCGGGCGTGAATCCCAAACCGATGATGGCAACGCGAGAACTCATCAGGGAACCGGGAACTTAGTCCAGATGGCCGCTACGGGTCAAGCGGGGCGCGACTCAAAACCGAGGAACAAAAATGCTGAGCTAATGCAAGAGGGCTCGTGCGGTTTATCGCCGGGCCAGGGCTTCGGGAAATTTCCGCTCAAGCCAGGCGCGGACTTCTTCGGGTCGGTAGTCACCAGGTCCCTGGCCGCCCTTATAAGCAATCTTGCCAGTCGGCTCGATGATGTAGAGGCGCTCCGGCCAGGCCGCATAGAGCTCATTAGCGGTATCGGCCATGGTGTCAACCGCCAGGGGGATGGGGTATTGGAAACGCTGGGCGAAGTCATTCGCAATGGCCACGCGGTCGCGGAGTGTCCGGGGTTGGAAGTAGTAGAGGCCGTCATTCAGGTTTGAATCCACCTGCCATTCGTCCTGAGGATGCGCTTCGCGGATGTAGATGGTGAGGAAATCGGCCTGGTCTTTGAACTGGTGGTACATATCGTCCAGGTTACCTACCTGGCGGCGGAAAGGCGGTCAGGTGTAGCTGCCGAAGATGAGAACCAGCGGCTTGGAGCCGATTTTTTCGTGCAGGCGGAATCTGGATTCACCATCGAGCGACACCAGCTCCACATCGGGCGCGCGCGCCCCGACCTGCAGTTCCCCTTGACGCGTCTGCGGCAAACCGTAGCGCAGAAGGCCATAGGCCTGATCGGGCCTGTTGGCAGTGTAGCGCACAACGTAATAGGCGCGCTTGGGCCCGCCGAGTAGGTAGCTCAACACGCCAAATAGAGCAATAAGCACAAGGCCCAGGCCAGCCAGTGCCCACTTAGCGATCCGGATTTTTCTGGACCTCATCGCGCCCATAGCAGAAATGCTACGCCTGCTTCTAGCTTGCTAGGAAGCTTTTGTCAACCAGTGTCTGCACGCTTAACGCAACTCATGAGGAAAGTCGGGAAGTCAGTTCAGTGTTCCGAAGGGGTCAGGCCGCGCGTTGCCAGGGCACGAGCCTCTGAAATCGCAGCCGCCAGGAGTTGTTCGGCCGGGACCAACGTATCCACCAGGCCGATTTGGTGCGCCTCGGTGCCGCTGATGCGCTTCCCGGTCAGCAGCAATTCCAGGGCGTGACTCCGCCCCACCAGTTGCACCAGCCGCCCTGACCCGCCCCAGCCGCTTACCAGCCCCAGCCTAGCACCTGGATGACCGAATACCGCCTCCGGGGTCGCCACGCGCCGCCAGCACGCCAGTGCCAGGTCGAGTCCCCCACCCAGGCAGTAGCCGCTGATCGCTGCCAGTACGGGCTTGGGTGCCGCCGCGATTTTTTCAAACAACTTTTGGGCGCGCAAGGCAAAGGGCAGGGCAGTGGCTGGCGTCAGCGCGCGCACTTCGGCAATTTCCGCACCCGTGGCAAAGGCCTTCGCGCTCCCGTGAATCACCACACCGCCGCAGGTGGCGTCCTGAAACAGTCCGCCCAGGGCGCCTGCAAGTTCGCCCAGTTTCGCTTCCGAGAGCCGTGGAGGCTTCCCTCCGGCTGCCAGCTCGATCCGTACGACTTCGCCTTCATGATGCACAGTGAGACTTGGTGAGTCGTTTGGCGCTTCGGCCACGGCGGCCTACTTCACCCGTCCGCGGATGAAGTCAATGATTTCCTGCGTGGACGTGCCCGGCTGGAAAACTTCACCCACGCCAGCCTGCTTGAGGGCGGCAATGTCGGCATCGGGAACGATGCCGCCGACGACCACCGTAATGTCGTCCGCTGCTTTGTTCTCCCGCAGCAGCTCCAGCACCCGCGGCACAATCACATTGTGCGCTCCGGAGAGAATCGATAGCCCGATGACGTCCACGTCTTCCTGCACAGCCGCGTTGGCGATTTGCTCTGGTGTTTGCCGCAGGCCGGTATAAATAACCTCCATGCCGGCGTCGCGCAGCGCCCGGGCGATCACCTTGGCGCCGCGGTCGTGCCCGTCTAGCCCCGGCTTCGCAATTAACACCCGAATCTTCTTCTCACCCATCTTCTCTCTGTGTTCTCTGTGTCCTCTGTGCCTCTGTGGTGAGTCATCAAGCTAGGTGATGGCGACTTCTTCGTAGGTACCAAAGACCGAGCGGAGCGTGTCGCAGATTTCGCCCAGGGTGGCATAGGCCCGGACGGCTTCGAGGATATAAGGCATCATATTCTTGTCGCCGCGCGCGGCTGCCTCCAGGTCTTTCAAGCATTGCCTGACGCGCCGGGTGTCGCGCGTGCGCCGCACCTCCGCCAGCCGCTCCTGCTGGCGGCGCGCGACTGACTCGTCAATTTGCAGAGTTTCCAGCGGTGCTTCCTCTTCGACCACGTAATCATTCACCCCGACGATGATCTTCTCCTTGCCTTCCACTGCCTGCTGGTAGCGATAGGCAGCCTCGGCAATTTCCCGCTGTGGGTAGCCGCGCTCAATCGCCGGGATTATCCCGCCCAGGGCATCGATTCGCTCGAAGTAGTCGTAGCAACCGCGCTCCATCTCATTCGTAAACCACTCAACGAAATAGGAGCCGCCGAGCGGATCCACTGTGTTCGTCACTCCGCTTTCGTGCGCGATGACCTGCTGGGTGCGCAGGGCGAGCGTGGCGGCAGACTCGGTAGGCAGCGCCCAGGCCTCGTCGAGCGAGTTCGTGTGCAGCGACTGCGTGCCACCCAGCACCGCCGCCAGCGCCTGAAGCGTTGTCCGCACCAGGTTGACGTAGGGCTGCTGCGCCGTCAGCGAGCAACCCGCCGTCTGCGTGTGGAAGCGCAGCACCCGCGCCCGCTCCGTCTGCGCCCGGAAGCGCTCGCTCATGACCCGGTACCAGATGCGCCGGGCCGCCCGGTACTTGGCGACCTCCTCGAAGAAATCGTTGTGGGCGTTGAAGAAGAAAGAGAGCCGTGGCGCAAACTCGTCCACGTTCAGCCCGCGGCCGAGACCCCAGGCGACGTACTCAATGCCGTTGCGCAACGTGAAGGCCAGCTCTTGCAGTGCCGTCGAGCCCGCCTCGCGGATGTGGTAGCCGCTGATCGAAATCGTGTTCCAGCGTGGTGTCTGCCGGACGCCAAACTCAAATGTGTCCACCACCAGGCGCATCGAAGGTGCTGGCGGGAAGATGTACTCCTTCTGCGCGATGTACTCCTTGAGAATGTCGTTCTGAATCGTGCCGGAAAGCTGCTCCAGTTTCGCCCCTTGCTTTTCCGCCACCGCCAGGTACATCGCCCAGATGACGGCCGCGGGCGCGTTGATGGTCATCGAGGTGGTGACCTGCGCGAGCGGGATTTTGTCGAACAAAATCTCCATGTCGCGCAGCGAGGCGACCGCCACGCCGCACTTGCCCACTTCGCCCTCCGAAAGCGGGTGATCGGAGTCGTAGCCCATCAGTGTGGGCAGGTCAAAAGCCACCGAGAGCCCCGTCTGGCCCTGCTGCAAGAGGTAATGGAAGCGCTGGTTGGTCTCCTCCGGCGTGCCGAACCCGGAGAACTGCCGCATCGTCCACGGCCGCCCGCGGTACATCGTCGCATGGATGCCGCGGGTGTAGGGCGGTTGGCCGGGCCGGCCGAGGTCGCGCGCCGGGTCGAACTCCGGGAGGTCGGCGGGCGTGTAAAGCCGCCGGACGGGCACGCCTGACACGGTGGTGAACTCCGCCATCCGCTCCGGCGTTGTCGCGAGCGCCTTCTTCAGCGTGGTTTCCTCCCAGGCGCGCTCCGCAGCACTGGGCTTGCGTTCCAACTCCCGGCGTTCTGCGGTCAGGGTTTTTTCGTCTTTAGCCATTGGCGCTTCGCCATCCGCCCCCGCTGTTCTCGAGCATCATAGGCGAAGGCCCGCAGGAGGTCAATCGAGCCACGAAAGCCCCAGAAATACCCGTGGTGAGTGCCCCTCGGCAAGCTCCCTGCGGCTTCGCTCAGGGCAAGCAGGACAAGCCGGGGGCGGAGTGGGCTTGGTTTCTCTGCCTGGATTCGCTCTAGCGTCTCGCGCGGGTTGCGCGAGCTGGGTCAAACTTAGGGAGCCCCGCCGTAACGACGCCGGTTTCGGCGTCTTCGACTTTGACGTTGCTCCGCTCAAGCGTGCGTCCCAGGGCCTGATCGAAGCCGACCTGTGCCCGCTTGAAGTCCACGCGGGTGCGGACTTCCAGGCTCTGCGCCGCTGCCAGGTCGCGTTGCGCCTGGATGACCAGGAAAATCGTGGAGGCACCGAGTTGCAATTTCTTCTGCTCAGCCTCCATGGTTTCCCGGGCCAGCAGGCGTGCCTTCTCGGCAGCGTCAATGCGCGCACGGCTCTGCTGGAGAAGAATCTGCGCGTTGCGCACATCCCTGATGATTTGGTTTACCGTGCGCCGGTAGCGCACCTCCGATTGTCGCTCTTCCAGCGCCGCACGTGCTGTATCTGCTTGCGCGGCGCGGTTCTTAATCGGAATCGTAATACTGACGCCAAAGCCGTAATTGGGGAAGTCGCGCTGGATCGCCTGGGTGAAGCTGCGGCTGAAACCGCCGATAAACTCGCCGCTGGGTGGAAGGTTGAAAATGGGGTCAAACTCCGCCAAGGGGTTGAGCGCCCCGGCCAAGCCGGACCCGGAATAGAAGCCAAATACGTCGACGGAGGGCAGCATCGAGTTGCGTACCGCCCGGCGGGTGATGCCGCGGTTCTTAAGGTCAAGCTGCGCCTGGATGATCTCGGGCCGCTTCTCCATCGCAATTTGGATCGCGTCTTGCACCGGGATGACCTCCGGCAACTCGGGAACTTCAACAGGTTCCGTAGGTATAATCTCGACCAGTGCCAGCAACGGGTCCATCGGGTTCCTAGCGATGAGGTCTTTTATCGTGATCTGCTGTTGGAGCAGCGTGGTCTGGCTCACGATCAAGTCCTGGCGGGTACGGGCCACCTCAGATTCCGCGCGCACCACTTCGATGGGCGCCAACGTGCCAATCTCCACCTGGCGTTGGTTGTCCTGGTAGAGTTTCTCCGCCAAGGCCAGCGACTGCTCCTTCACCTTCACATCTTCCCGGGCAAACACCAGTTCCCAGTAGGCGTCTTTGACGGCGCTGATGGTCTCCATTACCTGCTGGAGGAAGGCCTGGTCGCTGATCTGCTGGTTGTTCTTGGCCACGCGGATAAACCGCCGGTTCGGGCCCAGCCCGAAGCCGTTGAGGAGCCGCTGGCTGAAGCCGACTTGCAGCGATGAAGTGAAGAAAGGGTTGAAGGAGGTGCGGGTGGCGTTGGTTGACTGGCGGAACGCATCGTACGTAATGCTGAAGCTGGTGCCGGTTTGGAAGGACTGGTTGTAGGTGAAGCCGTTCGTTATCGGTGTGGTTGTGAGTTTGTTTGTGCCGGTCAGGAACGTGCTCGTTTGCGGCTGTATCCGCCGACTCCAGTTGAAACTGTAGCTCACTGTCGGGTCGAAGGAGCCCACCGGCCCGCCCCCGAGCGCCGTCGCCGTGCCGACTCCACCCGCGCCACGTGCGAGCCCGCCCCCTTTCGTCCGTAGGATGTCAGTCTCGGCGATGTCAGGCCCGTAGCGGGCCGCGGCGATGTCGAGGTTGTTCTCCAGCGCCAAGTAGATGGCGTCCTGGAGACTCAGATAGAGCTTGCCGTCGCGAATGAGGTCATCAATCCGCGGCGAGTTGACCAGTTGGGGTTGCGGCACGAAGCGCGGCGTGTAGGGGCCCAACAAGAAGGGCAAATGCGACTTGCCTTTGGTAAAGTCAATGTTCTGCGCTGGCAACGGTAGCACCAGCAGCAGGATGGCCAGCAGCGTGGCCGCCAGGCGGCGAACAGTGGTGTGTATCATGGATAGGCTCCTCATCCAGGTAAAGTTTTACCTACAAGAATGACCACTTAAGACTTACGAAATTCGCTCGTGGCTGGTTTCAACAATTTGCGCTGCAGGCCGGCGGACGAGGGGGTGCGGTCGCAAGTAGGGGGCCAACGCCCAGTCTGAGGTTTCTGCCAGGCGTGTGAACAGCTCAGCCGTGGCGCGCGCATCTGACCCGGCGCGGTGCGGCCGCTCATGGCACAGGCCCAGGGTTCGGCTCAGCGTCTCCAGCCGATAATTTTCCATGCTGGGGAAAACGTGGCGCGCCAGTTCCACCGTGCAGAGGTAGTAGTTGCCGAGCCGTTGTCCCCGCAGCCGGCTTACCTCAGCGCTGAGAACCGCCACATCAAAGCGCGCGTGGTGGGCCACCAGGATGGCCCCTTCAAGTTCCTCCAGGAGCCGGTCGGCCACTTCGGCAAAGCGCGGCGCAGCCGCCAGCATTGCTTTGGTAATTCCGGTCAGGTTCCGAATCCAGGGCGACACGCTGCGCTCCGGGTTCAGCAGTTGGCTCCACTCGCGGGTAATGCACCCTTTCTCAATCCGGCACACGCCCAGCTCGATGATGCGTTGGTCGCGCCGTGTGCCGTCGGTGGTTTCGATATCTACGACGAGAACATGTTTGCGCTGCCGCCAAACTTCCTCAGGACTCGGCTCGGAACACTCCACCCTGGTGTCAGCCGCCCACTGCAGCCGTGGGTCGCCTTGGATCAGCTCCTCGACGAGAACCCGCGCCAGGGGCGCTGAGGCCGTCGGCAGCAGAAAAACCTCCCGACAGATCTCCTCCAGCGTGGCTACCCCGCCATTCTTGCGCAGCAGGCTTTCCAGTTCGCGGTGCAGGTGGGAGTCGGGGATGAGGTTCTTATAGATGCGCGATGCCATTCAACAGAGGCTGTATACTAACACTGAAACCCTGCCGACGGCAAGCGCGCCGGTGTCTCGTCCGCTCCAGCCCGCCCCGCCTTGACATTCTTCCAAGCCGACACCTAAGCTCGATCGCCGACGACGTGTTGAGCGCGATCCGCCGCGGTCTGTACGCCGTCCGCCGCCAAGAGTACACGGTTGGCTTTCGGTGGTACGGGCGATGGTTGGGGGGAAACTGGCCCCTGGAGGGGGAGTTGGGAGTTTAGAATAGATCGGAACGGAATGCGAAACATCAAATTCACCCTGGCCTACGACGGCACCGACTACTACGGTTGGGCCATACAGCCGAACCTTCCTACCATTCAGGGGACGGTCGTTGATGTCCTGGAGAAAATTACCCAGGAGCAAATTCGCCTCCACGGTTGCGGGCGTACCGATGCTGGCGTCCACGCGCTGGGCCAGGTGGCGCACTGCAAGATCCGCTCCACTATCCCGGCCGAAAATCTCCAGCGTGCGCTCAACAGCTTGCTTCCGCCGACCATTCGGGTGACCGAGGCCAAAGAAGTCCCCCGCGGTTTCCATGCCCGCTGGCATGCGGAAGCGAAGACCTATCGCTATCGCATTGTTCGTGCTCCCCTCTGCCCGCCCTTTGTGTGGCGCTATGTGTACCATTATCCTTTCTCGCTCGACACCGCAGCCGTGCGGCGCGCGCTGCCGGCGTTCATCGGCGAGCACGACTTCACCTCCTTTTCCTCCTGGGCCTCAGAGCACGATGAGGGAAAAAACAAGGTGCGCACTGTACTCTCGGCTGAATTGACGAAGCTGGACGCAAACCAGGAGCTGGTCTTTACCATTCGTGGCCGTGCCTTCTTGCGCCATATGGTGCGCAAGATCGTGGGGACGCTGCTTGAAGTGGGAAAGGGCAAGCTGGCCGAGTCCGACATCGCTTCTATCCTTGCCGCGCGCGACCGCACCCGCTCGGGCCCCACGGTACCCGCCAGTGGCCTGTGTTTGCTTTCGGTTGACTATCCTGAACGCTTCCGTTGACGCTTCCACAATCGTTTCGAATTTCAGTATAATGCACCCGGTAGTTGGTGCCGGAGACTTGGATGCCTGACGTGACGGCGACGCCCGCAGCTAGCTCACTTCAGGTCAAGACCAAAAAATTCCGCCAGCGCGCTTGCGACCAGAAAGGCGCCAAAGGCAAGGCATGCCTCGGCCACCTGAAGCGCTGGTACGAATACCCGGAAGGGATCGCGCGCGTCTTCGGCAAGAACGCGGAGCTCTACCGCTGCGAGCGCTGCAAAACTCTCTACCAGCCCGATGTGAGCGAGCTGCCGCGCTCCTATATCCATCGCTATTGAGAGGTGGCGATGAGCCAGCAATTGATCTATGACTGGAACACCGCTCGCGGCCCTGAAATCCTCCCTCGGGCGAGCACGTTTATGCTCGACGATGAATCTCTGCGCGACGGCCTGCAGTCGCCTTCCGTCCGCGACCCGAGTATCAAAGAAAAGATTGAGATTCTCCACCTGATGGAGGCGCTCGGGATTGACTCCGTCAATATCGGCTTGCCCGGTGCCGGACCCCATGCGGCGGCAGATGCGGAGCGGCTGGCACGCGAAATCGTCAACGCCAAGCTCACCATCCGCCCCAACTGTGCCGCCCGTACGGTCGAGGCCGATATTCGCCCCATCGCGGAAATTTCCCAACGCGCCGGCATCCTCATCGAAGCGGCTACCTTCATCGGGTCGAGCCCCATCCGCCGGTACGCGGAAGACTGGACGACGGACTTCTTACTTCGCACGACGGAATTTGCCGTCCAGTTTGCGCGTTCGCTCAATCTGCCGGTGATGTACGTCACCGAAGACACCACGCGCTGCGATCCCGAAACGGTGAAAAAGCTCTACACCACGGCCATCAATGGTGGCGCGCAGGCCATTGTGCTCTGCGACACCGTGGGCCACGCCACGCCCGCGGGCACCCAGAACCTGGTACGGTTCGTCCTCGATGAGATTGTCAAGCCCAGTGGCGCCCACGTCCGAGTCGATTGGCATGGACATAACGACCGCGGATTGGCAGTGGCCAACAGCCTGGCGGCCTTCGCGGCCGGCGCCGACCAGGTGCACGGCTGCGCGCTGACGCTGGGCGAACGCGTGGGCAATACGCCCATCGATTTGATGCTGGTCAACATGCGGCTGTTGGGCCTGATCGACCGCGACCTCTCCCAGTTGCCTAACTATTGCGCAAAGATCTCGCAGGCCACCGGCGTGCCTATCCCGAACAACTACCCGGTCGTGGGCAGCGACGCCTTCCGCACCGGCACCGGCGTGCACGCAGCGGCTGTGATCAAGGCGTTCAAGAAAAATGACGTCGAGGTGGCCAATACCGTCTACTCTGGTGTGCCCTCGCATCTGTTTGGGCTGGAGCAGGTCATTGAGATCGGCCCGATGAGCGGCAAGTCAAATGTCATCTATTGGCTCGAAAAGCGCGGCATCACTGCAACCGATGAACTCGTCGAGCGCATTCTCAATGCCGCCAAACTGTCGAATCGCTTGCTGATGGAAGAAGAAATCTACGCGCTGTGCGGCGAGGCCACCCGTGCGCCTGCTGGACGCGCCCGGAAGTCGGCGCGCGTTCCCTAGGGGGCTTCCCAACCAGAGCGGAATCTGCCTGTGGAACTCTATGCGAAACTGGAGAATACCCTTAACGCTGCTGCTGGCGTTGCTTATGTCGGTTCACTCGCCCGCATCTGAAATCAGCCTGGCCACCCTCGCACAACACCCGGCGGTGGCACGCGCACTCCAAGCCGTGGACGCGCAGCTCGACTGGACCCTGGAACAACAAATCCGCATTACCGAAATCCCGGCTCCGCCGTTCCAGGAGGCCGCACGGGCACGCTATTTCGAGGAACAATTCCGCAAGCTGGGGCTCGAGAATGTGCGGCAGGATGCCATCGGCAACGTCCTGGGGGAGTACCGCGGACGCGATCGGGCGACGTGGGTGATGGCCTCGGCCCATCTCGACACCGTGTTTCCCCCGGAAACACCTGTGTGCGTCAAACGCCAGGGGAAGCGCCTGGTCGGCCCGGGAATCTCTGACAACAGCAACGGTCTCGCCACCCTGCTGGCGCTGATTCGCGCGTTGCGCACGGGCCGCGTTGCCACCACCGCCAGCCTCTTGTTCGTGGCGAATGTCGGCGAGGAAGGCGAAGGCAATCTGCGCGGGATCAAGCACCTGTTCGACGACGCAGCTCTCCGCAAGAAACTGCGGGCCGCGATCGCCATTGACGGCTCGGGCAACGAGCGACTCACCCGCCGTGCCCTCGGCAGTAAGCGGCTGGAAGTCATTGTGCGTGGGCCGGGCGGCCACAGTTGGGGTGATCTCGGTCTGCCTAATCCGATCCAGGCGCTTGGCCGGGCAATTGCTGGGCTGGCAACGGTACCTGTCCCCGAGGAGCCGCGCACCGTCCTCAACGTCGGGGTCATCGAAGGGGGTACCTCGGTGAATTCCATCCCCTATCAGGCCTCGATGAAAATTGACATCCGATCAGAAGAGCCGGCGGAGATTGTGCGACTCGAGGAAGCCGTTCGCCAGGTGGTCGACCGTGCGGTCACAGCGGAAAACACCGCCGCCCGCCGCAAGGAACCCTTGCGCTACGAAATCAAGGTCATCGGAGAGCGGCCGGGCGGCGAGCTGCCCGAGTCGGCACACATCGCAGAGGTGTTTCTCGCCGTGGACCGCCACCTGGGACTGAAGACACACTTCCGCACCGCCTCGACTGATGCCAACATTCCCATCTCCATGGGGCTGGAAGCGGTCGCGGTCAGCGGCGGCGGCCGCAGCGGTTCCTCCCACTCGCTGCGCGAGTGGTACGACCCTACCAATCGCGAGGTAGCTTCCAAGCGCATCCTTCTGGCCTTGCTACTTCTGACAGGAGTGGAGCCATGAAACCTTTGCTGCGGGGATTGATTCTGCTGCTGGCCGGACTGTGCTTCACCGTGGCCCAGGCGGCCGAAGCCGATCTGGTGCTTGTCAACGGGGTCATCTACACCGTGGATCGGGCGCTCGCACGCGTCGATGCACTGGCCCTCCAGGGCGACCGCATCGTCGCCGCCGGCACGCGCAAAGAAATCGAGCACTGGATCGGGCCGAACACTCGCGTGGTTGACCTCCAAAGCCACTTCGTAATGCCCGGCTTCAACGACGCGCACGTTCATCTGGGCAGCGCGGGCCGGGACAAGTTGAGCGTCGATTTGACCGGTGTGCGCTCTCTGGCCGAGATGCAGGAACGCATCCGTGCGAGTTTGGCTGACTTCGCCCCCGGCGAGTGGATCAGCGGGAGCGGCTGGGACCATTCCCTCTGGCCCAAACCGCGCATCCCCACCCGCGCAGATCTCGACGCGGTCTCCACTGAACACCCGATGCTGTTTGGACGCGTGGACGGCCATTCGGCTGTCGCCAATTCGCTGGCGCTGGCGAAGGCCAGGATTACCCGTGACACACCGAATCCCGAAGGCGGCGACATCGTCCGCGACGCGCGTGGGGAACCCACGGGCTGGCTTAAAGAAAAAGCAATCGGCCTGGTTTCCCGTCTTATCCCCGCACCCACGCGGGCACAGCGCAAGCGCGCCCTCGAACTCACCCTGCGCGAGGCGGTCGAAAACGGCGTTACTTCGCTGCAAGACAATTCCGCCTGGGAAGACTTTCTGGTTCTCGCGGAGCTGAAGCGGGAAGGGAAGCTCCCGGTCCGGATCACCGAATGGCTCAGCTTCGATGCCTCGCTTGAAACTCTCAAGGCACAGCGCGAGCAAGGCGGCACCACCGACCCCTGGCTCAAGACCGGGGCGCTCAAGGGGGTAACGGACGGGAGCGGCGGCTCCCACTCCGCCGCCATGCTTGCCCCCTTTGCCGATGAACCCGGCAACCGCGGCATCCTTCGCTACGACCCGGAACAGTTGAAGCAAATGGTGATTGGACGCGACCAAGCCGGCTTCCAGATCGCCCTGCACGCCATCGGCGACCGCGCAATCCGCGTTGCACTTGATGCGTTTGCTGCCGCCCGCGCCGCCAACCCCCAGCGCCGTAACCGTCGTCACAAAATCGAGCACGCACAGTTCGTCCACCCCGACGACGCGCCTCGCTTTGCTGCGTTGCGGGTTATCGCATCCATGCAACCCAGCCACTTGCTCAACGACATGCGCTGGGCACCGGACCTACTGGGCCCAGACCGCTACGCCGAGGCCTATCCGTGGAACTCCATGCTGAAATACAGCCCAGCAGTGGCCTTCGGGACCGATTACTCGGTTGAACCGCTCAATCCATTCCGTGGCCTCTATGCCGCTGTGACGCGCGAGTTCGAAGACGGTGGGCCAAGCGGCGGGTGGGTGCCAGAAGAGAAAATCAGTTTGGAAGACGCCATCCGCGCCTATACGTGGGGCTCAGCGGTAGCCGAGTTTGAGGAGCAGCGCAAGGGAACACTCGCACCCGGAAAGTTCGCTGACCTCATTGTGCTTTCTCAAGACATCACCGGACTGCCGCCTCGGGATATTCTCCGCACGAAGGTTGTGCTGACCATGGTCGGCGGGAAGCCCGTGTACGGCCAATGGCCGCCCGCAGCAGCGGGGGAGTAGAACTCGCGGGATTGACACGCGCGCGTCTCGAAGCTGACCCCCTTCTGGGCTTCGTCAGTTTCATCTGGGGCAGCACCTTTGTTGTCGTCAAGGACACCCTGGCCGAAGCCTCCCCGCTCGTTTTCCTCGCCTTGCGATTTAGCCTGGCCGCGGCTGTCCTTTTGCTTGTATTGGGACGGGGAGCCAACCTGCGCCAGCCCGGGCTGGCCCGCGCCGGACTGCTCACTGGGCTCTTCCTCGCCACTGGCTACATGGTTCAGACCGCAGGCTTGCAGTACATCACCCTGGCGAAGTCGGCCTTCATCACCGGCCTCTCGGTGCCCCTGGTACCTGTGTTGCTGGCAATATTCTTCGGCCGGCGAATCCGTGGCTGGACAGCCGCGGTGGTAGTCGTGGCGGTCGCAGGCTTTTACTTCCTGGCAATTCCGGAAGTTAGGTTTGCGATCAATTGAAGCGACTTGCTAACGATTTTCTGCGCCGTGGCATTTGCCAGCCACATCATTTCTGTGGGCCACTTTGCCTCGCGCTTCCGCTATGCCGCGTTGGGGATTTCCCAGATCATCACGGCGCTGCTCCTCACAGCGGTTGCCCTGCCCGCGGCCCACTGGACACGCCTGGAGACGGCGGCGCTGGCCTGGAGCGGACGGCTGGCTCTGGCGGTGGTGATTACCGGTGTTTTTGCCACTGCGCTCGCGTTTTCCGCCCAGGCCTGGGCCCAGCGATATACTTCACCTACCCACACCGCCATCCTCTTCAGCTTGGAACCGCTCTTTGCCGCCCTGACTTCCTACCTCGTGCGCGGCGAGCAACTGACCGGCCGCGCCCTGTGGGGTGCGGCATTGATCCTGGTAGGAATCCTGGTGGTGGAATTCAAGGGGCCAGCCCCAACGCCAGCGGAATGGCCCGTGCCTGCCTCCTCGCCTGCGCCCGCCCGCCCGGAAGGCAGCTAACCCGGCGGTTCTATTCAGAGTCTAAAATGGTATAATTTGTTGTCTAGGCGACGAGAGGAGGTTCTTGCAATGACGCGAGAGGGCACACGACGCTGGTTCAGGCGACAGCATTGGGGCACCCAAATCGCGCTGGTGTCCGCGCTGGCAATGGGAGTGTTGATTGGCACGGTGGTGTCAAACGGCGTACGCGCAGCCCGTGAGAACCCCGCCTCCTCGGCTGCGCCCCTGGGCGTGCCCTCACCCGTTGAACTCTCCTCTGTCTTTTCCAAAGTAGCCAAGCAGGTGGAGCCCGCGGTGGTAAATATCAGCACTGTGTCCACCATCGGGCGCCGCCGCCGCGGCTTTCGCGACAGCCCCGAGGATTTTTTTGAACGCTTCTTCGGCTTCGGACCGCGTCGGCCGCTTCGCCAGCGCAGTTTGGGCTCGGGTGTACTCGTTGATGCCAGAGGCTACATTTTGACCAATTACCACGTCGTTCGACAGGCGGACAAGATTACCGTTCGCCTGCACGGCGACTCCAAAGAATACTTGGCTGAGATCGCCGGCTATGACCAGGAAACCGACTTGGCCGTGATCAAGATTGCCGCCGACCGCAAACTACCCGTGGCCGAGTTGGGCAACTCCGATGCCGTCGAAGTGGGCGATTGGGTTCTGGCCATCGGCAGTCCTTTCGGTCTCGAAGCCACCGTCACCGCGGGCATCATTAGCTACAAGGGCCGTGAAGTCGCGGGGGCGGAACAGTTCCAGCACTTCTTGCAGACCGACGCTGCCATCAACCGCGGCAACTCGGGGGGCCCGCTGGTCAACATGGCCGGGCAGGTGATCGGCATCAATACCATGATTGCTACCGACGGCAATCGGTTCAACGCCGGCAACGTGGGCATTGGGTTTGCCCTCCCCTCCAACATCGCGCGCGCTGTCTATAACAAAATTCGTACGCACGGACGCATGGTCCGCGGGTCTATTGGTGTTTCTTCGATTCACCGTTCGCAAAGCGAGAGGGAAGTAATCTTGCGTAGCTTCGGTGCCGAGTACGGATACATTGTGGACGAGATTCGCCCGGGAAGCCCGGCCGAACGCGCGGGCCTCCAGCGGGGCGATGTCATCATCGCAGCCAATGGACAACCCGTGCACACCAGCGACGAGCTCGTGGACATCGTTACTGCCACGCCGGTCGGCCAGGCGGTCGCACTGAGCTACATACGCAAGAAAAAGGAGCATACCGTCGCTGTCCGCGTTGAGGATCGCTGCCAGGTTTTCCCTGAAAAGTGCGATGCGTCTGTTGCCTTCTCGGACACCGAGGGTGAAGGTGCGCGGCTGGGACTGCGCGTGGAAGAAGCGACACCGGCACTCTTGCAACGTGGGGGCCTTGACCTGGATGAAGATCAAGGTCTGTTCGTGCGCGAGATCGAACCGAACAGTTTCGCCGAAGACGTCGGGCTCGCCCGCGGCGACTTAATTCTGGAAATCAACCATCACCGTGTCCGCACCGGGCACGATTTCCGGGAGATTGAGGGCACCTTGCACTCTGGCTCCGATGTTGTCTTCGGACTCAAGCGGCGCGTTCGGGGCCGCTGGATCTGGATGTATCTCGGTCGCACCTTACCGTAAGTCGGCTGGGCCCCCAGGTACCCCCGGTTGGAAATTACCCGGGTCGCGTTGACGCTTCTGCCTACGCTCTGCTAGAGTAAATTTCCACTCTAGCCTACACTGTTTCGCACAGTTGCCCTTTTCTGAGGAGGGCGCCATGGCAACCTCTAACGTCTATAAAAATTCCATCAATGGTGAGTGGGTCGAGGCCCGCTGCGCGAAGACGTTCGAAAACATCAATCCTGCGGATAAGAACGACCTCATCGGAATTTTCCAACAGTCGGACAAGTGCGATGTGGACGCTGCCGTCGCGGCGGCCCGCGCCGCCTACCCCGCCTGGCGTCTCACGCCCGCTCCCAAACGCGCCGAAATTCTCTTGCGTGCGGCGCAGACCTTGGTGGAACGCAAAGAAGAGCTCGCACGGGACATGACCCGGGAAATGGGAAAAATCCTGAACGAGACACGTGGAGACGTTCAGGAAGCGATCGACATGGGCTTTTATATGGCAGGCGAGGGTCGCCGGTTGTTTGGACAGACCGTGCCCTCTGAGTTGCCCAACAAGTTCGCAATGTCGGTGCGGATGCCGTTGGGCGTGTGCGGCATTATCACACCTTGGAATTTCCCCATGGCCATCCCCTCTTGGAAAATCTTTCCGGCGCTCGTCTGTGGCAACACCGTGGTCTTCAAACCGGCGAGCGCTACCCCGCTGTCGGGCTGGAACTTCGTCAAACTTTTGAATGAAACGGGCCTGCCCAAGGGCGTTCTGAACTTCGTCACCGGGTCGGGTAGCGCCGTGGGTCTTCCCTTGATGAAGCATCCGGATGTCAGCGTGATTTCCTTCACCGGCTCAACCGAGGTGGGTCGGTTGGTGTCGGAGGCCTGTGCGCCGGACTTTCGCCATTGCAGCCTGGAGATGGGCGGCAAGAATATGATCATTGTGATGGACGACGCCGACCTCGACCTGGCAATCGACGGAGCGTTGTGGGGCGGCTTCGGTACCACGGGACAACGCTGCACGGCAGCCAGCCGCGTGGCAGTGCATAAAAAGGTCTATCGAGAGTTCACGAACATGTTCGTCCACCACGCCAAAGCCTTGAAAGTCGGTAATGGGCTCGATCCGACAGTGGAGATGGGTCCGTGCATCAACGAAGGCCAGCGCAACACCGTCGAGAGCTACGTGCAGGTCGGTAAGCAGGAGAGCGCGAAGCTCCTCTGCGGCGGACATCCGCTCACGGAGGGTGACTTCGCCAAGGGAACCTTCTACGCGCCCACCGTTTTTGGAGACTGTGACCCCAAGATGCGCATCTGCCAGGAGGAGATTTTTGGCCCGGTGGTGTCACTAATCCCCTTTGACACCTTTGAGGAAGCAGTCGAAATCAATAACGGAGTTGTCTACGGCCTTTCCTCCTCTATCTACACGCGCGACGTTAACCGCGCCTTCGTCGCCATGCGCGACCTCCACTCGGGTATTGTTTACATCAACGCGCCTACCATCGGAGCGGAGATCCAGCTCCCCTTCGGGGGCACGAAGCAAACCGGAAACGGTCACCGCGATGCGGGCAACGCTGCCCTGGACGTCTTCTCGGAGTGGAAGAGCATCTACCTGGATTTCAGCGGCACGTTGCAGCGTGCCCAGATCGACACGCACTCCTAATTCCACCGTTCGAGCGAACCGTAGGCCACGCGGCTTGACCCTGATTTACCCACCCGCTAGAATCAAATTGCCGCTGATTGTGCGGTGTGCATACAGGGAGGCGAAGTCGAAAGATGTTGCCGGGAAGAGACGCAGGGCGGAATCAGGAGATTCTGGCCGCCATCGTGCGCACCCACATCGCCACGGGCGAGCCGGTGGCCTCAATGAGAGTGGCGCGCCAGCAGCATGGCCAGCTCTCCTCGGCTACGATCCGCAACGTGATGGTGCACCTCGAGAACAAGGGCTACCTCCGCCAGCCCCATACCTCGGCCGGCCGTATCCCGACCGCCAAGGCGTACGAGTTCTACGCACGCCAAGCCATGCGTCGCGCGCAACTCGCTCCTTCTGACAGGAATTGGATTGACGCCCATCTCTTGGGTGAGCCGATGGAGGCCGGGGCCTTGCTGCCGCGCGCTTCGCGTGTGCTCTCGGAACTCGTGCACGGCATCGGCATTGTGTTTACGATTCCTGTCATGCAGGCTCCGCTCGAACAGGTGTGCTTGCTCCGCGTGGATACGCAGCGCGTGCTGGTGGTGATCCTGACCCGCACGGGGTTGGTGCGGGACACACTGGTCACCGTCCAGGAGGCGTACAGCCAGGAAGAACTCGACCGTACTGCTGCCTATCTCAATCAGAACTTCGCCGGCTGGACGCTCGCAGCGGCGCGTG
Organism: Terriglobia bacterium; assembly: GCA_046758465.1. GTDB lineage: Bacteria > Acidobacteriota > Terriglobia > Acidiferrales > 2-02-FULL-67-57 > JBHIAG01. The sequence continues at coordinate 5,788 of JBHIAG010000017.1, read as the reverse complement.
CCGAGCTCGAGCGCCGGGCCGCCCATGAGCGCTCGCGCTATGAGCGCCTGGCAGCAACCGCTGCTGCTCTGTGCCGCGAAAGTGTAGAGGAGATTCACGAAACCGCTAAGGTGTACCTCGAGGGCACAGCCAATTTGATTGCCCGCGCAGCCGAAGCCTCCCAGGAGGAGTTGAGTGTCCTGCTACGTACGCTCGAAGAGAAAGAAAAATTGGTGGGCCTGCTCAGTATCACGCTCGAGCAGTTGGAGCCCGGCGTACAAGTCATGATCGGCTTGCAGCGTCTCGCCCCTGCCATCAAACATTTTGCTCTGATCAGTGCCTCTTATGGGACACGGGAGCGGCCACTCGGTTCCCTCGCCATCCTGGGCCCCACTCGCATGGATTACCCGCGTGCCATCACCGCAGTGCATTACGTCGCCCGACTCTTCAATCGAGTCCTTAATGAAAATTAGAACGCCACCGGCAGAACCAGCAGAGATATCCACGTGAAGGACGAAGAAAACGCCACCCCTAAGCCGGCGGATGAAACTGCCACGGGCGCCGAACCGTCACAGGAGGATTCTTACAAGAAGCTGCAGGCCGAATACGAGGTGCTTTACGACCAACTTCTGCGCCGCCAGGCAGACTTTGAAAATTATCGGAAACGGACCAAACGCGAGCAGCAAGAGTTTCGTCAGTGGGCCGAAGCTGACCTGGTCCTGGCGCTTTTACCCGTGCTCGACGGTTTTGAGCGCGCCCTGAGCATGTCAAGCGAAAATGCCCATTCCGAGGAGTACCGGAAGGGTGTGAAGTTGATCTACAAACAACTCGTTGACACGCTCAGTCATCGCGGTCTAAAGCCCGTAAAGGCTCTGGGGGAAACTTTCGATCCCTACCTCCACCATGCGCTGGAGAGAATCGAAAGCCCAGACTTCCGCGACCAAGAAGTCATCGAAGAACTCCAGCAAGGCTATACGTTCAAGGAGCGTTTGCTACGACCGGCTCTGGTGAAAGTGGCGGTGCGGCCAAGCGGAAAGCAGGAAAAGACTACCTAGACTCTTATTGCAGGCGATGCCGAATCAGAAACTGGATTACTACGAAGTTTTGGGTGTCGGTCGCCATGCCTCCGAGGAGGAGGTCAAGCGAGCCTATCGCCGCGGCGCGCTTCAGTGGCATCCGGACCGCAATCCGAACAACAAGCGGGAAGCCGAAGAGCGCTTCAAGGAACTCACCGAAGCCTACTCTGTTCTCGCCGATCCCCAAAAGCGCGCCGCCTATGACCGTTATGGTCACGCCGGCCTAGGCGGCCAGCCCTTCACTGGCTTCGACCAGAGCATCTTTGCCGACTTTGCCGACATTTTTGGTGACTTTTTTGGTTTTGAAGAGATGTTCGGACTGGGTGGCGGGCGGCGGCGCCGCAGTCGCGTCCACCAAGGCGCGGATCTGCGCTATGACCTGGAGATCAGCTTTCAGGAGGCAGCGCGTGGCTTGGCCACCAAGCTGAAAATCCCGCGCCAGGAAATCTGCTCGACCTGCCAGGGCTCCGGTGCTCGTGCGGGCACAAGTCTCACAACCTGTCCGGCCTGCCAGGGCCGTGGTCAGCTCTACTATCAGCAAGGGTTCTTCTCCGTCAGCCGCACCTGCCCCCAATGCCAGGGCACCGGCCAGATCATCCGCCATCCCTGTACGGAATGCCAAGGGAGCGGACGTGTCCAGCGCGAACGCACGCTCGAAGTCAAGATTCCGCCCGGCGTGGACACGGGGACACGGTTGCGCATCGGGGGTGAAGGTGAAGCGGGGTTCTCGGGCGGTCCGCCCGGGGACCTCTACGTTGTATTGGGTGTGCAGAACCACCCTGTTTTCGAGCGACGCGAGAGCAACCTCTATTGCTCCATCCCGATTTCGTTCCCACAAGCGGTGCTGGGGGCAGAGATTCGGGTGCCTACGCTCGATGGGGAAGAGAAGCTGAAGATCCCCGAGGGGACACAAAGCGGGACCATCATACGGCTCCGGGGGAAGGGTTTCCCGAACTTGAACGGTCGGGGCCGCGGCGATCTTTTCGTCGAGCTGAAAGTCGTGACACCGAAAACACTCACGCGCCAGCAGCGACGCATGATCGAGCAACTGGCCGAAAGTCTCCCGGCCGAAAATCGTCCCATCGAGAAGAGCAGCCTTTTCGATCGCGTCAAAGACATCTTCGGCTAACCGCTCTTTTGTTATCCTCCTGCTGGCTGGGCATGTCTGCGGCTGGCACAAAGGGCCTACGCTGTACCAACGAGTGAACGTTGACCTCAGAGGAAAATTCCTTGACGCGACGCCGCTTCTTTGCCCCCCAATGGAGCGCGGGGCGTACCACCCTTACTGGTGAAGCCGCCCACCACTTGGCCCATGTGCTGCGGGTCTGCCCCGGGCAACTCTATGAGTTGAGTGACCAGCGGACTGTGTGGCTCGCGCGCATCACCTCGGTGAGCTCGGACCGAGTTGAATTCGAACTCGTCGAGCCAATCAGTGTGCCCCTTTCAACACCCTGATTAGTCCTTCTGGCTGCCGTTGTGAAGTTCTCACGGTTCGAGTGGTTTCTTGAGAAGGCCACGGAACTTGGTATCAGTGAAATCATCCCTATCGAGGCCAACCGGTCGGACCTGCATCTCACGCGCGCGGCCGTCAGACGGCAGGAGCGCTGGAAAAAGATCTTGCAGGCCTCTGCACAGCAAGCGCGCCGGACTGACGTGCCACGACTCGGGCAACTCACAAAATTGTCCGACGCGGTGTCTAGAATCGATTGTGAGACCCGAATCTTGCTATCAGAAGCTGGGGATGCAACGCCCTTGCGTCGCTTGCTGCGTGCCAGTCCCTCACCGCGCAGCGTTGCCTTGGCGGTGGGTCCAGAGGGGGGCTGGACCGACGAAGAGCGCCAGGCAGCTCAGCAGCAGGGTTTTGTCGAGGCTTCTCTAGGGAAAAACATCTTACGGACTGAAACCGCCGGCATCAGTGCACTTGCGATCCTCCGCTACGAACTTGCTGCTGACTGAGGCAGGTCTTTGCGCTTGCCTGCTACCTGAGCTTTTCCCCATAATACGCCCGCCTTGCACCCAACGCGATTTCCATCCTTAGTCAGCCTAATTTGGTTGTTATTGTTGGTGCCTCCGTCGGTGGCAGCGCAGCAGCGACCGCTTATCACCCAGGAAGTTGAAGTCATCCAGCCAGGCGAACTTCTGGTGCAGTTCGGGTTCGAGTTCCTGCAAGAGGCGCGGTTTCCGCTCGCAGGGTTGGAAGGCGACCTGACGCGGGTGGGAGTCGTTGCCCTGCACTTCGGCATCAGTCGCAGGGTAGAGGTGCAGCTAGAAGGGAGCGTCCGCAACTTCCTGTCGGTCAGCGAGCAGCGATCCGCATTCGTCACGCCGATCCTAACCCAAGGAGGGGACTCGACCGACGACGTCGGAGACTTTAGCATCGCGGCCAAAGCCAAGCTTTTCTCCGAGCAGGGCCGGCGTCCGTCGCTGGGATTTCGGTTTGGCTTCGAGATGCCCACCAGCGACGAGCGCCGCGGCATCGGCTTGAACACTACCAATATCTTCGCCGCGTTGCTTCTCCAGAAACATTTCGGGCGGCTGAATACATTCGCCCATGCCGGCCTGGGCATCCTGGAAGCCCCGGCGGGGCTGTTTGCGCAAAACGATGTGCTGCTGTTGGGGTGGGGTATCGTCGTACCCGTCAACAAACGGTTGAACATCGTCGGCGAAGTACAGGGTCGAAAGAGCACGCGCAACACGCCCGCCACAAGCGCGCTCGCGGGCACGGGCAGCCGCGGTCAGGGGCGTCTGGGGATACAGTTTTGGGCTGGTGGCTTCCGCTGGGACCTCGCCGGTATCGCCGGCCTGACGAAGAACGACGCTGACACTGGTTTTACCTTTGGCGTCAGCAAAACGATCCGGCTCTTTTCCAGCGTCGGCGACATTCGCTGAGTTCGACTAATTCGACAACCTGAGCCGCACAATGGTCCAAAGAATCTTAGCGCCCGCCAACAGGGCACCTTTCGCCGTTCCGGAAATCTTCGACTGGCCCACGCGCCGTCGGTAGCTCACGGGGACTTCCTGCACACGCAAGCCGCGTCGCAGTGCCTTGAGTTGCATCTCGACAGTCCAGCCGTAGTTGCGGTCTTGCATGGCCAACTCATGGAGTCGGGCACGGCGGATTGCCCGGAAGGGCCCCAGGTCGGTGTAGCAAAATCCAAAGAGCAACCGGATGAGCGTGGTGGCTAGGCGGTTGCCCCAGCGCTGCTGCCAAGTGAGAGCTCCCAGTTCAGCCTGGCCCAACACGCGCGAGCCGATTACCAGATCGGCTTCGTCCGCCAGAATGGGCTCCAGGAGGCGCTCGACTTCGCCCGGCACATCGCTGCCGTCGGCATCCAGAAACACTACGATGTCGGTATCGGGTGCGAGATGCGCCAAGCCAGCCCGGCAGGCCTGGCCATAACCTCGACGCGGCTCAGCGACGACCATCGCACCCAGACTGGCGGCCACAGCAGCCGTGCGGTCGCTGCTGCCGTTGTCGACCACAATAATCTGGGAAAGTATGTCTTGCGGCAGTCCCGCAAACACCTTCGGCAGGGCACGCTCCTCGTTCAGCGCGGGAAGCAGGAGTGCGATGCGCGCCGCTCGGCGATTTATCGGCAGGGTTGTACTCCTTCGGAACCCGTGGTATACATTTGTTCTTTAGGAATGCACGATGAACGGCACGTAGCATCTTCGGTAGGGTTGCTGTCTCGCTGGCTGCGTGGCGTCCGCCGCGCCAGTGCTCGTCTCGTTTCCATATTGTGGTTGCGCGAGTTGCTGGTAGCAGTGGTGCTCGCGCTCGTCATCATTACCTTCCTCTATCAACCCGTCAAGGTAGAAGGAACCAGCATGGAGCCCGGCCTCGGCGACCAGGAGCGCATCTTCATCAACAAGTTTATCTACCACTTCGAGCCGATAGCGCGCGGGGACGTAATTGTATTTCGCTATCCGCGCGATCCCGGCAAATCATTCATCAAGCGCGTTGTCGGACTTCCCGGCGAGACGCTAGAAATCCGCGCCGGACGGGTCTATATCAATGACGTGAAACTGGTGGAGGCTTATCTGACGGGTGAGTCGCCGCAGAGCCTGTCGTTTCCTCCCGTGACCGTGCCACCCGACCACTATTACGTTCTTGGCGATCATCGCAGCAGTTCCAGCGACTCTCGCGCCTGGGGCCCCGTGCACCAGCGCTACATCTACGGAAAGGCGATTTTCATCTACTGGCCACCCGAGCGCTTCGGCAGCGTTGCGAAGCGGATCGAACCGCAGGGAAAATAACTTGACCAAAGCGCGTGTCCACCACAACCGAAGGAGACTGAATGCAGGCCATCCTCGCCCTGGAAGACGGGCGCATTTTTCGCGGTAAGGGTTTGGGCGCCCGCACCGAGCGGGGCGGGGAAGTCGTTTTCAATACCTCCATCACCGGCTACCAGGAAATCTTCACTGACCCTTCCTATGTTGGCCAGCTTGTCTGCCTGACCTATCCTCATATCGGCAACGTCGGCACCAACCCGCTCGACCAGGAGGCCGCGCGGCCCTACATCGAAGCCCTCATCGTGCGCGACTTCTCTGAGATCGCTTCCAACTGGCGCAGCTACCAGGAGGCCGAAGGCTACCTCGCGCGCCACAACATCCCGGTCATCAGCCACATTGACACTCGCGCCCTCGTCCGCCACCTGCGCACTCATGGTGCCATGCGGGCCGTGCTCTCGACGACTGAAAGCGCGGCTGAGCAGCTCGTCGCCCGCGCCCGC
>JBHIAG010000016.1:0-28196 GCA_046758465.1 Terriglobia bacterium | reverse complement strand
GCGCTACCAGATGAGTTTCAGGCCGAGTTGGTACTGGCGCGGGTCGAGCGCCGAGGTCGGCTGGCCGGCGATGCACGTGCCGCCCAGCGTGCCGTCGCACAGCGGATTGACATCGCCCACATTGAAGCGGTTGAAGATGTTGAAGAAGTCATTGATCCACTCGAGCGAGAAGCGCTCACTCAGCTTGAAGCGTCGCGAGAGCCGGAAGTCCACCACCGCAATCATGGGCCGCCGGAAGGTATTACGGCCCAGGGTACCGTTCAAGTTGCCGTCAGCAGCGAGCGAGGGGCTGGTGAAGCTAACGCCTGGTAGGAAGGGGGAGCTAGGCAAGCTGGGGTCTGCGGGCACGACGTTGGGCCGGTCGGTGGCAGAGCCAAAGTCGAAGTTGTTGTCCGAGCCGGCGAGCACGGTGAAGGGGCGCCCGGAGGCAATCTCAACAATGGGAGCAAAGATCCAGTCGGCCAAGAATTTCTTCCAGAAACCCGTATCGCTCATGCGGAGGCCGCTCTGGAAGACGCCGCTCAGCACAAACCGGTGGCGCAGGTCGAAAGTGGAATTGCCGCGTTCGTCGGGGCGGCGATTGTTCTGCGGGTTCAGTAGTGTTTGCAAGTCGGTGGAGTCATCAATCGCATGCGACCAGGTGTAGGAAGCCAGGAACTCGTAGTTGTGCGAGAAGCGCTTGCTGAAGTCGAGGGTCAACCCGTGATAGACGGAATCGCCCGAGGATTCCTGCATGTTGACGTCGCTGAAAGGAATGAAGAACCCGGGCCCGGCCGCATACTGCAGCGAGCTACCGATACCCGCCAAAGCACCGTTGGCGGCGCCGACCAAGGCCGCAACCGCCGCATCGGGAATCCCCAACGGTCCCGTAAAGGCCAAGTTGGGACCCGAGGCCCGGAAATAGTTGAAGGCGAAGGGTTGGCCGATGGGTGCGCCGAAGAACGGCCCTGGGTTCACGTTGATCAACAGGATTCCCCCCAGTCCGGGCACAGGTTCGGAAACGCGAACCGGGTCACAGAGTGCGAGGTCAAAGAAACGCGGGTCTGCCGGGTTGCAGCCGGCATCCACGGCGGCCAGGAAGTTGAACGCCAGCAGGTCGGGGTTGGTAGAGTTGATGTTCCGCGGACGATTCAGGTGCAACCCGCGAACATAGTTGTAGCGAACGCTCAGGGTGAAGTCATTGAAAAGCTGCCGCTCGATGCTCAGATTCCCCTGCTGCATGTAGGCGTACTCAAAGTTGGCCTGCGTAGGCAGCGTCCAGGGGAGGATGGCCAGCGGCACCGGCCCGTCCGCACAGACGCGCGTGGAGTCGGACGTGGGCTGGGGGCAGAAGTTCAGGTTGATGAAGGTCGAGTTGCTCAGAAAGGGATCGAAGCGGCCCTGGGTGGGAAGGTAGCCGAACGTAGGCGGTGCCGTCAAAATCCCCTGGAAGAGCGAAGCGGCGTTGAACGAGGCCGGGTTGGGTGACCCCGGCGGCACGAATTGCTGCACCGACTGCGAGCCATCGGCAGTGTTGGAATTGAACGCCAGAGCCAGCAAGGGGTGGTCGAAGTAAAGCCCATAGGCAGCACGGATGACCGTCTTGCTGTCGCCCCAGGGGTCCCAGGCCACGCCCACGCGCGGGGAGAAGTTGTCTTCGTCGCGTCGCAACCCTTCCACCACGCCCAGGACTTGCTCGGCTTGGCCGATCAACTGGCTCCCGGCATCGTTCACGCTGGGGCCGCCGGGCCGAAAGATAGGACTAAATTCGATGTCGTAGCGCACCCCGTAGTTCAAGGTCAGGTTCGGACGGAGCCGCCAGGAATCCTGGGCGAACCAGGCAAACGTCTTCAGCGTGAAGGGGCTATTCGAATCCCCCAGGCCTTGAATGAAAATTTGTGGAATCCCGAGCCCGTAGGCCTGCACCGCGTTGAAGCCAGGCACAGAAATACCCGCAATGCTGGACGGAAACCCAGAGGTGGTGGCACCGAGAGCGCCAAAGTTGTAGAGTCCGCCAAAATTCAATTGAAAGATCTGGTTACCGCCGCGTGGGGCAATGTCAATCACATTGACATCGACGCCGAACTTGAAGGTATGGCGTCCCTTGAGCCAGGAGAAGGTGTCGGCGAGCTGCCAGCGCCTCTCGATGCGATCAATAGACGAGAACGGCTCCCGTCCGAAGAAGGCGAAGCCGCCAATGTTGATCGCCACCTGATCACCACCCGGCGCTTCGGCAAAGCGGTAGGAGAGGGCGCGGCGGGCAAACTGGAAGCGGAACTGGTTGAAGAAGGCCGGGCCGAGCGTGCTGGTGAGCTGGCTCACCACCGTCTGGTCGCGGAAGTCCTGGAGGGAGGTACGGGAGAAGGCGTTCTGGCCAAAGGTCTGGTTCTGAGCGTTGACCTGGATGCCATCAACCGTGCTCGGCGTCACGCTGACGCGCAGGAAGGCGAGGTGGTTCGGGTTGAATTGATGGTCGAGCCGCACGGAATAGAAGCTGGTGGCTTCGGTGGCCGGGTAGTTGCCCGTGAGCTGGGAGAGCGGCACAAAATGCTGGAGCTCGGGCCCGCCCGGCGCCAAGGGCTCGACCGGCAGGCAGGGCGGTGCCGGCGCACCTGGACAGCTCAGGATGAAAGGCCCGCTGAAAAGATTCGTGCCGTTGACGGCGGTGCCTGCCGCGCCCGCGGCCACAACGAAATACTGGTCCAGCACAGTATTGACACCATCCAAGAGGTCAAAGGGTCCGACGCCGGGGATCGCGTTGAGGGTGGGGTCGGTGACGAAGGCGGCTTGATCCGCGGTCAGGAGAAACCCGCCAGGGAACGGGATAAAGCCAAAGTTGCCGGCCCCGATCGAGGAGAAACCGGCCTCCTGCCGTCGGCGGGTCTCATAGGAGATGAAGAAGAACGTGCGATCCTGGACGATGGGCCCGCCCAGCGTGACCCCTGCCTGCACGCGCGTGAAGGCCGGGTCGGAGACGTTCGAGAAGGGATTGCGCGCCTGCACGGATTTGTGGCGCAGGAAGCCAAAGACGTTGCCGTGAAACTCGTTGGTGCCGCCGCGCGTGACGATGTTGATGACGCCGCCGCCAGCGCGGCCAAACTCGGGCATATAACTGCCGCTGACAATTTGGAACTCCTGCACCGCTTCCTGGCTGACCGTAGAGCGCACGCCGTTAATCGAGTTGTCGGTCGCGTCGGCACCATCTACCGTGACGAGGTTCGAGCGCGCGCGCTGGCCGGCGAAGTTGATCCCCGAGGTCGGAGCTGCGCCGATGCTGGGCGCGGAATCGCGGACGACGTTGGAGGTCAGGAGGCTGAAGTTCAGATAGTCGCGCTGGTTGATGGGGAGGTTTTCGATGCGGCGTTGGGTGACGGTTTCAGCGACCGCGGTGCGCTGGGTTTCCACCAGCAACGTCTCCCCGGTGACGATCACTTCCTCCTGGCCGGGCCTGATTTCCAAGGCGACATGGTACTGAGCCGCCCGCCCGAGCTCGAGGCGCAACTCCGGATTGACGACCCGCGCGAATCCTGGTGCTTCCACCGTAACCTCGTACACCCCGGGCGGGAGGGCGAGAATCCGGTAGACACCAATCTCGTCGGTGGTGGCCGTGCGGGTGGCGTTGGTGGCTTTGTGACGAACCGTGACGCTGGCACCCGGCACCACGGCACCCTGCGGGTCGGCCACCGTGCCGGAGAGATCCACGGCGTTGCTTTGCGCCTGGCCCCAAAGCGGTGTGGCTTCAAACCCCGCAAGGGCACAAATCATTCCGAAACACAAAAAGAAACGCAGGACTTGCCGCATAGTCATTTCATCTCCCCCTTGGATTGACAGGAAAATATGCGATCATTCACCCCCCCCCGGCTGGCTACTAACACCGCCCCTCCCCGCGTGGGAAATCAAAACCCATAGGGAAAAGGGGTTGTATACCAAAGCCTTGCGGGGCGCAAGAAAAAGTTTGCTGACTACATCGGGGAAGGTGTCCGGTGTCAACTGATGTGCAGCAGGGGTTACAATACGAACTCACTGAATTTGATTTCCCTGAGCTATCGTTTGTGGTGCGCGGTGCGTGCCTGAAAGATCTCTACCGCAGGGAGTGTGTGATGCGGGAATTACTTAGGTGGCGCAAAGAGTTTCCCATTCTCAGCACAACCACCTACATGATCAGCAACTCGTTGGGCGCGATGCCGTGCGGCGTCTCCGCCGCACTGGAAGAGTACGCGCGCATCTGGGCAGAGCGGGGCGTGCGCGCCTGGGAGGAAGGTTGGTGGGAGATGGCGGTGCGGTTGGGCGACACGCTGGCACCGCTGCTGGGGGCTGAGCGGGGAACGATTTCGCTGCACGAAAACGTCACTCTGACCCAGGCCGTCATCGCCTCCTGTTTTTCCTTTGACGGGCCACGCCGCAAAGTCGTCTTGACTGACAAGGAATTCCCCTCCCTCATTTACTTCTGGCACGCGCAGCGGCGGCGAGGTGCGGAGATCGAACTCGTCCGCACCGATGAAGATGCCTTGCGCGTCCCCACCGAGAAGCTGCGAGCAGCGATTGACGAGCGCACCCTGCTTGTTCCCTTCTCGCACGTGCTGTTTCGCAGCGCCTACATCCAGGACGTCTCCGCCATCGTGGAGAAAGCCCACGCGGTGGGCGCGCACGTCATCCTCGACGCGTATCAGTCTGCGGGCGTGCTGCCGGTGGAAGCACGGAAGTGGAAGCTAGATTTTCTGGTGGGGGGCGTGCTGAAGTGGCTGTGTGGTGGCCCCGGCGTCGCCTATCTCTACGTGCGGCCTGACCTGTGCATCCAGCTCGAACCAACTTTGACGGGCTGGCTGGCCCACCCGCGGCCGTTTCAGTTCGAGGTCGGGCCCGGGGCTTACCGCGACGACGCCTTTCGCTTCCTCAACGGCACCCCACACATCCCGGCCTTCTACGCCGCCCGGCCGGGCTTGGAGATCATCCAGCAGGTAGGCATCGACCGCATCCGCGCGCACTCGTTGGAGTTGACCTCACGCCTGGTCGAGCAGGCGCGGAAGCGGGGCTGGCAGGTGCATACGCCGGAAGCAGAACATGAACGCGGCGGCACTGTCACGCTGGCTGTTCCCCGCGGGCCGGAGGTATTGCGGGAGTTGCTCCGGCGTGAGGTGCTGGTGGACTACCGCCCCGGAGCCGGCATCCGTGTCTCGCCCCACTTCTACAATACCGAGGAGGAAGTGGACCGCGTCATCACCGAGATTGCCGACATCTTGGCGCGAAGCTCGTTGCCGGTATAGGGGAACGCACGTACGCTGCCCTGGACAAGCAGAGACAGTACGCGACCGGCACGGCGCAGCGGGAAACAGCTTCCCCGCGTCTACGATTTGGGCTCAGTCGGCTTCTCAGCCCCAGGCTGATGCGCCTCGGGCGCAGGCGCACCCCGCACCACACGGAAACCAATGTAGAGAGGATTGGCTGGCTTCGCGACAGCTTTCGCGTCCGCGGACCGGTCGGCGCTACCGCCAATCGCCTTTCCGCTTCCCTCCTTCTCGATGACCCACTCGGCTACGTTTCCGCCCAGGTCGAAGACCAAATCGTCTTTGCCAACGCCCTTGAAGCTGCCCACCTCCTTCAGCAGCGGCACTGTACCAGGGAGTTCTTTGACTTCGGCGAGCAAGCGCTCGGCATCATCAGGATTGAGCTTGTAGCCCGCCCAGTAGTCGAGGGTATTCTCACCCGCACGAACCTGGTAGAGCGACTCGACCTCCTCCAAACGAGCCAAGCGGTAGGTTTGCCCGGTCAGTTTGCTGAGCCAGGCACAGTAGGCCTGCGCCTGCTCAAAGCTGACGTTGTTGGCCGGGTAGTTGTCGGTGCCCGGGTCAAACCTGTAGTTCTTGTCGAAAGCAGCGTACTGGGCACGGGTAACCTCGAAGCGGCCCAGCGCGAGCCCTTTATACTTCACCACCTCCGGCATCAAGGTCTTCTTTACCGCCACGCCGTAGCGCACACCGACCTTCTTGATCGCCAGACGTTTCAGTTCGATGCCGAGCGGTGAGTTTTCCTTGAAGGCTTCGTTCTTGGGCTCGGCATTCCTGAAGAGATACTTATCGAACCACGCCAGCTCCTCCTCGACTTTGCGCTTCTGGTGAGTGAGCTTGCGCAAACCGTGCGGCTCGCCCGGGAAGAGGACGAAACGCACGTCTGTCTGCCCGAGTTGCTGCAAGGCGCGGTAATGTGACCAACCCTGGCTGGGGGGCACGTTGCGGTCTTCGGTGCCGAAGAAGATGATGGTCGGCGTCCGCACTGTATGCAACTGGAAGTAGGGCGACTTGCGGATGTAGAGTTCGGGGTCTTCGAGCGGCGACTTGCCGAAATAGTAGTTGTCGAAGGCAGCGCCGAAATCTACGTTGCCCCAGTCGCTGATCCACTCGACGTCGCCAGCCCCCGCCGCGCAGGCTCTGTAGCGGGTGCTGTTGGTGGTCAACGCGATGGAAAGGATGGCGCCGTTACTCCAGCCCGTGGTGCCGAGCTTGTCCGGGTCAACCAGCCCGCGCGCAATCAGGTAGTCCACGCCTGCTTCGATGTCGGGCACTTCCAGGTCGTAGTACTTGCCCCCGCCGATCGACCCCACCCACGCCAGGCCATAGTTGCCGCTGCCGTGGTAGTTCACCCGCAGCACAAAGGCACCGCGCGCAGCCCACAGGTTGAGGGGTGAACCCCAGTTGTTGCTCCAGGCGTCCAGGTCAGCTCCCGCTGGGCCGCCGTGGATGTCGAGCACAAGCGGGTACTTCTTGCCGGGCTCGTAGTTGTGAGGATAGTAGAGAACGCCTTCGACTTCCTCGTCGAGCGAACCCTTCCAGCGGATGATTTCCGTCTTGGCAATGGGCTTGTCTTTCAAGCGGGCGTTGAGCTCAGTGAACCGCCTGGGTTCGACAATGCGCGCGCCCTGCAGCCGGGCCCGGTACCATTGTCCGGGCTTGCTCGCAGTGGAATATTGATAGACGAGCGTCGTGCCGTCCTTGCTGAGCGTCCAGCCAAAAATATTGTCGCTGTGCTCGCCTTCCATCCAGGCACGCTGCCAGCCTGCCCCGCTTGTCCCGAGCGCAGTCGAGGGGCGCTTGTCAGCGGGGGTCTCGCCCACACGGGTGTAGCGGGCGGGCTTGAAGCGCACGCCAGCAGCAAGCAGAGCGATGAATCCATCGGGGGTAACGTCGTAGCCGGCAAATCCCAGGCCGTTCTCCCAGCCCAGGTCCACTTGGGTGACGTTGTCCTGCGCTAGGTCATAAAAGTAGAGCAAGGCGATGCTGGCGGTGCGATAGACAGGGTGGGTCGAGTAGCGCGTCACGACGTAGAAGCCCTGGCTGTCGGGCGTCCAGCGGACGTTTGCGGCCAAGATCTTGCCGTCTGTGAAGAGTTGCGTGCGCGCGCCGCTCTCCAAGTCATAGAGAAACGTAACCGGTTTCACCTTCTGGTCAAACTGGTAGCTGAGACTGCGCTGGTGCACGGTGACGACCTTTGTACCGTCGGGTGAAAGCCAGAGGCCGCGAATCCAGTCGTCGTTGTCGCTCAGCCGCGTCACCTTCTTGCCCTTCACGCGAAGCCGGAACAGCCGCACCGGCGGCTCATGCACGGCATCCTCGACGACCCGCGAGGTGTCTTTCTTTTCTTTGATGGTACGCTCGAAGAGCGTGGGGTCTTCCTGGGCTGCGAAGAGGATGGTGTCGTTGTCGATCCAGGCGTAGGTGCGGATGCCGCGCTCAAATTCGGTCACCGGCCACGGCTCGCCCCCGAACGGATTCATCAGCCAGAGCTGCGAGCGGGAAGTCTTGGGCTTGGCCTCCGGCCGGGCTCGCGTGCTCAGGAACGCGATGAGCTGGCCGTCGGGTGACCAGCGCGGGTTGGAATGCCTGGCCGACCCGCGCGTCAACTGAATTTCTTTCTTCTCCGTCAGGCTGCTGAGGAACAGATTGGAGACGCGACGATTCTTTTTCTTGTCCGCCGTGCTCTTCACCCACACCACCCACCGAGCGTCCGGCGAGATGCGGAACTGGGACGCGCCCTCCGTGAAGATGACATCGTCTGGCGTCCACTTCCCTGCCTTCTCCGCCGCTGGCGGTTCGGCTGCCGATGGTATGGAAGCCAGAGAGATTCCCGTGAGGAAAATAAAGAAGAAAAGCACGCTAGCCCGACGCCGAAAGCCTCGCATGGTTCCCTCCCGTTCAGGAATTCGCAACCTGCCCCGAGGCTTCGGGGCGGCCGCCCGATCGTTGCCGCTGGGAGGGCAATCCTACCACAACCTCGTAGATGTTCAGTAGCGGGTGGAAGTGAGAAAACCGTCGAGCGGACTAGGGCCGCTGGGCGTCAACCGTGGTCACCGCCGGCGTGCGCGGGCGGTCGGCAAAGACTTGTTCTTCGCTCAGCCGACGATAAACCTCGCCGGCGACTTCGGCCGCCTTACCCCCGGCCATGATGCGCCCGCCACGGAGAAGGACCACGACCACAATTTTCTGCCCCGTGGGCAACATACCGTAGGAAGAAAACCAACCCAGTTTGGCGCCTTCATCCGAGCAGGTGCCGGTCTTGCCCAGAATCCGCTCCTCAGCTTCGGCGCTGACACGCGCGGTGCCGTAGAGAACGGCGGCTTCCATGCCCGCGCGCAACTCGGGCAACCAGCGTTGGATCGGCAGGTGGCGTTTGATGTGCGGGGTGAACGACGCAAGTTGTTCGGCGTCCCGTGGGTAGTGCATATAAAAGAGCTTGCCGCCGTTGGCAAACGCTGCCATCAGCGCCGCCAGTTGCAGCGGTGTCACCTTGATCTCCTCGCCGAAGCTCGACATCCGTCCCACACCGCCGTTGCGCGGGGGACGCGAAGGAAACGAGCCGGGATACTCGTCCTCGACGAGATAGCCGGCGAGTTCACCAAAGCCGAGCAGGCGCGCGTAGGCCGAAACTTTTTCAAAGCCCAGCTTCCGGCCCAAGATCTCGAAGAAGGCGTTGTCGGAATAGGCGAGTGCCTCGACCAGGTTCAGCGACTTGTAGCGGGAGACCCGGACGAGGGTGTCGCCGGTGATCAGGCCTTCGGCGAGTGCCCCGAGGGCGACGGCAATCTTGATGGTGGAACAGGGCTTGAAGCCGGCCGAGAGCGCCAGTTTCTGATTGACGATCGTCAAGACGCGCCCGCTGTCGGCGTCCACCACCACCACGCTGCCATTGAGCCGGCCGAGGGCCTGGGCGGCAATGGCGCGCACCCCAAGGTCTTCGCCCTCGAGTTTGTCACTTTTGGTGGGATTGGTATAGCTGGGGACGCGATAGGGGCTGCGGCGGCGCTGCCTTCTCGTCCTCTTTTTTTTCTTTTGCGGGGCAACAACCGCGTCGGCGTTTGGAAGGAAGGAACCTGGCAGGCAATCGCCCAGCAGCGCTAGCACGATCACCACAGCCAGAACCCACCGTCGCTTCGCCATAGCTCAAAAAACTCCCCTTGGAGGTCGAGCCCATTCTCGTTCGCTTGGCGCCGCGGCAGGCAGAGGAAATTCTACGGGAGACTTCCTCCGCGAAGCAAGGGATTTATGGAAAATTTCTGGAATCCTAGCTGCGGGCTTGGCTGCGGCCACTGCTAGCTTCGCCCAATGATGCCGGGATGGGCAGATCGAGTTTCTTCCGCACCGCTAACTCAATTTTTTCGCGCACGTCGGTATTGTCCTTCAAAAACAGCCGCACGTGCTCGCGGCCCTGGCCGATGCGCTCACCGTTAAAGGAGTACCAAGCCCCGCTCTTTTCCAGAATCTCATGCATCGCGGCCAGGTCGAGCAGGTCGCCTTCGCGGGAGATGCCCTCGCCGTAGAGAAGGTCGAACTCGGCCTCGCGGAAAGGTGCCGCCATCTTGTTCTTGACGACCTTGACCCGGGTGCGGCTGCCGATGACACGCTGGGCGTCTTTGATGGAAGCGATGCGGCGAATGTCGAGGCGGATGGTGGAATAGAACTTCAAGGCGCGGCCGCCGGGGGTGGTTTCCGGGTTGCCAAACATCACCCCGATTTTCTCGCGCACCTGGTTGATGAAGATGAGGCAGGTTTTCGATTTGGATACGATGCCGGAAAGTTTCCGCATCGCCTGGCTCATGAGGCGCGCCTGCAAGCCCATCTGGGCATCCCCCATCTCGCCCTCCAGTTCGGCGCGCGGAACCAGTGCAGCCACCGAATCCACCACCACCACGTCCACCCCACCTGAGCGGATGAGGGCTTCAGCGATTTCCAGTGCCTGCTCACCGTAGTCGGGCTGGGAGACCAGCAAGTTGTCGGTGTCCACGCCCAGCTTCTTGGCGTAGCCGGCATCCATGGCGTGCTCCGCATCAATGAAGACAGCATTGCCGTTGCGCTTCTGGGCTTCGGCGACCACATGCAGCGCCAAGGTCGTCTTGCCGCCGGCCTCCGGGCCAAAAATCTCGATCACACGGCCGCGGGGCACGCCGCCGACACCAAGCGCCACGTCGAGCGCGAGCGAGCCGGTGGGGATGAAATCCGCGGGCACCAGCGCCCCCTTCGTCCCCAGGCGCATAATCGAACCCTTGCCAAATTGCTTCTCGATCTGACTCACCGCCAGGTCAATCTGGCGCTTCCGCTCATCCGCCATTGGCGTCTCCTTCAGCCCTGTGATTCGCTGCCCACGGCCGTGTCGAGCTCGCGGCGCATCTGGGTCTCACAATCCGCGCTGAGTTGGCGCGCGGTCTTGGTTGCGGGCGGCCACCCCGAGGCCCAGGTCGTTCATGCCCATGCCGAGACGCCGCGCGTCGCGGTCGAGGTAACAGTCAATGCCATTGTTGAGTAGAGTCTCACGCAGAAACTGCGCCGGCAGTGTATCCCACCCCCGCCAAACTCGCACGACACGCTCGGCTACGTCCAATCGGGATTCCGTCCTCAGCGCTCCACCGCCAGGGCCACGGCGTTGCCACCCCCCAGGCAGAGAGCTGCGATGCCGCGCTTGGCGTTGCGCCGCTGCAGTTCGTGGAGCAGCGTCACCAGGATGCGGGCGCCGCTGGCGCCAATCGGATGGCCCAGAGCCACGGCGCCACCGTTGACATTGGTCTTGGCCGGGCCGAGGCCCAACTCGCGCATCACGGCCAGCGCCTGCACGGCAAAGGCTTCGTTGAGCTCGACGAGGTCAACCGCGGCGAGCTTCCAGCCAATCTTTTCGACCAGCCGTTGCACGGCGGTCACCGGCGCCATCATCACCCACTTGGGTTCGACGCCGCTCACGGCCTGGCCCACGATGCGGGCCATCGGTGTCTTGCCATTCTTCTTCGCCCAGCTCTCCGAGGTAACGATCAGTGCCGCCGCGCCGTCGTTGGTGCCAGGCGCGTTGCCGGCGGTAACGGTGCCACCCTTCTTGAACACGGGCTTGAGCTTGGCAAGTGCTGGGAGCGAGGTGTCCTCGCGCGGGCCTTCATCCTTCTTGAGCACGATGGGTTCGCCCTTCTTCTGCGGGATTTCGATGGGGAGGAGCTGCGATTCGAAGAGACACTCTTTGGTGGCGGCGACCGCGCGCCGGTGGCTTTCCAGCGCAAACTTGTCCTGCTCTTCGCGGCTAATCTTGTACTTCTCTGCCACCAGTTCGGCGGTCATCCCCATATGGAAGTCCTCGTAGACGTCCCATAGACCATCGGTGATCACCGAGTCAAACATCTGGCCATGGCCGAGGCGATAGCCCTCGCGCGCCTTCGGAAGCAAGTAGGGGCAGTTGGACATTGACTCCATCCCGCCAGCGACAACCACAGTGGCGTTGCCAGTCTGGATGCCCTGGGCCGCCAGACCCACAGCCTTCAGGCCTGAACCGCAAACCTTGTTGATCGTCATCGCTGCGACTTCGTTGCGTAGGCCACCGCGGAGACCGGCCTGGCGCGCCGGGTTCTGCCCCAGCCCCGCCGAGACCACGTTCCCCATAATGATTTCGTCTACCTGTGCGGGGTCGACGCCAGCGCGCTTGACCACCTCGGCAACGACTTTGGCACCCAATTCAATGGCCGAAAAACTTGACAACCCACCGAGAAACTTTCCAATCGGCGTCCGGACACCGCTCAAGATGACGGCTGCTTCCATAGTAAGACTCCTTCCCCCTCGCGACCGATTATAGGTTTCGCCGCCGCTGCGGGTCAAGGAACTCCCAAAATGAGATTCGACTGAAGGAGCTCCCTGGACGATTGTGCCCGGAGAAGGCGGGGTACACTTTTGCTGCACAGTCAGCTAAGATGAGAAGGATCTCAGGATATGATGACCTCTTCCGGGGCAGCGCAGGCTCCCGCCGGCTCTGGGCGTTTCCCTCTCAACCCGCAGCAACGCGCTGCCGTGGAGCACCTGGAAGGTCCCGTCTTGGTGGTGGCGGGTGCCGGGACGGGCAAGACGCGCGTCATCACCGAGCGCATCCGCTGGCTGCTCCAGACCCAGCTTGAGCTCAGCGGAGAAAACATCCTCGCCGTTACGTTCACGGACAAGGCTGCCGCGGAGGTGAAAAGCCGCATCGTGCGCGCCGTCGGCGCCCGGGGCGAGGGTGTTTGGGTGAGTACGTTTCACGCCTTCTGTCGCCGGCTGCTCGAACAGCACACCGAACCGTTCGAAATCCTGGAGGACATTGACTACTGGATCTTCCTGCGGCGCCGGCTGGAGCAGTTGGGGCTCGACCTCTTCAAGAAGTTATCCGAGCCGGGAGCCTTTCTGAACGCGTTTTGCCGCTTTTTCTCGCGCTGCCAGGACGAGCTGGTGACGCCAGAGGACTACGCCGACTACGTCGCCGGACTCCGGGCGACCTTCGAGCAAGAACAAGCACTGCTCAACGAGGAGACACGAACCGCACGCGCCGAAGAGGTGCGGCGCCAGGAAGAAATCGCGCGCGTGTATGCCGCCAGCGAGCGGCTGCTGCGGAGCCACGCCCACGTAACGTTTGGCGGCCTGCTGCTGCGCACCGTCCAGCTGCTCGAACGCACTGCGGAGGTTCGCGCCCACTGGCAAGAGCGCTTTCGCTTCATTCTGGTGGATGAGTTTCAGGACACGAACATCGCGCAAATCGAATTGGTTGCATTGCTTGCCGGGGCGCGCCGCAACCTGATGGCGGTGGGCGACGACGACCAAGCCATCTACCGCTTTCGCGGGGCGTCGTTTGGCAGCTTCCACAAGTTCAGCGAAAAATTCCCCGCTCACCGCGTCGTGTCGCTCGTGAACAACTATCGTTCCACGGGACGCATCCTGGCGGCGGCCACACAGCTCATCCAGCAGAATGGACGCGACCGCTACGAGCCAGACAAGGTACTGCGCGCGACGCGCACGCCGGGGCCGAAGGTACGAGTGGTTGAGGTCGCCGACCCGCTGCAAGAGGCCGCCTACGTCGCCCACGAAATCGAGACGTTGCACACGCGCGAGCAAATTCCCTACGGGCGATTCGCCGTGCTGTACCGCTCGCACCACCACCGTGACTATCTAGTGCGGGCGCTGGCCCGGGCCGGCATCCCGTTCGTCATCCGCAGACTTTCAATCCTCGGCAACACGCTGGTGCGTGACCTCATGGCGTATCTGCGGGTCATCCAGTCGCCCGAGGACTCCATCAGCCTGGCGCGCCTGCTGGCGATCCCTCACTGGGGCCTGACGTCCACGCAGGTGCAGGAGCTAGTGGAGCGCATGCACCAGGAGCGCAGGTCGCTCTATGCGACCGTGCGGGCACTCCACCCGCGCGTACTCGCGGAGCCTACGCGCCTGGGCGAGTTGCTCCGGCTGCTCGAAGGGTTGCGCGCGGAACGCACGCGGCTGAGCGCGACAGAACTGTTCGACCGCCTGCTCGAGCGGCTGGAGCTGCGGTTGCTGGCGGCCGATCCCGACCGCGCCTACGTCGAGTGCTTCCGAGGATTTTTGTGCGCGTGGCAGGAGAAGCGCAGCCAGACCGAGCACTTGGATGAATTCATCGAGTACCTCGGTTACTTCATCGAAGCCGGCGGCGAAATCACCCTGCCGGAAGAGACGGGCGGCGGCGCCGTGCAGTTGATGACCGTGCACGCGGCCAAAGGGCTGGAATTTGACTCCGTGTTTGTGCTGCGGCTGAACCGTGGCGCCTTCCCCACTGTGCGGCGCAAGGAACTCTTTGTTTTTCCCGAACAGTTGATGAAAGAGCTCCTGCCGCGTGGCGACTTCCATACCGAGGAAGAGCGACGTCTCTGCTACGTGGCCTGGACGCGCACGCGGGACAGGCTGTGGCTGTTGACCGGGGGCGGGCGGTCAAAACCGTCCGTGTTTCTGGAAGACATCCTGCGCGACGCGCGTGTGGCACGCCACATCGAGCAGCTCGCGCCCGAGCCGTTGCCCGTGGCCGACGCGGACGAGCCGCTGGCGAGCGAGGCCCTGTTCGCCGCCAGCCGCGCTGCTTCGCGCTGCTACTCGCAGATAGCCACGTGGGTGGCACGCGCGCCGATGCCCGCGCTGCCGGAGCCACTCGCAATCAGCCACAGCCACGTCGAAACCTACCAGCGGTGCCCGCTGAAGTACAAATTCCACTACCTATGGAAAATCCGCGCGGTGCCCTCGGCGGCCATGATTTTCGGGCAGATTATGCACGAAACGGTGGCGGAGTACTTCCGCCAGCGCGCGCGGCGGCCGGATTTGCCGTTCGAAGAACTCGAACACATCTACGAACAGAAATGGCGGCTGAACGGCAACCGCTTCTCGGACCCGTATCAGGAGCAGGAGTACCGCCAGGCGGGTCACGAGCAGCTCGCTGGGTTCTACCAGCAGCAGCGCACGGCACAGATCGACGTGTTGCACCTGGAAAAAGCGTTTCGGTTGCCGCTGGAGGACGTGGAGATCACCGGGCGCATGGATCAGGTGAACCGGTTTGGCGGGCGCACGGTGGAGATCATCGAGTACAAAACTGGGCAGCCGCGTTTGCAGCGCCACGCCGACCAGAGCTTGCAGCTCACGCTCTACGCGGCGGCGGCGGCGCGGGTGTTTGGGCTGCGACCCGTGCGGCTGGTGCTCTATGACCTTACGACGAACCAGGCCTTTGCCACCACCCGCACAGAGCAACAGCAAGAGAAGGCGCTGGAGGAGGTGTCGGAGGTAGCGGCGCAAATTCGCGCGCAAGAATTCTCGGCACGGCCAGGCCAGCACTGCCGCTACTG
Source organism: Terriglobia bacterium (assembly GCA_046758465.1). Lineage (GTDB taxonomy): Bacteria > Acidobacteriota > Terriglobia > Acidiferrales > 2-02-FULL-67-57 > JBHIAG01. The sequence continues at coordinate 13,099 of JBHIAG010000016.1, read as the reverse complement.
CGACTTCCGGCCGCTCTGCCCCGTCTACGAAGACCCTTCCAGCATCCTGGGAACGCCGCGGGCACCGCTCTCGAGGGAAATTTCTTCCGGGAGTGCGGAGAAACCCGAAAGTGCGTAAAAGTACATGAGGGGAGCCGCCTGGCGGCGGGCTCCCCTCACGTGGGATCGTTCAGTTAGCCTGAAGTCGCGTGCTACTTCTTCTTCTTACGCTTCTTGGCCTTCTTCTTCGCGCACTTGGCCATCTCTACTCTCCCTGGTTCGAAATTGTTTACAGCTTTTCTTTGGTACCGTCACTCTTGGAAGCTGCAAACATCAAAGAGATATATACGGTTCGCTCCGACTGATGTCAAGAAAAAAATGGCCTGGCAAAAATGTTTTTTGCCCGCAGAAAGGAATTTTTTTTCTTTCGGTGACGCCGAGACTATACTGACGCATGATGCCGGCAGCGGAGAAACACTTTTTTCGGCGGCATGCGACCCCCGCGTGGGTGACGCTGGGCTGCGCTGTGAGTTTGTGGGCGCAGCAGCCACCTCCCCCGAGCGTGCGCGAGCCTTTGCGGGTAGAAGTGCAGGTGGTGAATGTCTATTGCACGGTGACAGACAAGAAGGGTGGGCTCGTGACCGATCTTGCGCGCGAAGATTTTGAGGTGCGCGAAGATGGCAAGCGGCAAACGCTGCGCTACTTCGACCGGGAAACCGACCGTCCGCTGACGCTGGCGCTGCTGGTGGACACCAGCATCAGCCAGCAACACGTCCTACCGCTGGAGAAAGAGACAGCCGCACTCTTTTTGCAGCGCATCCTGCGCCCGGTGGATCTGGCTTTGTTGATCACCTTCGATGTGAATGTGGATCTCTTGCAGGATTTCACGAGTGAGGCGGTGCGGCTGGAGCGGGCATTGGGGCGCGCGCGCATCAACGCACCCTCCTCGCTGGGTCCATTCCCTCGTACGCGCCCCATCGGTACGCGCCTGTTCGATGCGCTCTACCTTGCCAGCGTAGAGAAGCTGGCGCCTGAGGTGGGGCGAAGAGCGATCGTGGTTCTGAGCGATGGCGTGGACCAGGGAAGCCAGATGAAGTTCAAGCAGGTGCTGGAGGCAGCGCATCGCAGCGAGACTATGATCTACGCCATCGTGGTTGCAGACCCCACCTTCTACCGCCAGCGGGGGGTTGGCTATCCAGGCCACGGGAAGCTCGCAAAACTCGCCCGGGAGACCGGGGGGCGGACGATCCAGGTCGACAAGCCGGAAAAGCTGGTCGCGGCCTTCGACGCCCTCGCCGCTGAGCTGCGCAGCCAGTACACTCTGGGGTACACGCCGACGAACCGGCGGGCCGATGGGAAGTTCCGGAAGATCAAGGTGAAGGTGAAGCGGAAAGGCCTGCGGGTGTATGCGCGGCGCGGCTACTACGCCCCGCGCCCGCCGACGACTCCGCCCGCCAAGTCCGTACCCGACTAGCCCGGATTTTCAGTCTGCGGAAGGGCAAGGTAGCCGGGGCGGTGAAAGACACGCAGGCCCTTGCGGCGGATGCGAATCTCAAGCACGCGGAAGCCTCCATCGCGCTGGTGATTGGTGGGGGTGTAAGCGAGTTGGTACTGATGGCGGAGTTGCTCGGCGAGTTTCTGAAAGGTTCGTCCGACGTCCATGGGATTAAAGGGACAGAAGGCGCGGCCGCCGCTGGCTTCGGCCACGCGCTCGAGCACTTTGTCGCCGCGGGCGTTCATCACCTTGCAGGGCTCCTGCAGGAAGCGGGCATCCTTGTGCGTGGTGGGCGGGGAGTTGGTGCTCACGGTGAAGATAGTCACGCCGGTGCGGCGGGCCATCTCGATGGCTTCTTCGCGGGTGACCGTGCTGTAGTTGTCCTCCCCGTCGCTGAGGACGATGAGCATCTTGCGAATCTCGTCGGTTTCGCCTCGGGCTAACATTTCCTTGCAGGCCAGGTAAATCGCGTCGAAGAGCGCCGTGCCACCGCCGGCGCGCAGCGAGCGGATTGCATCAGCCAGGTCCTGCGCGTCCGAGGTGAAATCCTGCACCAAGAAGGCGCTGGCGTCGAAGCCCATCACGAAGCCGAGATCGCGGTCGGGCCGGATGACGGTGAAAAGAAAATCGATGGCGGCTTCTTGCTCGAACTGGAAGCGGGGGCGCACGCTGTTGCTGGTATCAATCACCACGCCGATGCGGAGGGGCATATTGGTGTCGGCGTCGAAGAATTTAATCTCTTGCGGCACGCCGTCTTCGAAGACCTGAAAGTCATCCGGGCCCAGGCCGCCGACAAAGCGGTGGCGCTTGTCCATCACGCTGAAAGCGACGTTGACCAGCTCGACTTCCACGCGGATGGGCGGCGCGGTCTCCTGGGGCGGTAGGGGGCGTTGCGCGTACAGGTCCGCGCCGATACTCACCAGAAGGAGAATAATTAGCGCTGCTCCCCAGCGAACTTGGCTGCCCATATTCGCTAACTCCGCTCACCTGAAGACCTAAGCATCATAAAGAAAAAGTCGCCGTCAGGTCAAATCGCAAGCTCGTGCAAGAACGTTTCCAGCTCCGGCGGCAGGGGCGCGGAAATTTCCAGTGGCTGGCCGGTGCGCGGCTGCGCGAGGCGAATGCGTTCGGCATGTAAGAAGTTGCGATTCAGGGTAGGGCGGGTGCGGTTACCCAGTCGGAGCTGGCGCGGGGCACCGTAGAGAGTGTCGCCCACGACCGGGTGTCCCAGGGCCGAGAGGTGGACGCGGAGCTGATGAGTGCGGCCGGTGTGGAGAACGGCTTCGAGCAGCGTAAACCCGGTGCGCTGGCGCAGGACGCGGTAGTCGGTGATGGCTTCGCGGCCGCGCAGAGCAGCACGGGTGGTCATGCGGGTGCGGCGGCGGAGGTCGCGGGCGACGGGCAGGCAAATGCGGCCCTGCGCCCGGGCAAGACGCCCGTGGACGAGAGCGATGTAACGCTTTTCAATCGTGCGGCGCTGGAATTGTCGGGCGAGGCGCCAGTGCGCAAAGTCGTTTTTCGCCACCAGCAAGACCCCGGAAGTGTTTTTGTCCAGGCGGTGGACGATGCCCGGGCGCAGCGGGCCGCCCAGGGTCGAGAGTTGAGAAAAGTAGTAGAGCAGCGCGTTGACGACGGTACCGCGCGTGCGGCCGGCGCCCACGTGCACGACCATGCCGGCGGGCTTGTTGAGGGCGATGAGGTCATCGTCCTCGTAGAGGATGGCGAGTGGAATGGGTTCGGGGAAGGCGGCGAGTGGCGGGCGCTCGTGGACTTTGACGCGCAGGTGTTCGCCGCCGCGCAGGCGCAAGCCGGGCTTGCGCGCCCGAATCGGGCGCGCCGGGCCGCGGCCGACGAGTTCCACGTGGCCCTCACGGATGAGCGCTTGAATGTAGCTGCGGCTCAGGTCGGCGAGGTGCTGAGCCAGGAACCGGTCGAGGCGGGTGCCGGCATCGGCGGCCGTGGTCTGGAGCTCAACCATCCTAGTGCCGTTCCAACTGTTTAGGGCTCTTTGCCGCCACATTGCCAGCTTTTTGCGCTTTCGAAGACATAGGTGGAATGCACAGGGTCACTACGTTGGAACGGCCCTAGCGGGCATCGGTGAGCTGAGCCGAGCGGCGCTGGCGCCAGGCGAAGACAAGGGCAAAGGCAACCATCACCAGGCTCATCGCCTGCGGCGTGGTGAGCCAGCCGCCCAGCACCATGGGGCCGCGCGGGTCACCCCGGAAAAACTCGAGCCCGAAACGCGCGGCGGCGTAGAGGAGGAGGAAAGCAACAAAGATTTGCCCGTCAAAGCGGCGCCGGTGCCAGAGCCCGAGCAAGGCGGCAAAGATGCCGACCAGCGCGGCCGATTCGTAGAGCTGGCTGGGGTGTAGAGGCGTGTAGAGCGGGACGTCGACGATCTGAGCGGCATAGGGGTCGGTGAAGGTCACGGCCCAAGGCAGCTCGGTAGGTTTGCCCCAGCAACAGCCGGCGGAAAAGCAGCCGATGCGGCCGAAGGCGGTGCCGATGGCAACGCCGGGAGCAAAGATATCGGCCACGCGGGCGAAGCCGAGCTGGTAGCGGCGCGCGTAGAGCCAGGCCGTCAAGATGCCGAAGACGATGCCGCCGTAGTAGGCGCCGCCGGTCTGGAGGGAGCGCAGCGTGAACAGTTGTCCGGGGTTGGCGCTGTAAAAGCGCCAGTCGTAGGCGAACAGCAGGAGCTTGCCGCCGAACAGGGCGCCCAGGGCGATGTAGACGCCCAGGTTCCACATCTGGTTTCGTTCGAGCCCCACGCGCGGGGCCAGGTGCGCGGCGATCGCGATGCCCACGAGCATCCCGATAGCTGCCATCAAGCCATAGGTGTGGAGCGTGATGGGACCAAGCGAGATGAGTTTCGGAAACATCAAGCCTCCCAGTGCCTGCCCGGTCCGTACGGACGGGGCCGGAGTCCTGTGCGGTGCAGGATTTGATAGATGAGGCCGGCGGCGCCGAGGACGATGGCGCTATCGGCGAGGTTGAAGGCCGGCCAGTGGTAGCCGCCAAGATGAAAATCCAGGAAATCCACCACGCCGCCAGTACGGAGCCGATCAACGAGGTTGCCGAGCGCGCCGCCGAAAATCAGCGCCAGGCTCCAGCCGATGGCACGTCCGGCCGGGTTGCGCCAGAGGAGCACAAGCACCACTCCCAGGGCGGCTATGGCAAACGCCACCAGTAAAATCCTTGCCAGAGGCGTCGCCACGTCGGCGAACAGCCCGAAGGCAGCCCCGCGGTTGTAGAGGTGGGTCAGGTTGAAGAAGCCGGGGACGATGCGGCGGACCTCGCCGGGGGCGAGCGTGAAGGCTAGGAGCCACTTGCTCGCCTGGTCAGCGGCCCAGACGGCCAAGGCCAGCAAAAAATAGAGACGGCGGTTGTCCTGGCTCTGCGGCATCAGGCTGCCTCGAACTGTTCGAGCACACGAGTACAGCGCTCGCAGAGAGTAGGATAGCTCGCGTTGGTGCCTACCTGGGGCGAATAGTTCCAGCAGCGCTCGCATTTCTTGCCCTCGGCGGGCACGACGCCGATTTCAAGACCGGGGAGATCGCTGGGCTGGGTCTCGTGGCGTCCCGAAGCATCGTCCCGAAGCTTCGGGATGAGTTCGACCTGGCCGTGGGAGACAATGAACAAGGGGGCCAGCGCGCCGCGGTAGCGGGCCAGCAGGGCGGCGAGTTCGCCGTCGGCGCGGAGATAGAGTTTGGCTTCGAGCGAGCTGCGAATGGTCTTGGCTGCGCGCGCGCGTTCGAGCGCTTTGAGGACTTCCGTGCGCACCGAAAACAGTTTTTCCCACTGGTTGCGTTTCTGGGGCGAGAGAACGGCGTCGAGTTCTTCTGCAGTGGGGAACAACGCCAGGTGAACGCTTGCGGGTTTTTTGCCTGCCTGCGCCCGCCTGCCGGCCAGCCGGCCGTCGTCGGGCAGATGGTTCCAGACTTCTTCAGTGGTGAAGCAGAGGATGGGGGCGAGGAGGCGGGCGAGGGCGTGGGCGATGCGATAGAGAGCAGTTTGGGCCGAGCGGCGCTCGGGTGAGCGAGCGGGTGCGGTGTAGAGCCGGTCCTTGAGAATGTCGAAATAGAGCGCGCTCAATTCCACGGTGCAGAAGTTGTAAGTGACGTGCCAGACGCGGTGGAAGGCGTAGGTTTCATAGGCGGCGCGACTGCGGGCGACGAGGTCGGCGGTGCGGGCGAGCATCCAGCGGTCGAGTTCCTGGAGGTCGGCGAGAGGGAGAGCGTCGGCCGACGGATTGAAGTCATAGAGGTTGGCGAGGCAGAAGCGAAAGGTGTTACGGACCTTGCGGTAGGCTTCGGCGAGCTGGTCGAGCAAGGCGGTCGAGATGCGCATATCGTCCTGGTACTCGACCGCGACCACAACCACGCGCAGCAACTCGGCACCGTAGCGGTTCCAGACCTCGGCAGGGGCGATGACGTTGCCGAGCGACTTCGACATCGGGCGGCCGTCGGCATCGAGCACCCAGCCGTGGGTGACGACCTGGCGATAGGGCGCGGCCTGCTTGACGCCCAGGGCGACGAGGAGCGAGCTGTGGAACCAGCCGCGGTACTGGTCGGGGCCCTCGAGGTAGGCGTCGGCGGGCCAGGGCAGCCCCGAATCCCGCCCCGAAGTTTCGGGGCGGCCGAGGACGGCCAGGTGGCTGGAGCCGGAGTCGAACCAGACGTCGAGGATGTCGGTCTCCTTGCGGAAGCGGGTCTGGCCACAGTGTTCGCAGCGCGTGCCCTGCGGAAGCAAATCCTCGGCGGCGTGGCGGTACCAGGCATCAGCGCCCTCGCGCTTGAACCAGGCCACGGCCTGGCGCAGGACGGAGACTTGGGTGAACTTCTCGCCGCAGGCCTCGCAGTAGAAGACCGGGATGGGCACGCCCCAGACGCGCTGGCGGGAGATGCACCAGTCGGGCCGGGTTGCAATCATGGCGGCGATGCGCTCCTCGCCCCAAGGCGGGATCCAGTTGACTTTGCGAATCGCCTCCAGGGCGCGCTGGCGGAGCTGGTTGTGCGCGAGCGAGATGAACCACTGCTCGGTGGCGCGGAACAGCAGCGGGTTGTGGCAGCGCCAGCAGTGCGGGTAGGAGTGTTCGATGGTGCCCGCATCGCCGACGAGGTTACCGCGGGCGCGAAGCAATTCGATGATCTTCGGGTTCGCGTCCCAGATGGTGTCGCCGCGGAAAGGCTCTTCGGTGAAACGGCCCTCGCTATCGACGGGACAGTAGGTTTCCAGTCCATACTTCTGACCCGTTTCGAAGTCTTCCGCACCGTGGCCGGGGGCGGTGTGGACAATGCCACTGCCCTGCTCCAGAGTGACGTAGTCGGCGACTACACCAGGTATTGTTCGAGCCAGGAACGGATGCTGAAACTTCGCACGCGCGAAAACTGAACCCGGAAAGGATTTGACAGTGCCGCCTGTGAAACGCAGTCCGGTAGCACGGGCAACAGTATCAATCAGTTTCTCCGCGACAATGTAGACATCTCCCTTGTCATCGCCGACCAGTGCATAACGCAATTCCGGGTTGAACGCCAACGCAAGGCTCCCAGGCAATGTCCAGGGAGTGGTTGTCCAGATGATTGCGTAAAACCCGCTGTCTGATTTCGTCCCCAGTGCGGGTGGTTCTTCTACAACGCGGTAGCGCACCCAGATGGAGGGGCTGGTGCGCATTGCGTATTCGATTTCAGCCTCGGCCAGCGCGGTGCGGTCGTACCAGCACCAGAGGACAGGCTTGAGGCCTTTGTAGACGTAGCCGCGTTCGAGGAAGGTGAGGAAGGTGTCGGCGATGAGCCACTCGTAGTCGGGGCTCATGGTCAGGTAGGGATGGTCCCAGTCGCCCAGGCAGCCGAGGCGCTTGAAGTCGCGCCGGTGAAGTTCGACGAAGCGGGCGGCATAGTCGCGGCACATCTGGCGAACCTCGACCGGGGACATGGCGGCCTTGCGCTCACCGAGTTCACGATCCACATTGATTTCGATGGGAAGGCCGTGGCAGTCCCAGCCGGGGACGAAGGGGGTGCGGAAGCCGGCGAGGGAGCGCGCGCGGACGACGAGGTCCTTGAGAATTTTGTTGAGGGCGGTGCCGAGGTGGACGTCGCCGTTGGCGTAGGGGGGGCCGTCGTGGAGAACGAAGAGCGGGCAGGCGGCGCGGGCCTCCAGCAGGCGCGCGTAGAGCTGCTGCTGCTCCCAGCGGGCCAGCAGGTGGGGCTCGGACTGGGGCAAGTTGGCCTTCATGGGGAAGGCAGTGCGCGGGAGATTGAGCGTGTTCTTGAGTTCGACCGGCACTTTCATCATCGAGTCATTCAGGAGACCTGCCGCCGCCGACAAAGAAGGGTTATGTTACAATGAAAGAGAGGTTGTGTCAGCCTGAGTGCAAGCAGGCCCTTCGGCCCGGAAGCTTCGGGGCTCAGGGCAAGCAAGGCCCCGACTTCGCCTGCGGGCTCCGCCCGCCTGCCGGACGGGCAGGTCGGGGCAGGGAGGCATCTTTCTGTTGCCGGCTGCGTCTAACCGAATAGGGCGCGTAGAGGTTAGAGGTTAGCGGCGAGTAGAGGCGATGGCATTTCTAGGGTTCATCAATCCGCTCCGGAGGCGTGCAGAGCGCGGGATAGAGCTCCCGCTCCCGAGCCTTCCGGTGCCTGAGCGGCGGCAGTGGCTGGTGGAAGTCCAGCCCTGGCATGAGAGCCTGGTTGCCCACCTCCGAGAGTTTTTCAACCCCCCGCGGAAGCTGCCCGTGCCGCCCTACGTGCCCGGCGCGCAGCCCTACCGTGCGCCCCGGATCGATCTCGAGGTTCGTCCCTGGCACGACTCATTTTTCGCCACCGTGCGCGAGTTGCTGAGCGGGAAGCGGCGCGTGCCCCCGCTGCGGGTGACGTCGAAGCCGGTGAAAGTGGCCGAGCTCTGGGAGACCCGCCTCTACCAGCAGCAATTGCGGCGGACGCAGGTGATCTCGCTGGCGGTGCACGCGACGCTGTTGTTGCTGGTGGCGATTCCGCTCGGGCAGCGGATGGCGCCCGCCAGTACGACGGTGAGTGTGGAGCTGGGGCCGGTGGCTGATATTTCACCTTATACAATCGCGCTGCCGCCTTCGGCGCGGCGGGCGGGCGGCGGCGGCGGCGGGGGCGGGGATCGCACTCCGTTGCCGGCTTCAAAAGGGCGTCTGCCCAAACGGTCGCTCGAGCAGTTGACACCGCCGGTGGCGGTGATTCGCAATCCGTATCCGGAACTCGCGGTTGAGCCAAGCGTCATCGTGCCGCCCGAGCTGCGACTGCAGCAACCGAACATCCCGCAGTACGGCGACCCGCTGGCGCAGGCGCTGGCACTTTCCGGCGGCCCCGGCGGCGGCAGTGGCATTGGCAGCGGTGCGGGCGGCGGTGTGGGCTCGGGCTGGGGCCCGGGCGTCGGACCTGGCTGGGGCGGTGGTGCTGGCGGGGGCGTGTATCGCATTGGCGGAAATGTTTCCGCGCCGATTTGTTTGTTCTGCCCTGAGCCGGAGTACTCGGAAGCGGCGCGCAAGGCAAAATGGCAGGGACTGGTGGTGCTGGTGGCGGTGGTGGGCCCCGACGGCCGGGTCAATCCCGAATCGATTGTCGTCGTGAGGCCCGTGGGGATGGACTTGGATGAGAAGGCAGTACGCGCGGTGCAGCAGTGGCGCTTCAAGCCCGCCCAGCGTTTTGGCAAGCCGGTGGCGGTGCGGCTGCCGATCGAGGTCAACTTCCGTTTGCTCTAGGGTGGTTCGCACTTCTGCCAAGCCGGTAGCCGCCCATGCGTTACCCATGGTGCCAGCCACGCAACACACGCCCACCGCACGCGCACCCTGCATGAGCCGCGTGAGTCTCTTGCATCCAACCCGGGCGTTGCTTCTGCCGCTGCTCGCAGCCCTGCTCTTCGCGCTGCCCGCGTGGCCGCAAGGCGCGACCGGCGCCATCGAACTGGTGGTACGCGCCACACCCACCGGTGGGCGGCCAGAAAAAGTGATGCGGCAGCCATTCTATTTGCTGCGTGCCAGCCTGCACGCCATTGAAGTGCAGGCCCGCGCCGAAGTGGGCGAACCCGACCGCGCGGCGCTTGTCGACTCGCTCGCGGTCAGCGCGGAATTGCAGGCGTGGATGAAGCGCACTGGCCGCTTCGAGCTGCGCGGCGAAGAGTTCACGCGCGCGCTCACCCCGGACGACATCATGGGCGTGCCGGAATTTTTCCTCGCCTACCAGGAGCGCAACCTGCCCTTCGTTGGCTTCGGCTTTCCCAAACACAAGGCCAAGCCCAAAGACCAGGTGCGCAATCCCAAGAAGTGGCGGGAGTCTGAGAAGCGCTACCGCGAAGAGTTGCGCGCCTACCTCGCACTCCACCCGGAGAGCAAGCAGGGACTCGACGAGTATCTGACCTACATCGATTCTGCTGCGCGCTGGAAGGCGCTCACGCACCAGCACGCCCAGCGCGTCCGCCACCACACCGTGCAACTGGTCGAAGGCCGTTATCGCGTCGCGCGCACGGAAACCGACCTCGAAGGTCACGCCCGCTTCGACAACCTTCCCCCGGGCCAGTACTGGATCACCAATCTCTGGAACGAAGTCCGCGTCGGCGACGTCTACCTGAGCTGGGACCTGCCGGTTCAAGTCACCGCCGGCCGCACCCTCGTCGTCGAACTCAGCAACGCTAACACCCTCCTCCCTGCCCGCAGCACCCCCTAGCCCGCAACCCCCCAAGAGCCCGGTGGGCGACGGATGGGGACGGATAGCCTCGGATGGCGTCGGATGGGCGAGCTATGGCGCTACCGTGGAGCCATGATGCAGCAAAACCGCTACCGGCGGGGGCCAGCGCCCGCCGAGCGCCACGCGCCCCCCCCCCCCCCCCCTTGACACCTCCCCACCCCCTAAAGTACTTCTGCCGCTTCCATGGCGGGCGCGCTCGGCCCACTTGTCACCCTGAGCTATGCGAAGGGTCTGCTTGACCTCTTGAACCTGGCCTACGACTATGCCCACCCGAATGCCGCCAACAACGGGCAGATTACCGGCATCACCGATAACACCGGCCCGGAGGAGGCGGGCCGCTCCGTGTCCTACACCTACGACGCTCTGGGGAGGCTGAAGACCGCCGTGACCAACGGCTCGGCCACCTATCCCCAGTGGGGTCTGGCCTGGGACTACGACCGCTATGGCAATCGCTGGGGACAGAACGTGGTGGCAGGCTCGGGCTACAACGGGCAGTTGAGCTTCGATACAGGCAACAACCGGGTGACCTCGTCTGGCTTCTCGTACGACAATTCGGGCAACGTGACTGCCAATGCAACCGGGATCACCTTCTCCTACAACCTGGAGAACTTCATGTTGAGCGCCAGCGGTTCGGTCAGCTACAAGGTGGATGCTCGCGGTCGCCGGGTGCAGAAGACCGTCGGCAGTACGGTAACAGACTATTTTTATATGGGCGCGGTCGTCATTTCCGAGAAGCAGGGGTCGAGCTGGACCGACTATATCTTCTTCGGCGGCCAACGCATTGTGAAGCAAACGGGCAACACGGCCTCGACTGCTACCTACCTGCACCCCGACCACTTGGGCTCAACCCGCGTCTGTACCGATGCCAGCGGCAATTCCCTGGGAACGTGCGACTATGAGCCGTTTGGAGAGATTCAGCCGGGCGCGGCCTGCTCGCTGCCCACCAACTATCGCTTTGCGGGGATGGAATTTGACTCCGAGACCGGGCTCTATCACACTTGGTTCCGCCAGTATGATGCCACGCAAGGCCGCTGGATGAGCGTGGACCCGCTATCCGGTTCGATTGGCAACCCTTAGTCGGGTTCACCAGTGGTGCCACGGCAGTAATAGGCCGCGGCTTTGATATCAGACAGACATGCGTACAACAGGCAACACATCCATGACCCGCGTACCGCGTCGAGCTTGGCAAACGCTCACTGTTTGGTTTATTGTCTTTGCCGCGTGTGTTTGGTGGTATGTTGATACACGGAGCATTGTATTTCTTTTCCTCCTCGGCTGGATAGTATTTGCTGCCGCTTGGACTTACAAACATGACATGGCCAACGTGAGGGCGGGGAAAAAAGATGCGCGCGGACTGATAACTGTAATCGGAAACCTCAGGAGAAAGGGAAGAATTGTCTTCTTAGCATTTATTTCGGCTCCTTTCATATTCACTGGCTACGGGATGCTTCGTGAAAGGACGATTCTCCCTTCCGATGCCTATGACTTGGATCCCAGTTTTATAGGCTGGTTCATGTTCGCTGGGTTCTGTATTGCGTTCTCTATATGGGTAATAGAGGCAAAAGAAAGATTCTTTTGGATTGTCATAGGGGTGTTCTTTCTAGTGTACGGGCTAAGAGCGCTGCTGCTGCCGTTTTTCTCTGGCTTGCAATCTTTCAGCACCATTGCTGGCACTTTCTCAATATGCAGTGCTATCGCCGAACTGGCTCTACTGCTGACTGGCTGGTGGGTGTTGTATAGCTTGCAATCTGGCTGACTCAGGGACGGCTGAACACGATTTGCGAAAACAAGCTTTCCCACCTGAACGTGACGCAGAAAATGTTCACTACTAGACCGCTGGGCCGCCGGAATTGAACGAGTAACACGGGGCATTGCAGAAGGAGACAACTACTTTCGAGCTGGCCGAACCGACGTGCCCTCGATCTATGATAAGTACTGCAACGGGCCAGATTGTGTGAATGGACTCCGAAACCTTAATTCATTCCTGAGGGAGCAAGGGGGAAACCCCAATGCCCTGCGGTTTCCCTGCAGGGACTAGGACGATGAACGCGTTACGCGCGACCTTACTTGGCTTCTGTCTCGTAGCTGTCGGGCTCGGGGATGGTACCTCACCCGATGCATGGAGGACATTCAAGAGTGATAAGCACCGCTTCAGTGTCCGTTACCCAAGTTCGTGGCACAAGCTAAATCACACGATCGACCTCCTCAACATAACCAATTTTCATCCCTCTAGGAGGATAAGGGGAGCTGTCCTTCCCGATGGCGGGGCATTCATCGGGGTTGTCCCCTCGACTGTCGTCCCTGGAGCGGAAGGAATCACCTCACTCTCAGAATGGATTACGAAGGATTTGTCTCGCTACAAGTTCCTTAGCAAACGCGAAGTTCGTCCTTTAAGTGGAGAGTCCGGCGCATGCACCCAACTCGTTGAGGTGGAAAACGAAGAGGAAGTAGGTCCGAATACGTATACTCATGGAACTTCATATTACTGTGCGACCAAGACAGGATTTTTCCGAATTGGATTGTCACACTGGCGCGGCGATCCAAATCAGGAGCAACTTCAAGAGATTGCTCTTAAGATTGCGTTAAGCCTAAGGTCATGGTAGAGCCAGAGTTACAAGTATGACGCGCGGAACCCGCGCGTGCGTAAAGACTTGAACGGCACGGTGACCGACTACTTCTACGCCGGCGGTGGTCATTTCCGAGAAGCACGGCTCGAACTGGACCGACTACATCTTCTTTGGCGGCCAACGTCTCGTCAAACAAACGGGTAGCACGGCCTCGACGGCGACCTATATCCACCCTGACCACCTGGGCTCCACGCGTGTTTGCACCGATGCCAGTGGCAATGCCGTGGGGAGCTGTGACTATGAGCCGTTTGGAGAGATTCAGCCGGGCGCGGCCTGCTCGCTGCCCACCA